>NZ_CP050192.1:4596526-4896526 GCF_011694515.1 Mycobacterium sp. DL592 | reverse complement strand
TGGCCACCGCCTACGAGGGCGTCATGACCAACTACCCGACCGGGTACCGGTACGCCACCGACAACATGTGGACCTCGGCGTCGGCCGAGGAGTTGCTTCCGGGGATCCGGCGCATCTTCGAGACCATGCCGCCGCATCCGGCGCACTTCCTCTGGCTGAACTGGGGTCCGTCACCGCAGCGCCAAGACATGGCCTACAGCCTGGAAGACGAGATCTACCTCGCCCTCTACACCGTGTGGAAGGACGCCCACGACGACGAAAAGTATTCGGACTGGGCGCGTTCCAACATGGCGAACATGGAGCACCTGCAGACCGGTGTGCAACTCGCCGACGAGAACCTCGGCGAGCGGCCCGCCAAGTTCGTCACCGATGAGAACATGGCCAAGCTCGACCGGGTGCGAGCCGCCTACGACCCCGACGGACGGTTCCACAGCTGGATGGGACGGGTCTGATGGGCACCACTTACCTTGGCTATCGGTCCGGTGACGCCGATACGGCGTGGGGATCGTTCTTCAATCCCGAGATGGCCCCGCTGCCGAAACATATCGTGACCGCACTCGATCACGGCCCCCAGGCTGAGGAAGTACTGCTCGACATCGACTCGGCTGCAACACTTCTCGACGACGGCTACCAGCAGACCGAGAACGGGTACGGGCAATTGCGTGACGGTGGAATCCAGGTATCGGCACGCACTGACATGCCGGGAGTGACCCCGTCGATGTGGTCGTGGTGGTTCGGCTGGCACGGCAGCGACTCGCGGCGCTACAAGCTGTGGCACCCGCGCGCGCACGTCTCTGCGCGCTGGGCCGATGCCGGTCCCGACGGCAGTTATGTCGGCCGCACCTCGCTGATCGAGGAGTACCTGGGCTCGGCATTCACCAAAGGGGCGATCGCCTTCGTCGAACCCGAACGTCTGGGCCTCGACCCGGCCCGGCTCGGCGACGGTATCGCGGTGTGTGCCCGGCTGGGGTCCTCGGAGTTGCCGGTCGACATCGGCTGGTTCATCCACCACGTCCGTCCCACCGCCGAGGGCGCCGAGATGCGATCACGGTTCTGGATGGGCGGCCGGCATGTGGCGGTGCGGGGCGGCAACCGCGTGACCGACTGGGCGGTCCGGCCGGTGGCGGCGCGCCAGCTGCCCGATCCGCGGGATCTGATGGTGCACTGCGCCCAGGAGATGAACCACCTGGCCGGCTTCCTTCCCGCGATCTACCAGCAGTTCGCGGGCCAATAGTCACCACTTGCGACCCACCGCGGCCAAATTGACCCGCCCGTAGTTGCCGGGGGTTATGTTCCTGAGCACAGCCTGAGAGCACTGGCGTTAGGGGTCGGGACATGTCTGCTACAGCGTTTGCGGGAAAGCTCAGGGGTGGCTCGACGAGGTACGCCAAGACAGTCACGACGAAGCTGGCGCTGGCTGGTGTCGCGACCGCAACCGCAACTGCCGCCGCGGTGGGGCTGGGCCCTGCCGCGCCGATCGCGCTCGCCGACCCCACGCCCACCGCCGTGAACATCCTGCAGGACGTCTACACCACCGGCCCGCTGGCCGGCATCCTGGCCGCGGTAGGTGTGACGAGCATCGGTCCGATCGAGGTCACCGACCCTTCGACGCCGATCGTGGGTCAGGTCAACTTGACGCTCATTCTCGACGGGCCGGTGGACAACAACCCGCTCGCTCTCTATGACACCGTGAACGGGCTGGGCTTCCTGAGACGCACGAACCTGCTGGGATCAGCGCTGAACTCCTACGACCGCATCGTGTGCACCACCGGCGGAACATGCTCCACACCAAACGAATTCCCCGCCGCTCTCGGCGTCGGGACCGGCGCGCTCAGTCTCATCGAGGCCTACCGCAATCAGATCGCGAGCGTCCAGGGCAACACCCCGGCTGGGTACACCCCGTTCGCCCCGGGCCCGATCGAGAAGCAGACCATCGCGTCGGGCTGTGGCAGCATCTTCAACCCGAACAACTGCCCGAACGTGCAGGCCACCAACCAAACCAACCAGGCGCTGCTGTTCGTTCGAAATCTGTTGCGGCCCAACGGCGGCATCATGAGCCGGTTCGGCCCGATCCTGAACCTGTTCGGGGTGGACACCACCGTCCCGGGCGCCGGTGAGTACTCCTCGACCCCGAGCGTCTCTCCGCCCGGGGTCGGCATCAAACTCAACACCGCAACGCTCGACCTGACGTGGGCCTACGATCCGCTGTCGGATTTCCCGGCGACGCTCAACCCGTTCTCGCTGCTCAACACCGCGTTCGCGGCGCTGCCGACGAATCTGCTCGGCGGCACCGATCTGCAGGGTGTCGACCTCACCACGGCCGGCCTCAACATCGCCGGGACGCTCGGCATTCTGAGCAGATTGACCGCTAATACTCTGCCCATCTCCACCGGTGAGGCCTGGTACGGAACCCTGCTGCCCAAGAACCTGCCGCTGCTGGAGCCGCTGCGCCTGCCGGTGCGGCTGATCAACGCGGTCACCAAGGCGCTGGGCATTCCGCTGAACCTCGGCACACCGTTGGCCGACGCCTTGCAGCCGGCTCTGACGATCCTGGTCAACACCGGCTACACCGACGTCCAGACGCCGACCGCCAACGGCCTCTACACCCGGTCCTTCGAGACCTCGAACGTCTACACCCCGTTCCTGTCGCAGGCGCCCCTGACGGCACAGGAGTGGGCGCAAGTCCCCGGGGATGTGTTGCGCGCCTTGGTCGTCGGATTCCAGGACGCCTTCCCGATCCTGCGGTTCGGACAGCCGGCGCCCACCCTCGTGGTCGACGGCAACCACCTGGGTATCAGCTACAGCGCATCGCAGTCCTCCGCCGCGTCGACGGCGGTCCAAACGCCCGCCCCCGAGGTGTCGACACCGGAGGTCAAGGCGACGTCCAACGAGGTGTCCGACACCACCACGGCGCCGGCCGACGACACCAAGCCGACGACTGGCTCCGACAGCACGCCCTCGACCCCGGGACCGTCGACAGGCGGTGCCAAGGCCGCCAAGCCGAGCAAGAAGGCCGCTCCGAGCGCAGCAGACTCGTCGTCCGGCTCAGCCCACAAGACTGTGGGCGCATCCAAGCGGTCGGCAGGCTCCGACGCGGCCTAGCCGCAGACCGCTCCGCCGGCCGCCGAACCGACCAGTTTGCGGTACTTGGCCAGCACCCCGGTGGTGTAGCGCGGCGGCGGGGGAGTGAATCCCGCTCGGCGGGCATCGAATTCGGCCGGATCGACCAGCACGTCCAACGTCGAGTTACCCACATCGAGCCGGATCCGGTCACCGTCTTTGACGAACGCGATCGGGCCGGCGTCGACCGCCTCGGGCGCCACGTGCCCGACGCACAGTCCGGTGGTCCCTCCGGAGAAGCGGCCGTCGGTCAGCAGCAGCACGTCTTTGCCCAGGCCGGCGCCCTTGATGGCGCCGGTGATCGCCAGCATCTCGCGCATACCGGGCCCGCCCTTAGGCCCCTCGTAGCGAATCACCACCACGTCACCCGCGGTGATGGTGCCGTCCTCGAGGGCATCCATGGCGGCGCGTTCCCCGTCGAAAACCCTTGCGGTGCCTTCGAACACGTCAGAGTCGAACCCGGCGGACTTGACCACCGCGCCCTCCGGCGCCAGCGAGCCGTGCAGGATCGTGATGCCGCCGGTCGGGTGGATCGGGTGACTCAGCGCGCGCAGCACCTTGCCGTCGGGATCCGGCGGGTCGATGTGAGCGAGGTTCTCGGCCATGGTCTTGCCGGTGACCGTCAGCGCATCACCGTGCAGCAGACCGGCATCCAGCAGTGCCTTCATCACCACGGGCACACCGCCGATGCGGTCGACGTCGAACATCACGTGCTTGCCGAACGGTTTGACGTCGGCCAGGTGCGGCACCTTGGCGCCGATCCGGGTGAAGTCCTCCAACGACAGCTTCACTCCTGCTTCGTGGGCGATCGCCAGCAGGTGCAGCACCGCGTTGGTGGAACCGCCGAACGCCATCACCACGGCGATCGCGTTGTCGAACGCCTCCTTGGTCAGGATGTCGCGGGCGGTGATGCCGCGGCGCAGCAACTCGATGACGGCACGCCCACTGGCCCGGGCGTACCCGTCGCGGCGGCGGTCGGTGGCCGGCGGAGCTGCGCTGCCCGGCAGCGACATGCCCAGCGCCTCGGCCGCGCTGGCCATCGTGTTGGCGGTGTACATGCCGCCGCAGGCGCCCTCGCCCGGACAGATGGCGCGCTCGATGGCG
The DNA here is from genome assembly GCF_011694515.1 of Mycobacterium sp. DL592. Classification (NCBI taxonomy): domain Bacteria; kingdom Bacillati; phylum Actinomycetota; class Actinomycetes; order Mycobacteriales; family Mycobacteriaceae; genus Mycobacterium; species Mycobacterium sp. DL592. The sequence goes on along the minus strand of NZ_CP050192.1, from coordinate 4,892,302 downwards.
TCGACGTCCTCCCGCGGCATCAGGCCACGCGCACACGCACCAACGGCTTCGAACGCGTCGATGATCGTCACGTCCATCTCGGTGCCGTCGGAGAGCTTGGCCCGCCCCGGCAGGATCGAGCCGGCGTAGAGGAAGACCGCGGCCAGGTCCAGTCGCGCGGCGGCCATCAGCATGCCGGGCAGCGACTTGTCGCATCCGGCGAGCAGCACCGAGCCGTCGAGGCGCTCGGCCATCATGACGGTCTCCACGCTGTCGGCGATGACCTCGCGGGACACCAGCGAGAAGTGCATGCCCTCATGGCCCATCGAGATGCCGTCGGACACCGAGATGGTGCCGAACTCCAGGGGGTAGCCGCCGGCCTCGAAGACGCCTTCCTTGACCGCCTGGGCGAGTCGTTGCAGCGAGAGGTTGCACGGGGTGATCTCGTTCCACGACGACGCCACACCGATCTGGGGTTTGGCGAAGTCCTCGTCGCCCATGCCTACCGCACGGAGCATGCCGCGCGCCGCGGCCTTCTCCAGTCCGTCGGTGACGTCGCGGCTGCGGGGCTTGAGATCAGGCGTTTGGCTCACCGGTCAAGTATGCCGTGGTGAGGGGTGGTGGCAAAATCCTTTCCAATACCCCTGGAGGGTATCGGGTACGGTGGGCTGCATGAGGTCCACCAGCACCCGCATCGCCGCGGGTATCGCCGCCATAGCCGCCGTCGTCGCCGTCGCCTCCTGTAGCAAGGCGGAGAACCACAGCGAGCACACCTCCACCAGCGCCGCAGCCACCGCCGCCAGCGACCAGGTCGCCGTTCACAACGACCACGACGTCATGTTCGCCCAGATGATGATTCCCCATCACCAGCAGGCCGTGCAGCTGGCCGCAATGGTGCCCGACCGCTCCACCAATCCTGAGTTGGTCAAACTGGCCGCCACCATCTCCGGTGAACAGCAACCCGAGATCAACGCGATGAAGGCGCTGCTCGTGCAGTGGGACATCAGCCCCAACGCGGCAGCCGATCACAGCGACATGCCGATGGACGGCATGGTCGACGACGCCACGATGGCCAAGCTCGGCACACTGAAGGGCCAGGAATTCGATACGTTATGGCTGCAGTCGATGATCAGCCACCATCAGGGCGCCATCGCGATGGCCGGGGGCGAGGTCGCCGCAGGCAAGAGCCCCGACATGATCACGATGGCCCAGAACATCGTCACCGCACAACAGGCTGAGATCGACCAGATGAAGAAGATGCTGGGAGGGTAAATGACTGGCGCACCGGGCTATTCGGCCGACAAGGACGGTTATGCCAAGCGGCTGCGCCGCATCGAGGGCCAGGTTCGCGGGATCGCGAAGATGATCGACGAGGACAAGTACTGCATCGACATCCTGACCCAGATCAGTGCCGTCAACAGTGCGTTGCAGTCGGTGGCACTGGGACTGCTCGACGAACACCTCAACCACTGCGTCAGCCACGCCGTCGCCGAGGGCGGCGAGGAAGGCGAGAAGAAGCTGGCCGAGGCCTCGGCCGCCATCGCCCGGCTGGTCCGGTCCTGACGGCGTTCTGCTGATGCGCGGCGGCCGCTACTAGCGGCCCGTCATGCGGTCGAGCCACGCCACCACCGCCATGTGGGGCGCGGTCAGAGCCAGCAGTACCCGCAACACCTCGGCCACCAACCCCGCGGGATCATGCGCCATCAGGGTGAACCACCCAAGGATCGCGACCGCCGAGAATGCGGCCACCGACGGCCAGGCGGCCAGCCGGGCGAAGCGCGCGACCGCCGCCCTGCGCAGTCCGACCGCCACCAACTGCGCACAGCCGGGTTCGACGGTCAGCATGCGGGCGCAATGCCGAAGTGCATGCCAGCCGCCGAACCACACGGCGAACGCCAGCAGCGGCGGTGCCAGTGCGCCGAGAAGGCCGATCAACACGATGTCGACGGCGACTAAAGGCCGACCTGCCCGAAAGGCGCCGGTCACCGCGACAGCGGCGGCGGCAAGCCAACTGACAACCAGGGCGGTCGGTAGCCAAGCCGAGCCGAGCCAGACGTCGATTCCGGGTGAGACCGCGGCAGCCACGCCGGTGAGCTGGTCACCGGCGCGGGCCAGGGGCAGGATCAGCGCTCCGCATCCGGCGACCGTAATCGCCACGGCGACAGGAAGATTGGGACGCCATCCGGTGAGCTGGCGGGATACTTCGAGTTCGCCGAGGCCGAAATGGAGTGCGCTGAGTGCGACTGCGACCAGTAGGCCGGCCGTGCCGAGCCACGTCATCAGTGCCCACGCGGTGACCGCTAGTGCGGCGTAGACGACGGCCGCCGTCGCGACCGAGGTGCGGCCGGTCAGTCGGGTCGCGGTCAGATGATCGATGGCGCCATGCGGGATTCCTGCAGCGAAACCCACTGCGGCGATGCCGAGTACGAGCGGCGCAGTGTCAACCGGAAGCCAGGACGCGGCTGCGGCCAGGGCCAGTCTGCGCGACCAGGTCGCGGCCGCCTCCAGGGTGTGTCGGTCCGCACCCGGCACGAAGCCCCCCGGGAGGTTCGCTCCCGGGGGGCTCCCGCCTCCGCGCCACCATCGCACACGGGGCCGGCGTGCGACGATGGTCATCTGAGTCGGCCGGACCTAAGCCGTCGTTGTCGGTTCTTTATGTCCGGCAACGACTTTCGGCTTGCCGTTCGACGGGGTCGCAACGCCGTGCTCGGCATGTTCGTTCTCCTGCGCAGAGAACGCCGGGTCGTCGGCGAACGACTTCAGCCGCGCGATCCTGTAGATCAGCAGGCCGTAGAGCACCTTGGCCAGGATGTCGGCCACCGAGTAGCCGACCTGCTTGGAGACCCAAGCGTCGGCTCCGGCATGGCTGAAGTACAGCGGGATGATGTAGGCGATCGGATACACGCCCCAGGTGGCCAGCAACAGGATCCGCATCCGGCTGACGGTCTGGCGCACCGCGGGGGGCTGGCGATCCAGCGACCGGGTGAGCTCGACGAACAGCACATAAAGGATGTAGAGGAACGGAATCGTCGACAACAAACCGAAGACATTGCGAATGGTGTTGTCGCCGCTGATCTCTCCCGGATAGCCCAGAGCGATCATCGCGGCCGACGCCGGGATGAGCCGCCACAGCAGCGAGTTGCGCAGCTTGCGGGCCAGTGCCAGAACCACGATGAGCTCGGTGAGCAGCAGGGGCACCGTCAGCAGCCAGTCGACGTAGCGGTATCCCTCGTTGAACGAGTCGCCCGCGGCCTGCACGTAGGTGCCGCGGCCACCGGCCGCCTCCGTGACGAACGCTGCCTTGAACGATTCGAAAATGCGGAAATAGTGGTAGGCGGCGATGCCGCACACGATCGCGGAGATCACCAGGGCCTGGCGATAGCGGGGGAGCACCCGCGGTTGGACGACGAAGAGGAAGATCGCGCCGAACAGTTGCGCGGCCAGCGTCAGGGACAAGATGTTGTAGACCGTGTCGAACTGGGCCTGGGTCAGTGTTTCAGGAATCATTTCTCACCTTCACTGTGATGCGAGGCTTACAGGAAGGAATGTACGGTAATGAACTATCCGTCCAATAGTGGAAAGTTATTACAGAATTGGACAATCTTTTCGGCCGCTGGTTTCGTGTGTCCGAACAGCTCGGTTGACCAGACACCCGGCAGGAAGGGGAGGCGTTCGTGGTGGGCGAGGATGCGCGGGTCATCCGCACGCGTGCTGACGTGGCACGCACCGCACTCGACCTCCTGACCAGGGAAGGGCCCGACGCGCTCACCCACGCCCGGATCGCCGGGATCGCCCGCTACTCCAAGACCACGCTGTACGCGCACTGGCCGTCGAGGGCCGATCTGTTCGCGACCGCCATGGAAGCCCTCGGCGACCTGCCGCATCACGAGCCCACCGGTGACCTGCGCGCTGACTTGATCGGCGAACTGAAGGTCTTCCGGCAGGCGATCGTGGAGCTGCGCCTGGACCGGGTGATCTTCGCGCTCGCCCAATGGTCGACTGTCGAGGCGATGGAGCAGATCAGGGACCGAGTGAATACCGAGGGGCAGCGGCCGATCCGCGCGCTTCTCGAGCGTGCCTTCCACGGACCCGACCTCGAAGCGGCGATCTCGATGCTCGCCGGTGTGGTTGCCTGCCCGTCGCTGATGTTCGGTGCAGTGCCCGACGACGACGTCATTGAGGCGGCGGTCGGCATCGTCCTCAAGGGCGTGGACGTGGCCGGCCCGCCGGGCGAGGGCTGACCGCGGCCAAGTCGTATCGGCAGCCTCTCAGCACCGCATCGAACCGGTCTCCAAGGGTGCCCTGGCATCGCTGCGGCCGATACCGTGATGCCGTGCCCTCGATGCCCGACCGCACGGGCGTCACAACGGGTGCCTCGCCACCACCGCAGACCACCCCGTGGACGCCCCGCGTCACGGTGGCCCTGGCAGTGCTGGCCGCCGCGGCGTTCGTCTACGTCACCGCCGAGATCATGCCCGTGGGGGCACTGTCCGCCATCGCCCGCGACCTGAAGGTCAGCGAGGCCATGGTCGGCACCCTGCTGGCCAGCTATGCGTTGGTGGCCGCCATCGCGACCGTGCCCCTGGTGCGCTGGACCGCGGCGTGGCCCCGGCGGCGCACACTGCTGTTCACCCTGGCCTCCCTGGTGCTCTCGCAACTGATCTCGGCGCTGGCCCCCACCTTCGCGGTGCTGGCCGCCGGCCGGATCCTGTGCGCGCTCACCCACGGACTGATGTGGTCGGTCATCGCCCCGATCGGGGTCCGGCTGGTGCCGGCGAGCTACGCCGGGCGCGCCACCATGGCCGTGTACGTCGGCACCGGCCTCGCGCTCGTCGTGGGCAGCCCGGTAACGGCGGCGATGAGCGAGTTGTGGGGCTGGCGGACAGCCGTCGGCGTCATCACCGTCGCCGCGGTGGCAGTGGCGGCGGCGGCCCGGCTGGCGCTGCCGCTGATGGCGATGGCGGAAGGGCATCCGGCCAGCGCCGCGGCGATCCGCCACCACCGCAACAGCCGACTGGTGGTGCTGAGCGCGTTGACCCTCGTCGGCGTCACCGCTCACTTCATCTCCTACACCTTCATCGTCGCGATCATCCGGGACGTGGTCGGCGTGCGCGGGCCGCACCTGGCCTGGCTGCTGGCCGCCTACGGCATCGCCGGCCTCACCGCCATGGCGCTGCTGGCCCGACCCGGCGATCGCCGACCGAAGACCGCCGTTCTCGGTTGCCTGGTGGCTCTGACGGTGGCCTTCGCCGTCCTCGCCGTTCTCGGGTTCGGCGACGGACGCAACACCGTGACCGTGCTGACCGGGGTCGCGGCGATCGTGCTCTGGGGTGCAGCGGCGACGGCGATGCCACCGATGCTGCAGTCCGCGGCCATGCGGCACAGCCCGCAGGACCCCGACGGCGCCTCGGGGCTGTACGTGACTTCCTTCCAGGTCGGGATCATGGCCGGATCCCTGGCGGGCGGGGTGGTCTACCAAACCGGCGGCATCGCGGCCACCGTGACCGCCTCGGCCGCGCTGATCCTGGCTGCACTGGTCGCGGTGACCCTCAGCCGGGACCTGTTCGCAGTTAGCCCGGTCACCAGCGAAAAGTAACGAACGCCGCCTCGATGGCGACGATCCGCACAGTTCAGCGCGTTGACGAGATCGTTGGTGACGTTCGCTGGCAAGTCGCGAAGGATTGGCTTACCAGCGTGCTGTGCGACACTGGAGCAAATCGCAATCTGAGGAGTTTGGTTATGGCGCTGCGGATGAAGGAAGCCCTCGTGGCCACGCTGTGCGTGGTCGGGGTGGCTGCCGGAATCGGTCTGGGCAGTGGCTCGGCGATGGCCGATCCGGACCAGGCGCCCGTGGATCCGGCCGTGATCAACGCGCCGCCGGTGGAGGTTCTAGATGTGTATAGGAGCCAGCAGTCCCACCGGCCACCGACCCCGCCGCCGCGGCCCAGGCCGCGCCCGCCGGCACCGTGAAGGGGCAGAACCCGCTGCCGTACACCGGTGACCCGGTGTTCGCGCCGCCGTCGTTCAACCCGGTCAACGGCGCGATGGTCGGAGTGGCCAAGCCGATCATCATCAACTTCGCCCGCCCGATCGCCAACCGGCCGCTGGCCGAGCAGGCGATCCACATCTCCTCGGTGCCGGCTGTACCCGGCGCGTTCTACTGGCTGACCGACACCCAAGTGCGCTGGCGGCCCTACAGCTTCTGGCCGGCCGGCACCGTCGTCAACATCGACGCCAGCGGCGCCAAATCCAGCTTCCGGGTCGGTGACGCCCTGGTGGCGACCGCCGACAACGCCACCCATCAGATGACGATCACCCGTAACGGCAAGCTCGAGCAGACCTTCCCGATGTCGATGGGTAAGCCGGGTCACGACACCCCGAACGGCACCTACTACGTCCTGGAGAAGTTCCCGGACATCATCATGGACTCGGCCACCTATGGCGTCCCGAGCACATCGCCGGACGGTTACAAGGTTCACGTCAAGCTCGCCGTGCGGATCGACAACCAGGGAAACTTCGTGCACAGCGCGCCGTGGTCGGTCGGTGACCAGGGCAAGCGCAATGTGAGCCACGGCTGCATCAACCTCAGCCAGGACAATGCGCAGTGGTTCTACGACAACTTCGGCAGCGGCGACCCGATCATCGTGAAGAACTCCGTCGGCACCTACAACAAGCCCGACGGCGCCGACGACTGGCAGTGGCAGCTGTCCTGACGGCGCGGGATTCACGCTGACGGCCATCCAAAGGCTTTCCACAGCAACCGAACCCACAATAGAGATGTGCCGCCCACACCATCGCCGTCACCCTCGCCGGTGGAGCCGCTTCCGCAGCTGCCCGCACCCGACTTCCATCAATACGCGCATGGGATATCCCTGTTGGGTGGCTGGCTCCCGCTGACCATCGAGATCGTCGTCGCGGTCGTGGTGGTCTTCGTGGTCGGATGGCGTTCCCGGCGCTGGCGCCTGGTCTGGCTTCCGGTCTGTGTGGTCGTCGGCGTGCTCGGCGCCCTGGCCGCCCGAATGTACGTCGACTCCGAAGGCCTTGCCTCCGACCCGGCCCCGCCCGGATTGTGGGTATGGGTAGGGGTATTCACCGGGACCGTGGCGGTTGCCATTTTCGGCTGGCGGCACGCGTCGTGGCGGCGGCGGATACTGTCGCTGTTCGCCATCCCGCTGACCCTGCTGGCAGCGCTGGTCGCGCTCAACCATTGGGTCGGCTACTACCCCACAATCCAGTCAGCCTGGGGAGCGGTGACGGCCGGGCCCCTGCCGAACCAGGTGGACGCCGAGGACCTGCCCGGGCTTCGCAACACTCTGCCTGACAATGGCAAGCTTGTCGAGGTCGACATCCCCGGTGACGCAAGCGGATTCAAGCACCGAAGCGAGTACGTCTACCTTCCGCCAGCCTGGTTCGCCGGGGACACCCCGCCGCGGCTGCCCGTCATCATGATGATCGGCGGTGAGTTCAACACGCCGTCGGACTGGATGCGTAGCGGCAACGTGATGCCCATCATCGACGGCTACGCGAAGAGCCACGGCGGACAGGCCCCGATCTTCGTCTTCGTCGACTCCGGTGGAAGCTTCAACAACGACACCGAGTGCGTCAACGGCCCGCGCGGCAACGCCGCAGACCACCTGACCAAGGATGTCCGGCCCTACGTTGTCGATCACTTCGGTGCCTCTGACAAGGCCGCGAACTGGGCAGTGGTCGGCTGGTCGATGGGCGGCACCTGTGCTGTCGAGCTCACCGTCATGCACCCTGACCTGTTCAGCACCTTCGAGGACATCGCAGGCGACCACGGGCCCACGGCCGGTACCAAGGACCAGACCATCAGCCGGCTTTACGGCGGTGACGCCGCGGCCTGGGCTGCGTTCGACCCCCGAACAGTGATGTCGCGCCACGGACCCTATGACGGTGTCGCCGGGTGGTTCGAGGACACCGTCAAGCCGGCCAATGCCGCGTCGCCGTACGCCGGTGGGCACCGCCCGCAGTCTGACGCCCCGCTCGGGTTCGGCGGCCACGACGAATATCGCGACTCCGATCAGGCGGGTGCTGCCGACGATCTGTGTGCGGCGGCGCACGCCGTCGACATCAACTGCTCGGTGCATCGCATCATCAGCTTCCACACCTGGCAGTTCGCCGAACGCGCCTTGTCCGATGCACTTCCGTGGCTAGCCGCGCAGATCAAGACACCGGGCGCCACCGTCAGTTAGGAACGGCGCATGCTGACCACTCCGACCGCCGCGGCGCCGAGACAGGCCAGTGCCACGATGCCGGCGAACCACGGGAAGACCTCAGCCAGTGGCCACTGGGTGGCCGCCCATCCGGCCGCGATCGTCGGCAGCGCCATCGCCGTGTAGGCGAGCAGGTAGAACGCCGACATCGTCTCGCCACGGCGGTTCGCCGGAACCACATCGGACAGGTGCCGCAGCGACCCGCCGAAGCCGAGTCCGAAGGTCGCCCCGAGCAGCGCCGCCGCTGCGAACACCAGCGGCCAGCGATGCGTGAGCAGTACTGGGATCGTCACCAACAGGGCGACGGCCATGCCCACATCGCCGATCACCGCCGAACGGCGGGCGGGCAGCCGGGTGGCCACCAGTTGCGCCATCGCGGCTGAGAACGCGGTCACGCCGACGACTCCGCCGCCGAACACCAGGTTGTGGATGTGGGTCTGCTGGGCGGCTAGGGACGGGTACAGGCTCAGCAGCACCCCGAGCACCGACCAGGATGCCATCGCGCCCAGGGCCGCGAACCAGAAGTCGTCCCGAATCTCTTGTGGCACCGCCGGTTTGCTGATCCGGATCGGGCCTCCGGTGCGCCCGTCATGGGTCTCGCGCAAGGCGAGCACGCCGACGCCGACCACGGCGCACACGACGGCGACCACCGCGTACGGCGTGCGCAGCGGGTGCGCGACGTACTGGGCGAGCAGTGCCGAGCCGACGATCGCGACGGTCATGCCGATGTTGAAGCTTACGCCGCTGAGTTGCCCCGAGCGCACCCCGTGGTGGGGCCGCAGGTCCAGAAGTGCCGCCGCGCCGGCCACCACGATGGAGCCCACGGCCGCCCCGTGGATGGTGCGGGCCAGCAGCAGCATGCCGATGTTGTCGGCGATCAGGAAGACGCCGAGCCCGACGATGAGGGCGGCCAGCGCACCGAGCAGGACGGGCTTGCGGCCCACGACGTCAGAGATCCGCCCCGACACCAGCACCGCCGCCAGTGCGGCGAACGCGTACACCGCGAAAACGATCGTGGTCGCCAGCGGCGACAGGTGCCAGTTCTCCTCGTAGATGCCGTACAGCGGGGCGGGCAGCCCGGAAACCCCCAGCGCCACCCCGGACAGCACCAGGAGCAGCGGGTAGGCCCATCTCTGAGTGTCGGCGTGGTTCGTCGGTGCTTCGACGGGACACGTCATGACCACTCCCAGGTATGTTTGACGGTTATCGAACTTGCTCGAGAGTACGCTCGGTTTGACGGTCATCAAACCCGTGGTGATGGAGGACACAGCGTGAACGAAGCCGATGTGGCCGAGCACCCGACGCACCCCGTCGGCGCCCTGCCGCAGGTTCTTGCCGCCCTCCAGGACCCGGTCCGCCTCGAGATGATCCGGCGGCTCCGCAACGCCGGCACCCCCCTGCAGTGCAGCGCGCTCTACGACGGCATCAACAAGTCCACGGCGACACACCACTTCAAGATCCTGCGCGAGGCCGGACTGACCGAACGCCTGGTCTGCGGCGGGCTCATCCACCAACGACTGCGCGTCGACGAGGTCGACGAGGCACTGCCCGGCCTGCTGCAGTCGGTCGTCGACGGTGCCAACCGCGAGGCGAGCACCCGCGCCTGACTCACCAGCCGCCGCGGTGGACCACCTCGTCGAAGGGCCTGCGGTTCGGCTTGCGGATCGGCACGAGCGGGCGATCGGCGGGGTAACCGATTCCGAGCAGATAGGCCACCAGGTAGCCGTCGGGCACACCGAGGATCGCCCGCGCCCTGTCCTGGTCGCCGACCGCCGAATGCCCGGTGCCGATACCGAGATCGGTGGCCGCGATCGCCATCGCCATGGTGGCCTGACCGAGGTCGTACTGGTCCATCAGCTTGCTGCGCTCATCCGGTGGCTCAGGCAGCACCAGCGCGACGGCGGCCTTGGCGGCGGCGATGTGGCCCGCGCCCAGCCACACCGTCGAAAGGTCCTGCAGCACTGCGGGATCGGTGACTACCACGAAATCCCAGTGCTGGTTGTTCCGTGCCGACGGCGAGCGCCAGCCCGCCTCGAGGATCCGGTCGAGGTCCGCGTCCGGAATCGGGGTATCGGTGTACTTGCGGACGTTGCGCCGCGCGCGGATGGCGTCCCAGGCGTCCACGCTCAGCTCCAGATCCGGACCCGCTGCTGCGGTTCCAGGTACAGCGCGTCGTCTGGATCGACCTCGAAAGCGTCGTAGAACGCATCGATGTTGCGGACCACCCCGTTGCAGCGGAATTCCGGCGGCGAATGCGGGTCGATCGCCAGCCGCCGGAGCGCCTCTGCCTCGCGGGACTTGGTGCGCCACACCTGGGCCCAGCCGAACAGCACCCGTTGCACCCCGGTCAGCCCGTCGATCACCGGCGCCTCTTTGCCGCCCAGCGACAGCTTGTAGGCCAGCAGTGCGATGGACAGCCCGCCGAGGTCACCGATGTTCTCGCCGACCGTGAACGCGCCTTGGACATGAGGGGGGTCGTGGCGTCCGGTCAAGTCACGCGGCACGTAGGTGTCGTACTGCTCGATGAGTTTCCTTGTCCGCGCACCGAACTCGGCGCGGTCCTCATCCGTCCACCAGTCGACAAGATTGCCGTCGCCGTCGTACTTGGCGCCCTGGTCGTCGAACCCGTGCCCGATCTCGTGGCCGATCACCGCACCGATGCCGCCGTAGTTGGCGGCGTCGTCGGCCGCGGCGTCGAAGAACGGCGGCTGCAGGATGGCGGCCGGGAAGACGATCTCGTTCATTCCGGGGTTGTAGTAGGCATTGACCGTCTGCGGGGTCATGAACCACTCGTCGCGGTCCACCGGGCCGCCCAGCTTGGCGGTCTCCCGGTCCGATGCTACCTGGGCGCCCCGAACGATGTTGCCGTACAAGTCGTTTCGGTCGATCACCAGGGCCGAGTAGTCGCGCCACTTCTTGGGGTAGCCGATCTTGGCGGTGAACTTGTCGAGCTTGGCCAGCGCCCGCTGCCGAGTCTCGGGTGTCATCCACTCCAAGTCGTTGATGCTGACCCGATAGGCCTCCCGCAGGTTGTCCACCAGCACGTCCATTCGTGACTTGGCGTCCGGCGGGAAGTGCCGCTCGACGTACAGCCGGCCGACCGCGTCGCCGAGGATGCCCTCGACCAGCGACACCGCACGCTTCCAGCGGTCACGGATCTGCTCGGTGCCGCTGAGCGTGCGGCCATAGAAAGCGAAGTCTTCCTCGACCAGCGCACTGGTCAGCGCCGCTGCCCGGGCGTGGATCAGCCGCCAGCGCAGCCACCACTTCCAGTCGTCGAGCGACTCGCCGGCCCACAGCGCGGCGAAGGCCGTCAGGTAATCGGGCTGGCGGACCACGAGTTCGGCCGCCGCCTCCGGTGAGGTGCCCAGCGCGGTGATCCAGCCGATCCAGTCGAAGCCGGGCGCCTCGTCCGCCAGGTCGGCGAACTTGCGAAGGTTGTAGGTCAGGTCGGCGTCGCGGCGCTTCACGACGTCCCAGTGCGCGGCGGCGAGTTTGGTCTCCAACGCGACGATGCGGGCCGCGGTGCTCTCCCATTCTCCGGTGTAGTCCTCGCCGTAGACCAGGGTGAACATCCGCGCGATGTGGGCGGGGTAGGCGCCCAGGATCGAGGCGTGCTGATCGTCGCGGTAGTACGACTCGTCGGGCAGTCCCAGGCCCGACTGGCTGACGTGCACCAGGTAGCGCGAGGAGTTCTTCGAGTCGGTGTCGACGTACACGCCCACACCGCCGCCCACCCCGGACCGCTGCAGTGCCCCGATCGCCGCGGCCAGCGCCGTATGGTCGGTCGCGGTGTCGATGGCTTTCAGCTCGTCGAGAAGCGGCTGGACGCCCCGGCGCTCGATCGCGTCCTCGTCGAGGAAGCTGGCATACAAGTCGCCCACCCGCTGCTCATCCGTGCTCAGGCCGATCCCCGAGTCGCTGCGCTCCTGCCCGCCGGGGGCCGCCCCCGTCGCCGCGGTTTCGATAATCAGCTCGCGGACCTGCTCTTCGGCACGGTCGTACAGCGAGCGGAACGCCCCGTCGGTGGCCCGGTCGGCCGGGATGGCGTAATCGGCCAGCCAGCGGCCGTTGACATGGCCGAACAGATCGTCCTGGGGGCGAACCGAGGATTCGACATGGGACAGGTCGATGCCCGAGCGCAGAGTTTCTACCGTCACCCAACCATCCTTACCAGAGGTGAGCGGCCGTCGTCCTCGGTGCGGGGCGGGCCCGGTAGCCTCCCCTGCATGCCCGAGGCGGACGAGACGACGTCGGAGCGCACGACCGCGGCCACGCGGGTGTTCTCCGGTTACGGCATCGCCTCGGCAGTGCTGGGGGCCCTTGGCGTGGTGACGGTGGTGCTGGGCGGGTTGATCTGGTCGGATCACCGCAGCGCCGCCGACGAGCGCACCTATCAGTCCCGGGTGCTGGCCGCCGCGGCGGACTGGACCGGTGTGCTGATCAACATGAACGTCGACAACGTCGACGCCAGCCTGCAGAAACTGCACGACGGAACCGTCGGTGGGCTGAACTCCGACTTCGAGTCGTCCATCAAGCCGTACCGGGAAGTGGTCAAGACGCTGCAGGCGCGCACCACCGGGCAGATCGAGTCGGTGTCCGTCGAGGCGGTCCACCACGATCTGGACCCCGCGGCCGGACAGCGTCCACCCCAGCAGGCGCCACTGCCGCCCGAACTGGCCCAGCGCACCGACAACGTCATCGTCATTGCCACCTCGGTGAGTGAAAATGCCGGCAACAAGCCGACGACCGTGCGGTGGAACCTGCGGCTCGGGGTCTCCGACGTCGACGGAAAGCTGTTGATCTCGCGGTTGGAATCGCTGCGATGAGGAACCTGGCCCGGGTACTGGCATTCGACATCGTCGCGCCGTTAGCGGCCATCGCCGCACTGATGGGCATCGGTGTGGTGCTGGGCTGGCCGCTGTGGTGGGTTTCGGTGTGCTCGATGATCTGCCTTCTCGTCGTCGAAGGCGTGATCGTCAATTTTGTTCTCTACCGGCGTGATTCGGTCACAGTGGGCACCGACGACGACGGGCCCGGGCTGCGGCTGGCGGTCGCGGCTCTGGCCACGGCGGCATTGGTGGCAGCGCTGGCCGTCGGATACACCCGGTGGACCGTGCCCGACCGGAACTTCCACAGCGACACCGCCGAGGTGGTCCGGATCGCCACGGCTGTCGCCGAGGCCACCGCCACCTTCACCCCCGGCGCCCCCACGGCATCGATCGACCGGGCGGCCTCGTTCATGGCACCGGACCGGGCCGGCGCTTTCAAGGACGAATTCGCAAAGGCCACAGCCGATCTCGCCAAGCGTAACGTGACGGCGCAAGCGCAGACCATCTCAGCAGGCCTGGAGGCGCTAGGCACCTCCGCGGCCAGCGTCGCGGTGGTGATGCGAGGCACCCAGATTCAGCCCGGGCAGCCGCCGGACACCGCGGTGCTCGCCCTGCGGGTCGGCCTGGCCAAGCAGGATGGGCAGTGGCTGGTTCTCGACGTCGCGCCGATCAACTCCCGATGAGCCGGGCGTAATCCACCTTCAGGCACCGGTCCATCACCACGCGCAGACCAGCCGCCTCGGCTTGCGCCGCAAGGTCTTCGTCCCACAAGCCCTGTTGCAGCCACAGGTATTTCGGGCGCGGATTCAGCGCAAGGGTGTCGGCCAGCACGGTGGGCAGCTCCTCGGTGCGGCGAAACACGTCGACCATGTCGGGCACTGTGGGAAGCGCGGCAAGCGACGGGTAGGCCGGGGTGCCACCGACCGCGGCGATGGTCGGGTTCACCGGGAACAGGTCGTAGTGACTTGCCCGGGCGAGATAGTCGAACACCCCGTAGCTGGGGCGGGCGGGATCAGCGGAGGCGCCGACCACCGCCACCGTGCAGGTGTCTCGCAGAATATGTTGCAGCGCAGCCGAATCGGGGTTGGACCACACCGACGGCGTCAGCTCTCGCCGTTGGCCCGCTGGGCCCGCATCTTCGCGAACCGGTCGGAGAGCCTGCGCATCCGGATCATCAGCGACGCCGGCGGGCTGACGCTGGCGTCCAAGTAGGTACTCAGGTCGGCGGGAGCCACACCGATGCGGGAGGCGAACTCCGGCTCGGTCAGCCCCGAGCGGTCCAGCAGCAGCCGCACATGCCGGGCGGCCTCGGCGCGCTCGTTGGACTCCAGGTGATTTCTGGCCCGGATCAGCACCTCGGCGAGCGCTTTGGAGATGCCGTACGGCTGGGAGTTCTCCAGCACCTCCTCGACCTGCCGGGCGGTGCGGCCGAACGGATCACGCTTGACGGCGACCACGATGCGCTGCCACACGGTGATGTCGCCGTTCTCCAACGCCGCGCGGATGGAGGCCGTCGGCCAGAATTCGACCGGACGATCGTCAAACGCGGTCGACGTGCCCGGCGCGGGTACGGCATCAGGGAGGGAGTCCGCTGCCACCGTCACCTCGCCTCCTCCAGGATCGCCACTGCCACCGAAAGGCAACGTTGCCTGATCGTCTCCCATTCAGCGCGGCCCTCCGCACCCGCCCAACGCTCGTCGTCGTCCGACGGGGTGGGGTCGGCTAGCCTGCGCACCAACTGGGTTGCGATCCATTGTTGCTCAGTTCGCTGTGAACAGTAATACCGGTCCATTCCGCCGAGTACCACCGCAGCGGTCTGGTAATCCATCACATCGACCAGTCCGGCGAAGTCGGCGTAGTCCGCGTGGTTGTTGCGGCACAGGATCAGGAACGCCTGCAGTCGCAGTGTCTCCGCGCAGGTCGGAATCTGCAGCCGGTCGCCGGTGGGAAGCTGCACGTTGGTGGTCTCCACGGGGCTGAGCCGCTCGACACCGGCGAGGGTGACGTCGCTCTCGGTCTCCAGCGCCTCCAGCGCGATGGCCAACCGGCCGCGCCACATCGTGACCGGGTGCACCGGGCGCGGGGCCGACGTCCTGGCGCCCAGGTAGGACCGGATCGGTTTACGTTCGACGGTGGTGGTTCCGCCCGCCGGAATTCGCTGGGGCAAGGGCCGGGTGGCATCATCGCTGCCACGCACACTCCCGGCCAGGGCGCCGAGCTTTCCGCACCCGGTGAACGCCATCGGATCGGCGACGCTGACGGCGTCGGGGGCCAGGTCCTTGAGCCGGGCCGCGTCCTTGACCACCATCTTCAAATCCGCCGTCGGCGGCATCAGCGACGAGATGTCGTCAGGGATGACGACCAGATCACCGAGGTCGACTTTCGGCAGCGGCTTCTCGAAGTCGACCGACGGCAGGATGCGGGCCAGCCATCCCGGCAGCCACCAGTTCCACTGGTCGAACATCGCCATCAGCGCGGGCACCAGGATCAGCCGGACCACGGTGGCGTCGACGGCTATCGCGACCGCACACGCCACGCCCATCTGGGCCACCAGTGGCATGCCCGCGAACGCGAACCCGATGAAGACCGCGATCATGATCAGCGCCGCGGAGGTGATGGTGCGCGCACTGGTGGCCACGCCGTAGGCGACCGAATCGCGGGTGTCGCCGGTCTGCAGGTACCGCTCCCTGATGCGGGTGAGCAGGAAGATCTCGTAGTCCATCGACAAGCCGAAGGTCATGGCCAGCACCAGCGGCGGGATCGTGCTGTCGATCGACGTGATCTGCTCGAAGCCCAGGCCTTCCAGCCAGCCCCACTGGAACACCATCACCAGGCTGCCGTAGGCGGCCGCGACGGACAGCACCGTCATCAGCACGCCCTTGAGCGCCAGGAACACCGACCTGATGGCAATCAGCAGCATGACGAAGGCGATCAGCGCGACGAAGACCAGGACCAGCGGCTGTTTCTGCGACACCTGGTCGTCGAAGTCTTTGATCAGCGCGGTGGGGCCGCCGACGTCGATCTTCACGCCGGCCGCGGCAGGCACCCTCGGCAGGTTGGCGCGCATCCAGTCGACGGTTGTGCGGGCGGCCAGGTCCTCGGGGTCCACCGAGAGCACCGCCGACATCAACGCGCTGCGGTTATCGTCGGCGAACACCGGCGGTGACACCGAGACGATGTTGGGCGCCTTGCCCATCTCGCTGCTGATGCCCTCCAGCGCCGCGGCGTTCTTGGGATCCGAGGCGCCGCCGCCGGAGAACTCCGCCAGCACCCGCACCGGACCCAGGGCGCCGGGCCCGAGCGCTTGGGCAGCCGCGGCGACACCGCCGCGGATCTCGTGTGACGACGGGAACTGCCGCTGCATGCTGTTGCCGAGCACCATCGAGAACGCCGGGGCGGCCATCAGTAGCAGCACCACCGTCGCCGACATCGCCGACAGCCACGGACGGCGCATCACCTCACCGACCCAGCGGGTCCAGAACCGCGACTGGGTGGCGTCCGCGCGACGCGACCACTGCAGCAGCGGCGAGCGTTTGGCCGCCGAACGGCCGAACGTCGCCAGCACCGCCGGGATCAGCGTGGTCGACGTCAGCACCGCCACCGCGACCGCCAGGATCGCTCCGGTGGCCATCGACCGCAGAATCGGCGTGTCGATGAGATAGATGCCCGTCAGGGAGGCGATGACGGTCAGGCCGGACAGCACCACCGCCAGGCCGGAGGTCGCCATGGCCGCATCGGCCGCCTGCTGGGGGTCGCGCCCAGCGCGCAGTTCCTCCCGGAACCGCATCAGGATGAACAGCGAATAGTCCACCGCCAGCGCGATGCCGAACATCGATACCGTCGAGGTGACGAACACCGACATCGACATGATCGTCGACAGGGCGTAGACCACCCCCATCGTGATCACCACGGTGAACAGGCCCAGCACCAGCGGGATGGCGGCCGCTGCCAGCGACCCGAACACCGCGAGCAAAACAATCAGAACGATCGGAAGGTTCCAGCGCTCGGCGGCGGCGATGTCGTGCTTGGTGGTGGTCTGGGCGGCAGCGCCGAGCGCGCCCTGCCCGATGACGTAGAGGCGCACCCGACTGTTCTCGGTCTGGCCGGGCTGGTCACCCCGGACGCCGATCTTCTGGCGCAGCTGTCGGGAGACGTCGACGGCGCCGGTGTTGTTGAAGTCCAGTCGCAGCGACACGACGTAGGGGCGGTCCGGGGCGGGTGCGGGCTGCGCCGGGTTGGGCACCACCGACACGCTCGGCACCTGCTTGGCGGCCGCCTCGAGCTGGGCCACCGCCTTGTTCATGTCCTCGTAGGAGGCGTCGGCGCGCGGTGCGGCGACCATGGCCAGAGGGGATGCCCCCTGATCGGGGAAGTGGTCCTCGAGTTGGTACTGCACGTGCAGCGACTGCGACCCGTCGACGTCGAAGCCGCCGCCGGTGAGCTGGTGAGACTGAGTGAGCGCCAGGTAGATGGCCGGAACGAGGGCCAGCAACCAGCCTGCGAAGACCAGCCAGCGGAATCTGCGCAGGTAGCTGCTCAGGCGCATCATGAACTGCTGGATGGCGATCTCCCCGCATTCTTCTCGGGTTTCGTGGCTGCGAGCCTACCGCAGGGCGCTGTGCACCGACCTGCCGTGATCCGCGGAATTAGCTGGATCGAGACCTGCCGGTGCCTGTTCGTTACCGGCGGCGAAGTGGCCGCCGGCTGCCGGTGATGGCAGGATGTGCGGTGCCAAACAACGGGTCGGGGACCACCGCCGTCGCGACGTGATCGCGGCAGCGGCCGGTGATCGTCGAACCGTGAGGAGCCTCCAATGCCTTGGCCCATCCCGTCTTTTGCTGCCGGATGGCGGCGCTGTCTCGGCGGCGTGCTGGCTGTCACCGCGCTCGGTGGCGGCGCCGCGCTGGCCACCACGTCGGCCACCGCGGCCCCGGACCCCTGCGCGGCGAGCCAGATCGCCAAGACCGTCGGTGGTGTGGCGAACAACACCGGCACCTATCTCGATGCGCACCCGCAGACCAATCAGGCGCTGACGACGATTTCCCAGCAACAGGCCGGGCCGCAGACGCTGGTCGCGCTCAAGACATACTTCGACGCCAACCCGCAGGTCGCCAAGGACCTGCAGTCCATTCAGCAGCCGCTGACGAGCCTGTCCACCCAGTGCAAGTTGCCGGTGAGCCTGCCCCAACTGCTCGGGTTGATGCAGACCGCCCAGGCCGGAGGCACGACGCCCGCCCAGGCCGTCGCCGGCTCGACCGGTGCCGCGACTCCCACCACGTCGTCGGTGCCCGCCGTCCCGGCGGGACTGGGTCCGCTGCCCGGGCCGTCGGCGTCCACGGCCCGCTAGACCGGGAGACATTCTCACGATTGGTTAAGCTCAAGGCGGGAAACTCAGCAGGGTTTCTGCTTAGCTTTCTTTTGTTGGTAATCCGTACTGACACGGTCTCGCCGAACCCTCAAAGGAGTCCGAGATGTTGATTTCTGCCCGCATGGCCTGTCGCACGGTCGTCGGAGCGATCGGCGCGGGCGCTGCCGCCGGTGCGATCCTGGTTGGCACGGCCCCCTTTGCACTGGCCGACCCGCCGCCGAACTGCACTGCCGCCGATCTCGCCGGGGTGTCCGCCGGGGTTTCTGCCGCGACGTCGGCTTACCTGTTCACCCATCCGGACGTCAACGCCTTCTTCACCGGCCTCGAGGGTGCGCCGCGTGACACCATCCGCACCGAGGTCCAGAAGTACCTGGACTACAACCCGTCGGTGAAGGCTGACCTGCAGGGCATCCGCCAGCCGCTGGTCGACCTGAAGAACCGCTGCGGCGGTGGCGCTGATCTCCCAGCCTCCTAGGCCCCAATGCGGGTAGGTCAACAGCCCGCGCACGAAGGCGCCGGCCGCACCGTCCTGATGGTCGATGACGACCCGGACGTGCGAACGTCGGTTGCGCGCGGGCTGCGGCATTCCGGTTTCGACGTCCGAGTGGCTGCGACCGGCAAGGAAGCGCTGCGGTTGCTCTCGACCGAGAACCACGACGCGTTGGTTCTCGACGTTCAGATGCCCGAGCTCGACGGGGTGGCCGTGGTGACAGCGCTGCGCGCGCTGGGCAACGACATCCCGATCTGTGTGCTCTCGGCACGCGACACCGTCAACGACCGCATCGCCGGATTGGAGGCGGGCGCCGACGACTATCTGACCAAGCCCTTCGATCTGGGTGAGCTGGTGGCGCGGCTGCATGCACTGCTGCGCCGGGCTGCCAATTCCGCCGAGGGGTCCGACTCTGTCACGATCGGACCGCTGACCATCGACACCGCCCGCCGGCTGGTGTTCGTCCAGGGTGACCGGGTCGAGCTCACCAAACGCGAGTTCGATCTGCTGGCGGTGCTCGCCGAGAACTCCGGTGTGGTGCTGTCCCGGCAACGGCTGCTCGAACTGGTCTGGGGTTACGACTTCGACGTCGACACCAACGTCGCCGACGTGTTCATCAGTTATCTGCGGCGCAAGCTCGAACGCGACGGGGTGCCGCGGGTGATCCAGACCGTCCGCGGGATTGGGTATGTGCTGCGGGCGGAGCCGTGAGGTGGCCGGGACGTAGCACCTCGCTGCGCACCCGGGTCGCCATCGCCGCCACGCTGGCCGCTGCGATCGTGGTGGCGCTGCTGGCCGTACTGACCTCGATCGTTCTCGCGAATAACGATGTGGCCCAACTAGATCGGCGACTCGAATCGATCGTCGACGCGAGCATGTACCCGGAGCAACTCCAAGATCCCCGGCACGGTGTCCTGACGACGGGACGATCCCGCTCGACCGGGCAGGTGATGTTTCAGCGTGGCTTCCAGTTGCCGCAGCTTCCTCCCGGCACGGCGACCGTGAGCGTCAACGGCGTCGACTACCGGGTCCGGACCGTGCCGGTCGATCAGGCCGGTGGGATTCTGGTGTCGATCGGCATCCGCGAGGACAGTCTGCTGTTGAGCCGGGCCCGGATTCCGGTGTACATCCTGATCGGTTCGACTGCCCTGCTGGTCGCCGCCGGGCTGGGCTGGCTGCTCGCCGGGCCCGCGGTGCGGCCCCTGCGCCGGCTCACCGAGCAGACCCGCCGCCTCGGTAAGGGCACCGAGCAGATGGAGCCCGTGCACGGCGCCAAGGAGGCCGAGGATCTGTCGGAGGCGATGGCCCAGATGTTGCGCCGCCTCGCCGATGCTCAAGCGGCAACCACGAATTCACTTCAGGCCGCGCAGGATTTCGCCGCCAACGCCGCCCACGAGTTGCGCACCCCGCTGACCGCGATGCGCGCCGACCTGGACACCCTGCGCATCCACGATCTGCCTGCCGAAGAGCGCGCCGAAGTGGTGGCCGACCTGTCGCGGGCGCAGCGGCGGGTGGAGGCCATCATCACCGCACTGGGCCAGCTGGCCTCCGGGCAGCTGGCCCGTGTCGAGGACCGCGAGCCGATCGACGTCGCGGAGCTGCTCGATCGGGTGGCGCGGGAGAACATGCGCTCAGACGCCGAGGTCCAGATCACGGTCGAGGCCGACGACCCCGGCACGATCTGGGGCTGGCCGGCCGGCCTGCGGCTGGCCGTGGACAACCTGGTCCGCAACGCGGTAACCCACGGCGCGGCAACGCGTATCGTTCTCACCGCCCGTCGCAGCGATTCTGATCTGGTCATCACCGTTGACGACAACGGGCGCGGCCTGCCTGCCGAAGAACACCATGTCGTGCTCGGCCGGTTCGCCCGGGGCAGCACCGCCTCGGTGGGCGGTTCCGGTCTGGGCCTGGCTCTGGTGGCTCAGCAGGCCGCGTTGCACGGCGGCGGGATCGAACTGTCCGACGGACCACTCGGTGGTTTGCGCGCCACCTTGACGGTATCGACGGGCGCGCCGGACACGACGGCCTGACTGTGCGGACTAACCGCGGCGTCTGCCCACCAACGTCACCGCAGCCCGCCAGCCGAGAAGCAGCAACGCCGTCACCAGTGAGGCCACCACGACGAAGCTGACCGCCACGCCCTGAGAACTGGCTTTACGCAACAACATTCCGATGACAACGGTGGACACCCACACGATCAGGCCCGTCGGAGCCACAGCTGTGGGAGCCCGCCACGCCCGCGCCAGCAGCCAGCCGGCCAGCGTTCCCGACAGGAACGGCCACGCGGTCTCAGCGATGCCGCCCAGCGTCAGGCCTTCGGCGTGGCTGCGGCGCCCGATCGCGCAGAACACCACGACCATGACGATGTCAGCCGCCAGTGCCGTTGCAATGGAATGATTTTCGCTACGACTGTCCATACGTCATCACATCCAATACCAGTGGGCTGACATCGGTGTGCTCACTCGGCTGGAAGGCCGGTTGCATCACCGCGGGTTCACCGGCTTCCAGCCGGTCGACTTCGGCCGCCGACGCCAGCCGGTTGACCAGCCGGAAACCGGTGAACACGAAGGGCAGCCCGTCGGAAACCAGCGGGTCCGGACTGCTCATCACATGGAAATGCAGATGCGGCGCACTGGAATTGCCGCTGTTACCCAGTTGGGCGATCGTCTGATCGGCGGTCAGCGCATCGCCGACCTTGACCCGGATGCTGCCCGGTTTCAGGTGGGCGTAGAACGCGTAGTTGCCGCCGCCGAGGTCCTGGACTATGTAGTTGCCGCCGTACTGCTGCAACGTCAGTCCGGTGGGATCCTTGCCGGGCACCTGGTCGGGCTGGTCGTCGACCACCGCTATCACCGGCCCGTCGGACACCGCGTGGACCGCCGCACCGTAATAGGCATAGCTGGCCAGGTTCTCCCGGTCACCGTTGAAAAGCTTTCCATCAGGCTGCAATTGGACGTAGTCGACGGCGAATCGTTCGGCCGCCCACAGCCCGCCGTTGAGCGGGTTGACCGCCATGCGGTGAGCGGTCATCGCACAACAGCTGTTCCCGTCGAGCCAGTTCGCCCCGTCCAGCGGTGGGGCGATGGCAATCGGACTGCGTTGTGCCACCTTGGTCGGCGCCACGGACTCGCTCAGCGTCGGCGGCAGCAGAGGAGGCGCCGGCGTGGCCACCGAGATCGACACCCGATGGGTCAGTTTGGTGGGAGTCTGGGCACCGGTCGACAAGTCGATGGCGATATCGATCCATACGAGTGCGCTCTGGCCCGGTCCGATCTGGTCGGTCGGCGCGCCGCCGTTGCCGACCACCCGCGTCCAGTAGCTGAGTTGTTCGCCGGTCAGCGACAGCAGGGTTCGGTCACCGCTGACGACGTCGACCGAATTCAGGGTGACTTCCTGGCCGAGCATGTTGCTCAGCTGCACTTCGTAGGCGAGATGGGTCTTGCCGTCGGTGGCCGGGACCGGTACGGGTTCGGCCACCACGGATCCGACCACCGGAGTGAAGGCTGCCGGTTGGCTGGCTGTCGAGGTCTTCGTCGCCGGCACCGTCACCGTCGACTGCGAGGTGATCGTCGTCGTGGTGGTCGTGTCCGTACACGACACCGCTGTCAGCATCGCGAGCGCGCACACCGCGGCCCACGCCCCCTGCCCCCGTCGCCACATTGTTGAATCCAATCACAGTCCACGCTGGCACCGGTCAGCGTCTGCGGTCGTCCTCACCGCCGGGTTCGGGTGGTGGAAGCGGCCCCTGCAGGGCGCTGTCGCCGGGGTCGTCGAGCCGGAGCTGATCGGCGGCGTCCTCGGCGGCGAGCTCCTCGACGACGGCATCGGGATCCAATGCACCCTCGGTGCGGAACATGAAGAAGAACACCACCCAGCCGATCGCCGAAATGAAGATCCAGCTGACCAGGCGATAGATCAGCATCGCCGAGATGGCGTCGGGCAGCGTCATCCCGCTGGACACCAGACCGGGGACCAGCACGGCTTCCACCACCAGGAGGCCACCCGGCATCAACGGGATCGACCCGACCGCGCGGGCCGCGGCGTAGGCCACGGTCAGCCCGGCAAGCGACGGCTTGCCGCCGGCGGCGTAGGCCGCGAACGCCAGGCAGGCGACGTCGGCCACCCAGTTGAACAGCGACCAACTGAACGCGACCCCGAGTTCGCGGCGGTTCAGGCTCACCGACTCCAGCTGGCTCAGCGTCGCGCGCCACTTGTGCAACCCGGTCTCCGGTGGCTTTCCTCGCACCGAGTTGACCCAGCCCAGCACCCTCGCCCCGATCCCGTCGATCAGTTCGGGACGGGTCGCCACCGCCTGGGCGAGCAGCAGCAGCGCGATGAAGCCGCCGAGGGTGAACAGCAGTGAGAACGGATTGTTCTTGGCGCCCAACAAGAATGCACCGCCGAGGCCCAGCAGGGCCAGGCCCACCACCTGCAGGGCGCCTGACATCACCAGCTGCCAGGACGCCACCACCGGCGAGGCGCCCCAGGTGCGCTGCTGGCGGTAGACGAAGGTCGCCGAGAGCACCGGTCCGCCCGGCATGGTGGTGCTCAGCGCGTTGCCGGCGTAGAACGCCGCCTCCGAACGCCACTGGTGCACGATCACCCCAGCCGACCGCAGCAGGGTGCGCTGAATCTGGGCGAAGCTGTGCATCGACAGCACGGCGGCCGCGACCGCGGCCAGCACCCACCACCAGTTGGCGGTCAGTAGGCTCATCCACGCCTTGGACAATTGGTCCCACACCAGGGACGCCTCGACGGCCAAGACGATCAGCGCAACGCCGATCACCGCCCAGCGGACCCACCAGTACTTCCCGCGTGCCGGCGGTTCGTGTTCCTCGCGGGCGGCGTCGACCGGCGCGTCGTAGGACACGTGGTTCAGGGTAACGGCGAAGGGTGCTCTCGACGGTGTCCGTCGCGGGATGTCGGTCGATCATCGGGCCAGATCGCCCGCGGCCACCTACGTGGTGGTCGTGGGTGCGTTGGCCGCCACGATCGTCAGGTCGTAGTCGGCGACCTGCCAACCGGCCAGGAACACGCCGATCGGGATGGCCTTGCCCTGGCCGACATTCGGGATCTGGGCGGTGCCCGCCGGCGGGTTGTCGGTCATGGAGCTGTCGTTGACATATACCAGGCCGTTCGCGAGATCGACCTGGGTCACCACCGCGGCGTGATCGGCTTGGGTGTAGCTGGTGTCCTTGTCCGGGATGTAGCCGATGCCCGCCCCGGTCCAGACGATCGCGACCGGATAGGCGACCATCGCTGCTTTGCCCTCGGCCAGTGCGGCCTGCAGATCGCGCAGCGCCACCTGGCCGCCGGCCTGAGTGGGGTCATACAGCGTGCGGGTGGCCGTCACGTTGTAGTGCTGCTCCATCAGCGCGATGGCGTCCACTGTCGCGACACCGATATCGGTGTTGGCGTCCAGGTACATCTTGTCGCCGGGCCGGGCCACGCTGTCGGTGGTCTTGGCCCAGGTGACCCACTGCTCTTCGATATCGGCCGGGGGTGTCAGTCCGAGGGCCTGCATGACCGCGGATGCCGCAGCCTGCATCTGGCAGTTGGAGTAGCTCTGGCTGACCCAGAACTGCTTGGCCTGCTGGGCGTTGCCGTACACCCCGGTGCCGGCCACCGTGACGTTCACCGGCTCCGCGATGGTGTCGGGCTTCGCCGCACCGACCATGATCGCCAGCGAGTGCAGCAGTCCCTGAATCATTCCGGCAATCCCAGGCAGCTTCGCCTGGGTCCCGTTGTCGACGCTCACCGTGAACGAGTCGGTGATACCAGGGTTGATCAGCGCGTCGTTCGCCGTGTAGATGAACGTGCCCGGCTGCTCACCGGCGACGACGGTGCCGTACTTCGGCTGCTGGGTGATCGTGTAGGTCACCCCGTAGCCGTTGTTGCTGGCACCATTTGCGGTGACCACGATCTGCTTGTTCGGCCCGGTGCCCTGGCCGCCGACGTCGAAGGTCAGGCTGGGCGCGCGGTTGAAGAAGAGATAGCCGATCTGACGGCCGATCTCGGACAGGAACGCCTCGGGCCCCGCGGTGATGGCATGTGCCCACGCCGACACCGATGTCGGGAGTGCGGCCGCCGCGGATCCCACCGCCGCGACCGCACCCGCGGTGGGAGTTCCGTTGGCGCCGCGTCCGCCGTTCGTACCACTGGACCCGTTGGGCGTGCCGCCGTCGGCGCCCTCACCGGCCGCGCCGCCCTGACCGCCTGTCCCGCCGTCACCGCCGGCGCCGCCGTTACCGCCGGTGCCACCGTTGCCCGCGGTGGCGGTGCTGTTGCCGCCGGTCCCGCCGCCGCCGGCCGATCCGCCGACACCGCCCTGGCCGCCGGCGCCACCGTCGCCGGCGCCTCCGCCATTGCCCCCGTTGCCGCCGTTGCCACCCTGAGCGCTGCCGTACGCGCCGGTGCCGCCGGCGCCCCCGGCGCCCCCGTTGCCGCCGTCGGCCCCGCTGCCGCCGACCGCGCCTGGGCCGCCGTTGCCGGCCTTGCCGCCGCTGCCACCGACCGTCTGATCGGTCGACGTACGGCCGTTGCCGCCGTCGCCGCCCTTACCGCCCTTGCCGCCGGCGCCGCTGCTGCCGGCCTCGCCGTTGGCGGCGAAGACGAAGAACACCGCTCCGGTGCCTGCCGCGCCTCCGGCCGCGCCGCCGGGACCACCGGCGCCGCCGTCTCCGCCGTTGCCGCCGAGCAGCCCGGTGTCGATGGTGTTCGTCCATGGGGAGTAGCCGGTCCCGCCCTGGCCGCCGTCCCCGCCGGCGCCACCGTTGCCACCATTACCGCCGGCTCCGACGATCCAGCTGCCGTTACCGCCGCGACCGCCCGAGCCGCCAGCGCCGCCGGGCGAACCTGCAGTGCCGTTGATGGAGTTGCCGGGGACCTTGCCGGGATCGGCGCCGTTGATTCCGACGTAGCCGTCCTGTCCCAACCCGCCGGCACCGCCGTCGCCACCGGCGCCGAAGACCGACAGCAGACCCACGCTGCCGCCGTCTCCGCCGTCGCCACCACCGATGCCGCCGTTGCCGCCGTTGCCGCCGTTGCCTGCCCACAGACCGCCGCGCCCGCCGGTGCCGCCGTTGCCGCCGTGGTCGGTGGCGGTGACGCCCTTGGCCGGGCTGTCGCCGCCCACGCCGCCGTCACCGCCGAAGGCCAGCAGAGAGAACAGGCCGCCGCTGCCGCCGTCTCCGCCGCGTCCGCCAAAGCTGCCGCCGCCGCCTGCCCCGCCATTTCCGGCGGCCGCGCCACCGTCGGCCTTGGTGCTCCAGATCGTCAACAGGCCGGTGTCCCCGCCGTTTCCGCCGGCGCCGCCGGTCTGTCCGTTCTGGATGGCGGCACCACCGGCGCCGCCATCGGCGCCATCGCCCAGGAACAGGCCGCCGTTGCCGCCGCGGCCACCATTTCCGCCGTGGTAGGCCCCGGTCGACCTGCCGCCGTTGCCGCCGACACCGCCGTTGCCGGCCAGACCAGCCGAGCCGCCGCGGCCTCCGGTCGATCCGGCCGTGACCTGCGCGCCCGCGCCGCCCGCGCCGCCGTTACCGGCGATCAGGCCGCCGCGGCCGCCATTGCCGCCGGCACCGCCGTTGACGGTTGCCACACCGTCACCACCGGCTCCGCCGTCACCGAACCAGCCGGCGCTGCCGCCGTTGCCGCCGTTGAATCCGTTGCCGCCGTTACCGAAGACTCCGCTGTTGCCGCCATTGCAGGCAGTACCTGCCGAGCAGGTGTCCGCGTTCCAGGAATAGCCGTTTCCGGCGAGAATCCCGCCATTGGGGTTGGTGGGAGTGCCGTCGCCAACGAAGATCCGCAGGATGCTCTCGGCTGTCGGGGGAGTGAAGACTGCTGCGGCCCCCGGGGTGGACATCACCGAGGCTGCTCTGGGAGTGTCCACCGTTTCGGCGCTGCTCGCCGTAGTGGTGATCCGAGTTGCGGCTGCGGGTTTCCTGGTGGATGTGGCTGCCGTGCTCGCCGCCGATGCGGAGTCACCCTGTGCCGGCTGCGGCTTCTTCGCGGCTCGCGACGACGCGGAGTGTCCGGTCGATTTCGGTGATCCACCGGCGGTGGAACTACTCGACGCCGACGGTCCCGTCGATCCGGTCGCGCCGCCGTCGTCAGCCGACGCCACGGGCATCGACGCGATTGCCGCTCCCACGCCCAGCGCGATGGCCGATGCCCCGATCCAGGTTGCAGCGTGCGAATGATGAAGTGCTGCAAGGCCGTACTCGACACGGCTCAGGCGCATGCCACCCTTCGCGGAGCCGTCGCGCCCGTGCTGAGCGGTAGCTTGTGACGCAGCAGTACCCATTGAACCCATACCCCCACCAGGGATCAGAAGTTTCACGAAGGTCGGTCTTCACGACGATCGACGGCCGACGAAACGGACTATAGGTCTAATTTTCGCCGCGGTCTATTACGGTCTTGATCTGTTTTGCCGGAGTTTCCTGCGGCGCCGTCTTTGGGCGGCTGGGGCCGCCGCGTCGGCCTGCGGGTTTGCGAGCCGATGAGTGTTCTCGCGGGCAACGATGTCGCCTGCTACTAGGCTTGCCTCATGCCGGCCACTCGTGATTCGGACAGCGATTCGGTAGATCCGCTGATCCGCAAGGCCGCCGCGTGGTCATGGCGCCTGCTGGTCATTGCCGGGGTCATCGCAGTACTGCTGTGGCTGGTCGCCAAGCTCCAGGTCATCATCGTGCCGGTGGCGCTGGCCACCATGGTGGCCGCACTGATGCTGCCGGCCGTCGACTGGCTCGACCGGCGCGGCGCACCGCGCGGTGGCGCGGTGGCGCTGGTGCTCCTGGGCGGCTTCGGGGTGTTCGGCGGGATACTGACTTTCGTTGTCAGCCAATTCGTTTCGGGCTTGCCGAGCCTGGTCGAGGAGGTCACCCGAAGCATCGACAGCCTCCGTGACTGGCTCATCGAGGGCCCGGCGCACCTGAGCCGTGAGCAGATCGACAACGCGGGCAATACCGCGATCAAGGCATTACGCGACAACCAGGAGAAGCTCACCACCGGGGCGCTGTCGACGGCGGCCACGCTGACCGAGATCATCACCGGCGCGTTCCTGGTTCTGTTCACCCTGATCTTCCTGTTGCACGGCGGACGCAACATCTACTCGTTCGTGACCAGGATCGTCCCGTCAGGCACCCGGGAGCGGGTGCGCGCGGCCGGCCGGGCCGGATTCGGCTCGCTGATCGGCTACGTCCGGGCCACCTTCCTGGTGGCACTGGTCGACGCCGTCGGCATCGGCACGGGCCTGGCCATCATGGGCGTCCCGTTGGCCCTGCCACTGGCGTCGCTGGTGTTCCTGGGTGCCTTTATTCCGCTGGTCGGTGCGGTGATCAGCGGACTGCTGGCCGTCATCGTCGCCCTGCTGGCCAAGGGCTTCGTCTACGCCCTCATCACGCTGGGGTTGATCGTTGCGGTCCAGCAGTTGGAGGCCCACATCCTGCAGCCGTTCGTGATGGGCCGAGCGGTCGCGATCCATCCGCTGGCGATCGTGCTCGCGATCGCTGCCGGCGGTGTGCTCGCCGGAATCGTCGGCGCACTGCTGGCCGTGCCGCTGGTGGCATTCCTCAACAGCGCCATCCGGGTGCTGGTCGCCGACAACCCCGACCAGGAGGCTGCCGAGCTCGAGGCCGACGACGGCGGCGTCGTGATCGACTCCGAACCTGACACGGTTCCGCCGAAATCAGCGAAATAGCCTGTCCCGGTTAAACTTTCCTGCCGATACCTGGGCTTCGGCTAGAGCCTGCCCTCCCGGCGCAGCAGGTCGGCCGCGCTGACTCCGCCACCGCGGCGCGGACGGTCTTCGCCCTCTTTCTGGCCGCGGGCGTTGAGTTTCTCGGTGGCCACCTCGGAGTCGCCCGACTCGGGGCGGCTGATCGGGATCGCACGGGTTTCCTCCGCTGAGAGCGCAGGCGGGACGTCGTCGGTGGCGGCAGGCGGCTTCGGAATGGCCGTGGTCGCATCCTCCGGGGCGGCCATCGCATGGGTCGGTTCGGCCGACGGCTGCGGCGGCGATGCGGGCGGGGTCTTGCCGCGCAGCTCGCCGAGCCACGACTCGATCTCGCGATCCGGGGCGGGGGGCTGGTCGGGACGGCTCGATCGGGCGGCCGCCGCGGCATTGTTCACCGCGTTGCGCACCGCGTTCTTGGCCACTGTGAACCGGGTGGTCGGTGCGTCGTTGGCCGGCACGCCCTGCGGGTCGGCCAGGCGGGCGGTACCCGCCGCCGACGGTGCGTCGTGCGGCGCGGGAGCAGGCGGGTACTCGCCGCGGCCCACCGCGCGGGGGGCCGCTCGGCCTCCCGGGTGCGTGGGATCGGGGGCCGGGCGGGTGCGCGGTTCGGGTGCGGCGGTCGCACCGGCCCCGACCAGTGCCTCGGCGGGCTCGCGGACGACCGGACGCTTGCGCTCGTCGGGCAGGTGCGTCTCGCCGAGACCGATCTTGACCTGCAGTCGCTTCATCCAGCGCGGCGCCCACCAGCAGTCGTCGCCGAGCAGCTTCATGATGGCCGGCACCAGGAACATGCGGACGATCGTCGCGTCGAGCAGCAACGCGATCAGCAGACCGAAGGCCAGATACTTCATCATCACCAGGTCGGAGAACACGAACGCGCCCGCCACCACGGCCAGCACCAAGGCCGCGGCCGTGATGAGCCGGCCGGTGGTTGCGGTGCCGATCCGGATGGCCTCGGTGGTGGACATCCCGCGTTCTCGGGCCTCCACCATGCGGGACACCAGGAACACTTCGTAGTCGGTGGACAGCCCGTAGATCACCGCGATGATCAGACCGATCATCGGCGCGAACAACGGTTGTGGCGTGTAGTTCATCAGGCCGGCCCCGTGCCCGTCGACGAACATCCAGGTCAGCACGCCCATCGTGGAACCAAGGGTCAGCGCGCTCATGAGCGCCGCCTTGATGGGCAGCACCAGCGACCCGAAGGCCAGGAACATCAGGATCGTCGTCGTGGTGATGAGCAGCACGACCATCAGCGGAAGTTTGTCGAACAGGCTGTGGATACTGTCCTGCTCCAGCGCGGGCGTGCCGCCGACGTACACCGATACGCCCTTCGGTGGGGCGATCGACCGCAACTCGATGATCTTCTTACCCGCGTCAGTTCGATTGACCAGGCCGTTCTGGATCACCCGCACGGACGGGTCCTTGGAGGCGCCGTCGAGGTAGGAGCGTTCCTTCCACATGGCGTCGGGATTGTTGTCCGGGTCGGTGAAACCACTGACCGACATGGCTTTGTTGCGAACCTCGGCGACCTGCTGATCGGTGACGGGCTGACCGTTGTTGCCCTTCATCACCAGCGTGATCGGCTCGGTGCGGAAGCCGGGGAAGATCTTGTCGAACTCCTCCTGGGCCTGGCGCACCGAGTTGTCCGGCGGCAGGTACTTCTCGCTGATGCCGCCGAGAGCCAGCTTCCCCAGCGGGATGATCAGCACGATCATGAAGATGACGATCGGGGCGGCGAACAGAATCGGCCGCTTCATCACCCGGTT
This sequence comes from Mycobacterium sp. DL592, assembly GCF_011694515.1. Lineage (NCBI taxonomy): Bacteria > Bacillati > Actinomycetota > Actinomycetes > Mycobacteriales > Mycobacteriaceae > Mycobacterium > Mycobacterium sp. DL592. The sequence goes on along the minus strand of NZ_CP050192.1, from coordinate 4,861,891 downwards.
GACGAGCTTGCCCCAGAAGCCGTTCTCGACCTCTTCGCGCGTCTTGGTCTTCTGCGTCTTCTCCGCGAACCAGTCGATGATCCGGCGCGAGAAGGTCCAGTTGCGCAGGAACGGCACCCGCAGCAGAGTGCGCACACCGAGGGCGTCGACGTTGGGACCGAGGATGGCCAGAATGGCAGCCAGGACGGTGATCGACAGGATCGCCGCCAGCATCACCGAGGCGATGATCGCGTAGGTGATGGACTTGAGGAAGCCCTGCGGGAACAGCAACAGCGGCAGCGACGACGCCACGATGATCACCGCGGAGAACACCACCGTGCGGCCCGACGTCATCATCGTGCGCCGGATCGCCGTCTCGGTGTCGTAGCCTTCGGCGAGTTCCTCCCGGAATCGGCTGACGATGAACAACCCGTAGTCGATCGCGATACCCAGGCCGATCAGCGTGACGACGGGCTGGGCGAAGAAGTGCACGGGGGTGACCAGGGCGGTCAACCGCACGATGCCCAGGGCGCCCAGGATGGACAGACCGCCGATGATCGCGGGAAGGCTGGCGGCGATCACGCCGCCGAAGACGAAGAAGAGCAGCACCGCGACCAGCGGGATGGCGGCCACCTCGGCGCGCTGCTGGTCCTCGCCGATGGTTCCGGTCAGCTCAGCGGCCAGTGGTTGCAGGCCGGCCAGCTTGACGTTGACACCGTCGATGAAGAAGTCCTTGTCGACCTTCTTGAAGTTGTTCAGGATGGTGTCGTCGTCATTGCCCTTGAGCTGGATCGACATGAACGCGTGCTTCTTGTCCGCGTCGGCCATGTTGGACAGCAGCTCGGGGCTCTTGAAGTAGCCGATCGACCGCAGGATCTCGTCGGGATGGTCCTTCTCGACCTGGGCGAGGTTGTCCAGGATCTTCTTCTTGAACGCCGGGTCGTCGACGGTCTTGCCGTCCGGTGCGGTGTAGATCGCGATGATGTGGCCGGAGGTGTCCCGGCCGTAGGCGGCGTCGGCGATCAGCGACGCCTTGACCGACTGACTGCCCTCGTCGTAGAAACCACTCTGTGTGACGTGCTTGCCGAGGCTGGCACCGTAGATGCCGCCGCCGAGGCACAGCGCGACCATGACTGCGATCACGATGTATCGGTAGCGATACACAGTTCGACCCCACCAGGCGAACACGTAATCTCCTAACTAAGTCTGTATGACCTGCGCATCGGGTTCTCTTGCTCAGACCCGCGATGTCAGTAGCGAGGACAGCGGCCGGAATGGCTGTAGCCACGCCCCTTGCTCTGGTAGCGAATCTAGGCCGATTCGCGGCAGCGGCTCTCGGAAAACACCAGGAATGTCCTCCAGGTCGACGAACTCCAAGGTATCCGACGCTAATGCCCAGCTCGCATGTTCGCGAAATCCGAGCACGGACACCGGGATGCCGGAGCGGGCGATGTCTTCCAGGGGGGCCCGGAACGCCTGACCGTCGGCCGAGGCCACCAGTACGGCGGCCAAGCCTTCGAGGTGGCGCTGCGCGATGTGGGCGAGCATGTCGCTGTCCACGTCGCTATCCTCGTCGATCTTCGGTTTGGCGAAGACCGCGAATCCCACGTTACGCAGCGCCTCGACCCATGGGCGGACGACATCGGCGCTGCCTGGGGCGATATTGGTGAATACCGTCGCCTCAGGTTCCACAGTGATGTCGGGTTGCCCGGCGGCGATCTCGCTGGTGCGGCCGAGCAGCCAGCGGCCGAGTGCGTCGAACCGGGGCCGGTGAGCGGCCGTGGGCCGGCCGCCGAGGATCGAGCCCAGGCCCATGTCGAGGTTCGGCGCGTCCCAGACCAGCAGCACCCGCTGTGCCGTGGGGCTCGTCACGTCGCTGTCGGCGGGTGGCACGTCGGGAACCGGGACGGGTTCCGTTTCTTCCATCACACTCATGGTCGCTTCATCCAGATGAGTTCGCTGACCGAGCTGCCCGCATCGTGCGCCTTGCCTTCGTACTTTGTGGTCGGCCGCTGCACCGACATGGGCAGTTCGTCGCCCTGGTCGGCCCGGCGCAGCAGCGGTTCGGCGTCGCCGACCTCGGCGATCTGCTCGGCGTAGCCGGCGTGGTCGGTCGCGGCGTGCAGGACGCCGCCGGGACGCAACCGGTCGGCGATGAGCGCCACGGTCTCGGCCTTGAGGAACCGGCGCTTGTGGTGGCGCGACTTCGGCCACGGGTCCGGGAAGAACACTCTGACCCCCGTCAGCGTCCCGGTCGCGAACATGTTCTCCAGCACGTCCATCGCGTCGCCCCGGATCAGCCGGATGTTGGTCACGTTCTCCCGGTCGATCGCGCTGAGCAATTGCGCGAGGCCACGCCGGTACACCTCGACGGCGACCACGTCGATGTCCGGCTCGGTCTTGGCCATCGCCAGGGTCGAGGTCCCTGTTCCGCACCCGATCTCCAGGACGACGGGGGCGTGGCGGCCGAACCAGGCGTCGGTATCGAGCAGGCCCGCGGCCTGCTCCCCGAATCGGGCCTGCGTGCCGATGTCGTTCCAGCGTCTGTCCCACAAGTCCTGCTGCGCCTCGGTGAGCGTCGAGCGCCGGTTACGGAAGCTCGTGACGCGGGGATAGCCATGCGCCGACCCGAGGGTTTCGGGCGCGGCGGAGCCACCCTGCGCATGCATCCGTCCATCGTCGCTCATAGACAGGGGTGTACCCGCATCGTGGTGCAGATTGATACCCAACAGTTGCCTACGCCGGGTGGCTCGCGCGCTCCTCGCGCTGATGCCACCATGACCGCCATGGCGGCGAACACCCGAGTGGCGGTCGGGGGCCGGGCCGGGTGCGGACGGCGCACGGTCTCCCGGGCGCTGCGTGCGGCCGGTGTCGAGGTCGTCGCGCCGGAGGTGCCCCACGATGTCGACGTCTACGTTCTGGCCGAGACGGCCAAACCGGAGGACCTGGCTGTTTTGACGGCACCGCTGCGGCCCTGTGTCGCGGTGCTCAACAAGGCCGACCTGACGGGGTTCGGTGGCCAGGGCCCCGTAGCGGCGGCCGCCGAGCGCTGCCGGCAGCTGCAGGACGCGATCGGGTCGCCCGTGCTGCCGCTGGCTGGCCTGGCTGCGCTGGCCGCCCTCGACGGCTCCGTGCTGGACCAGTCGGCCATGCAGGCGCTGCAGACCTTGACTACCGAACCTGCCGACCTGAGCTGCACCGACGGCTTCGTGACCGGCGAGCATCCCGTGCCGGCGCACGTCCGGGCGCGGCTGCTGGCCGGGTTGGACCTGTTCGGTATCGCGCACGCAGTGCGGGCCCTGCGCGACGGCGCCGACCGGGCCGGAGTGATGGCGGCGCTGCGGCACGCCAGCGCGGTCGACGGCCTGCTGACGGCGATCCACCGGCTGTCCGCCGCCGCCCGCTATCGCCGACTGGTCAGCGGATTGGCGGCCGACAGCCTCGGCAATGACACGGTGCTCGCCGCCCGGATGGCCGCGGCGATCGAGGTGGTCGAAGCCGACGGCATGCACGTGGACCGCACGCTCACCGAGCAGGCGCTGCTGCGGCGGGCGCGGGACTGGCAGCGCTACAGCCGCGGGCCGGTGTCGCGGCTGCATCAGTCGTGCGGCTCGGACATCGTGCGCGGCTCGCTGCGGTTGTGGGAGCGGGCCGGCGGAGTCCCGGAGCCGCCGGAGCCGCAGGGCCGGCGACATCGAACCCCGGAGCCGCAGGGCCGGCGACATCGAGCCCTGCCGTGAGTGACGACGCCGTCGACTCCCTGGTGTGGGCGGTCGATCCCGGCCTTCCGGCGCCGGCGATCACCCGCCGCGAGGTCGTACTCGTCACCGGTCCGTGGCTGGCGGGCACCACGAGCGTGGCCGACGCGTTGCGCGATCGCGTTGCGTCGCACACGTTCGTCGAGACCGCCGACCTCGGGCCCGGCGACGCCCCGGCCGCGGTGGTGTTCGTGGTGTCGGCGACCGCGCCGCTGACGGAATCGGATTGTGAGTTGCTCGACGCTGCGGCCGCCGACACCGACACCGTGATCGGCGTGGTGGCCAAGATCGACGTACACCGCACCTGGCGCGACGTGCTGGAGGCCAACCGTGCGCTGCTGGCCGCCCACGCGGCCCGCTACCGGGACCTCACCTGGGTCGGTGCGGCGCCGGCGCCCGATCTGGGGGAGCCGGTGCTCGACGATCTCGTCGCCGCGATCTCCGAGGCCCTTGCCCGGCCCGATCTGGAACGCCGAAATCGATTGCGCGCCTGGGATAGTCGCTTGTCATCTCTGGTGGCGCGGCTCGAGCGGGATGCTGCGGGCGTCGGCCCGGAAGCCCGGCTGGCGGCCTTGTCTGAACACCGCGCCGAGGTGTTGCACCGGCGCCGGGTGGAGAAAACCGAGCGGGCCATCGCGCTGCGCTCCCGGGTGCAGCAGGCCCGGGTGCAGCTGAGTTACTTCGCCCGCGGCCGCTGCACGTCGGTGCGCGCTGAACTGCAGGACGACGCGGCATCGTTGAGCCGCCGCGGGCGGGCACCGTTCGTCGACTACGTCCGTCGCCGGGTCGCCGAGGTGGTCGACGAGGTCGACGAGGGCATCTCAATTCACCTTGCCGATGTCGGCCGGGAACTGGCGCTTCCCCTCGACGTGCCGGCGGGCCCGCCCCTTGAGGTCGACGTCTCCGGTCCGCCGCTGCGCTCGCGTCGTCTGGAGACCCGGCTGATGGTGTTGCTCGGAGCCGGATTCGGTCTCGGGGTTGCGCTCACCGTGAGCCGGTTCTTCGCCGGGGTGGCGCCCCAGTGGACGGCCGCCGGAGCGGTCGGCGCGGCGGCACTCGGGATCGTCCTGACGCTGTGGGTGGTCGGAACCCGGGGTCTGCTTCATGATCGGGCGCTGCTCGACAGGTGGGTCAGCGAGGTCGTCGCCGGCCTGCGCGCGGCGCTGGAGGAGCGGGTCGCCACCCGGGTGCTGGCCGCCGAGTCAGTGTTGAGTTCGGCCGCCGCCGAACGGGATGCCCGGGACGCCGCCGCACACGACAAGACCCTGTCCGCGGTGGACCGCGAGATCCGTGAGCACGCTCAGGCTCGGGCGCAGGCGTCCACTGAGCGAGACAAGCGGATGCCAGTGATTCGGCAGGCCATCGAGGTTGTCACCGCGGAATTGGCCGTTGCCGGCTGAACTGAATCGATGAATCGGCAGATCTGAGACTTTCTGAATCGTTCCTGTGAGTGATCGGACATAATCCCGATTAACCGCGGGTATCTCACCCGCGTTAACCTTCTTGCAGGGACGACCCGTCTCCGCTAATTGCGGCATAAGGCCTGCATCCTGGCAAGAAACCTACGCAGGAGATACCGATGACTTCAGCGACCATTCCCGGTCTGGACACGGCACCGACCAAGCATCAGGGCCTGCTGGCCTGGGTACAGGAAGTCGCTGAGCTGACACAGCCCGACCGGGTAGTCTTCGCCGACGGATCCGAGGAGGAATACCAGCGGCTGGCCCAACAGCTGGTGGCCGCCGGCACCTTCATTCCGCTGAGCGATTCCGAGGAGCCGAGCTCGTACCTGGCACGCTCGGAGCCCTCCGACGTCGCGCGCGTCGAGTCCCGCACCTTCATCTGCTCCGAGCGTGAGGTCGACGCCGGGCCGACCAACAACTGGATGGCCCCCGCCGAGATGCGGTCGCTCATGACCGAGCTGTACCGCGGGTGCATGCGCGGCCGCACCATGTATGTCGTCCCGTTCTGCATGGGTCCGCTGGGTGCCGACGACCCGAAGCTCGGCGTGGAGATCACCGACTCCGAGTACGTCGTCGTCTCGATGCGCACCATGACCCGCATGGGCAAGGCGGCCCTGGAGAAGATGGGCGACGACGGGTTCTTCGTCAAGGCCCTGCACTCGCTGGGCGCCCCCCTTGAGGACGGGCAGGACGACGTTCCCTGGCCGTGCAACGACACCAAGTACATCTCGCATTTCCCGGAGACCCGCGAAATCTGGAGCTACGGCTCGGGTTACGGCGGCAACGCGCTGCTCGGGAAGAAGTGCTACTCGCTGCGCATCGCCTCGGTGATGGCGCGCGACGAGGGCTGGCTCGCCGAGCACATGCTGATCCTCAAGCTGATCTCCCCGGAGAACAAGGCGTACTACATCGCGGCGGCCTTCCCGTCGGCGTGCGGCAAGACCAACCTGGCGATGCTGCAGCCGACCATCCCCGGCTGGCGTGCTGAGACCCTCGGTGACGACATCGCCTGGATGCGGTTCGGCAAGGACGGCCAGCTCTACGCCGTGAACCCGGAGTTCGGCTTCTTCGGGGTCGCGCCCGGAACCAACTGGAGTTCCAACCCGAACGCGATGAAGACCATCGCCGCGGGCAACACGGTGTTCACCAACGTCGCGATGACCGACGAGGGCGGCGTCTGGTGGGAGGGCCTCGAAGGAGACCCGCAGCACCTGGTCGACTGGAAGGGCCACGACTGGACGCCGGAGTCCGGCACCCCGGCGGCCCACCCGAACTCCCGTTACTGCACGCCGATGTCGCAGTGCCCCACGCTGGCTCCGGAATGGGACGACCCGCAGGGCGTGCCGATCTCGGCGATCCTCTTCGGCGGCCGCCGCAAGACGACGGTGCCGCTGGTGACCCAGGCCCGCGACTGGCAGCACGGTGTGTTCATCGGCGCCACCCTGGGCAGCGAGCAGACCGCCGCCGCCGAGGGCAAGGTGGGTGCGATCCGGCGCGACCCGATGGCGATGCTGCCGTTCCTGGGCTACAACGCCGGCGACTACTGCCAGCACTGGCTGGACCTGGGCAAGAACGCCGACGAGTCCAAGATGCCGAAGATCTTCTTCGTCAACTGGTTCCGCCGTGGTGATGACGGCCGCTTCCTGTGGCCGGGCTTCGGTGAGAACAGCCGCGTGCTGAAGTGGATCGTCGAGCGCGTCGAAGGCAAGGCCAACGGCGTATCCACGCCGATCGGCACCGTGCCGCGGGTCGAGGATCTCGACCTGTCCGGCCTGGACGTCGAGGACGCCGACGTCCTCGACGCACTGAAGGTCAACGCCGCCGAGTGGCGCGACGAGCTCCCGCAAATCGAGGAGTGGTTCGAGTTCATCGGCGAGAAGCTGCCGACCGGCGTGAAGGACGAGTTCGAGGCGCTCAAGCAGCGTCTGGCCGAAGCGGACTGATTCGACCGCAGGCAGCGAGCCCCGGGCGCTTCGGCGCACCGGGGCTCGCTGCTTTTTCGGCTAGTTTGCGGCGGCATGAGTTAAGGACACCCGAACTCATAAATTTCATGGTCCTGATCAGCACATTCGAGCAGCAAGCCAGAACATTTTGATAGCCCTGCTAAGTTGCCTGGTTGTGCGACGTGGGCTAGCCTTACCTCCAGCGAAGGGGAGTAGTTCCTCCCGCGGCCCCCGGGCCGCAGAGCGGATGGTCGACATACTGGCGGCAGTGCTGCCCGGTCATCCACCGGAGAGTTGATCCGGCGAGCGAGACCTTCGGCCGACATGAACCGTGTCGACCCGAAGTCTCGCTATGCGTCACCTCGGGTCGCTAAGCCGAGGAACCGACCATGACCAGCGTCCTGTCCCGCAACGGCGATACCTCCCCCCTGTCGGGCCAGCGCCTGCTGTGGCGCTCCCTGAGCATCACCGCGCTGCTGATCCTGCCGGCGATGGTCACCCGGTTCGGCGGGCTGCACCCCACGCCCATCGTGTCGCTGCTGATCTTCGGAGCCGCCGTCGTGGCCGCCAGCTTCCTGCTGGCCTGGGCCGCCGAAGCCGCCCAGATCGACGTCTCGGGTGGTCTCGCGATCGCAGTGCTCGCGCTCATCGCCGTGCTGCCCGAGTACGCCGTCGACCTCTATTACGCCTACACCGCGGGCCAGCATGCCGAGTACACCCAGTACGCGGCGGCCAACATGACCGGCTCCAACCGTCTCCTGATGGGCATCGGCTGGCCGATCGTCGTCCTGGTCAGCCTCTATGTGGCCCGCCGGGTGACAGGGCGCAAGACCACGACCCTGATGCTCGATCCGGGCAACCGCGTCGAGCTCGGCTTCCTGCTCGTCGCCGGCATCGCGGCGTTCATCATCCCGGCCACCGGCCGCATCACGCTGACTCTGGGTATCGCCCTGCTGGCCTGGTTCGGCTTCTACCTCTACAAGCTGACCCGCGGGGATGTCGAAGAGCCCGAACTGATCGGCACCGCCGCCGCGATCGGCGCGCTGTCGGACCGGCGCCGCCGCATAACCGTCGTCGCGCTGTTCGTGATCGCTGCCGGCGTCATCCTGGCCTGTGCGGAACCCTTCGCGGAGAGCATGATCGGCGCCGGCACCCAACTCGGGGTGGACCGCTTTCTGCTGGTGCAGTGGCTCGCGCCGCTGGCTTCCGAGGCGCCGGAATTCATCATCGCCGTCATCTTCGCGGCCCGCGGCAAGGGCACTGCGGCCATCGCCACGCTGATCTCGTCGAAGGTCAACCAGTGGACCCTGCTGGTCGGCTCGCTCCCGATCGCCCACCTGGCCGGCGGCGGTGGGACCGCCCTGGTGCTCGACGGCCGCCAGATCGAAGAGGTGTTGCTGACCGCCACGCAGACGATGATGGGCATCGCGCTGATCCTGGCCCTGCGATTCCACCGCCATACCGCATGGATGTTGTTGGCGCTGTTCGTCATTCAGTTCCCCATCACCTCCACGCACGGCCGCATGATTCTTTGCGGCGTGTACGCGGTGCTGGCGGTCGCTGGCATGGTGATCAACCGGAAGCACCTGCTGGCGACGCTCCGCGCGCCATTCGCGAGGTAAAAGGGCACCGGCTGGAACTTTGCCGCGCTAGCCTCTTGGCGAGTCAGTCAAGAGAGGTGCTGGTGATGGACAACCTGATGTCGAGAAGGGCCCTGCTCGGGGCGGCCGGCGTGTCGGCAGCCGCCGCGGCCCTAGCGGCCTGCGGGGCGCCCACCAACACAGCGACGACAACCACCGTGACGGTGCCCGCGACCCCGGTGATCGCCACCGAGTCGCCCCGGCCGAACATCTCGGATGCGGACATGGCCCTCGCCGAGCTCAAGCAGGGCAACGCGCGCTTCGTCGAGGCGCGCATGATGCACCCCGACCAGAATCCGGAAACCCGGCTCTCGCTGGCAAAGTCGCAGTCGCCGTTCGCCATCGTGTTGAGCTGCTCGGATTCTCGGCTGCCACCGGAGGTCGTCTTCGACCAGGGCCTCGGTGACCTGTTCGTGGTGCGGGTCGCCGGCAATATCGTTGACCCCGCCGGAATGGGCAGCATCGAGTACGCCGTCGGCCACCTCGGCTCGCCGCTGATCGTGGTTCTCGGTCACCAGAACTGCGGCGCGGTGTCGGCGACGTTGGAGTCGCTGCAGACCCACCACCCACCGCACGGTGACGTCGCTGCGCTGGTCACGGCGATCACCCCCGCCGTCGCCGTCGCCGAGACACAGCCGGGTGATGATCTGCTGGCCAAGACCATCAAGGCCAACGCCGAGCAGTCGCGCGATCAGATTCTGCAGTCCAGTGAACTCAAGCCGGCCCTGGATTCGGGGAAGCTGAAGGTCGTCACCGGCTACTACAGCCTGGACGACGGCGTGGTCACGCTGGCCTGAAACACCTAGTCGACACCCGTCAAATCGGCTGTCGTAAAGTGCTCGCATGCAGATCCGTGAGCACGCCGAGGCCACCCCGGACAAGCCCGCCGTCATCATGTACCCGTCGGGCACGACCGTCACGTTCGGGGAGATGGAAGCCCGGGCAAATCAGTTGGCCCACTTGTTCCGTGAGGCCGGCCTGCGCGAGGGCGACGCTGTCGCGATCCTGCTGGAGAACAACGAGCACTTCCACACCGTGATGTGGGCGGCCCGCCGCAGCGGGCTGTACTACGTGCCGATCAACACCCACCTCACCGCAGCCGAGGCCGCCTACATCATCGACAACAGCGCCGCCAAGGCGATCGTCGGGTCGGCCAAGCTTCGCCCGGTGCTGGAAGGCCTGGCCGAGCAGCTCCCCAACGGGCTGCCCGAACTGCTGATCGTCATTGACGGAGCCGAATCGTCGGCGACAGACGCCTCCAGCGATCTGGACGGGTGGCACAGCTACCCGGAATGCGTTGCGGATCAACCTATTACACCCATCAGCGACGAGATCGAGGGCGATCTGCTGCAGTACTCGTCGGGAACCACGGGCCGCCCCAAGGGCATCAAGCGCGAGCTTCCGCACCTGCCGCCCTCGGAGGCGCCCGGCCTGATGACCATGCTGGTCTCATTCTGGATGAACCCCGACGGGGTGTACCTCAGCCCGGCGCCGCTGTACCACACCGCCCCCTCGGTGTGGTCGATGACGATGCAGGCCGCGGGCATCCCGGTGGTCGTGATGGAGAAGTTCGACGCCGAGGGCACCCTGGACGCCATCCAGCGCCACCAGATCACGCACGGCCAGTTCGTACCGGTGATGTTCACCCGCATGCTGAAACTGCCCGAGACAGTGCGTAACTCGTACGACGTCTCCAGCCTGCAGCGTGTCATGCATGCGGCCGCCCCCTGTCCGGTCGAGGTCAAGAAGCAGATGATCGACTGGTGGGGCCCGATCGTCGACGAGTACTACGCCTCCTCCGAGGCCATCGGCTCCACGCTGATCAGCGCCGAGGAGTGGCTGGCGCACCCGGGGTCGGTGGGCAAACCGATGGTGGGCAACCTGCACATCCTCGACGAGCAGGGCAACGAGCTACCGCCCGGCGAGCCCGGCGAGATCTACTTCGAGAGCGCGAACACGTTCGAGTACCTCAACGACGCCGAGAAGACCGCCTCCTCGCGGCACCCGAAGGGCTGGATGACCGTCGGTGACATCGGCTACCTCGATGACGAGGGCTACCTCTATCTCACCGACCGCCGCCACCACATGATCATCTCCGGCGGGGTGAACATCTACCCGCAGGAAGCCGAGAACATGCTCGTCATCCATCCCAAGGTGATGGACGCCGCGGTATTCGGCATTCCCGACGACGAGATGGGACAGCGGGTCAAGGGTGTGGTCCAACTCGTCGACCACGCCGAGGCCTCCGACGAGCTCGCCGAGGAGCTGCTGGTCTGGCTGCGCGAGCGGCTGGCGCACTACAAGTGCCCGCGGTCGATCTCGTTCGAGCCGCAGCTGCCGCGCACCGATACCGGCAAGCTCTACAAGCAGGAGCTGATCGCCAAGTACTCGGCGCCTGCGCCCACTGGGTAGACGAACGCAAACGAATGCTCCTCGTCGACCTCGCAGACCCGCCGCCCATCGGCGTGACCGGCGTACCCGGGGTCGTCGTGGCCATCGGCGAATCGTCCTCGCCGGAAGCGGAATTCTGGCTCGAAACAGCGACATTCGCACTCACTGACGTCGAACACGAAGACCGCCGGTTCGTCGCGGTGGACTCGGTCGCCGACACGGTGGCCGAGCTGGAGCAGCGTTGCGCACACTGGCCGCACGCGAGCGCGGTCTGCGATGACGTCCTGCGCTCTGTCGACGTCACCCGCCCGGCGTTTCCGGCGATCGTCACCGAGTCGCTGGCCTACTCCACCCTGCAGTCCGGTCCGGAGTTCGCCCGGTGGCTGGCGCAGCGCGGTCCCGCCCGGCTGCCGCAGATCGACGATCCAGTGCTGGCCGAGCGCGACGGATCCACCGTGCGGGTCATGTTCAACCGCCCGCAGCGGCACAATGCGTTCACCACGGATGCCCGCGCGCTGCTGCTTGAGGCTCTGACGGTGGCATTGCTGGACGACACCGTTACCGAGGTGGTGCTCGGCGGTACCGGCCCGTCCTTCTGCAGTGGTGGGGATCTCGGTGAGTTCGGGACCTTCGCCGACCCGGCGAGCGCACACCTGGCGCGGACGCGGCACAGCCCGGCACTGGCGCTCGACGAGCTGACCCGCCGGCTCGGGCGGGCACACCGCGCCGAGATCCACGGCCGCGTCCTGGGCAGCGGGCTGGAGATGGCCGCATTCTGCGGCTGGGTCAGCTGCCGGCCCGACGCGGTGCTGGGTCTGCCCGAACTCGCGCTGGGCCTGATTCCCGGAGCCGGTGGAACGCTGAGCATCACCCGCCGGATCGGGCGTTGGCGCACCGCGTATCTGGTGCTGTCCGGCCGCACCGTCGACCCGGCCACCGCGCTGTCGTGGGGACTGGTCGACGAGATCAGCTCGAGCGGCGCAGAGTGACCCGATAGGTGTACTGCTCGGGCAGGAAGTGGCTCACCGACAGTTCGACGGGCGTGCCGGTGGTATCGGAGTAGAGCCGGTCCACCCGCAGCATCGCATGTCCCGGTTCGCATTTCACCGCATCGGCGACGAGGTCGTCGGCCGAGGCGACAGTGATCAGCTGTGCCGCTTCGGCAATCGGCTCGGGCAGGTGCGGCTCGAGGATGCCGATGACGGTGTTGGTGCCCACAGCGCCGGAGAGCAGTTCGGGGGAGTCGATCACCCGTCGCGCCACCGGTTCGGGAAGGTGCACGGTGGTGACGACGAACGGCACTCCATCGTGGAAGCGGCGGAACACCACTGTGTAGACCGCGTCGTCGTCCAGGCGCAGCCGACTGGCCGCGTTGACATCAACCCGCCGCGAAAGTCCCTGCAGGACTTCCATCGTGGTGTCCTGCGACAGGTTCATCAGGTCCTCGATCGAGCCGAGCTGACGCAGGTACCCGCGACCGGTGGCATAGGTTCCCCGCCCGGGCACCCGATACACCACGCCGTCGGCGACCAGGTCCTGGAATGCGCGACGGACGGTCTGGCGAGACAGGCCGTACTGCGCGACCAGTTCGGACTCGGTGGGCAGCCGAACCCCCTCGGGGTAGGCCCCGGCCGCGATGTCGTCGCGAAGCCGTTGCCGCAGAACCTGATACGCGGGCTCGGGCTTCATGGCGCTCAGATTCCTCGCAGGATCGATGTCGGCATCAAATGCCTCGCAGGATCAATGTCGGCATCAAATGCCTCCGCGCGCGACGAGCTGGCCGGCGATCACATTGCGCTGAATCTCGTTGGTGCCCTCACCGACGATCATCAGCGGGGCGTCACGGAAGTAACGCTCGACGTCGTACTCGGTCGAATAGCCGTAACCGCCGTGGATGCGCACCGCGTTGAGCGCGATCTCCATCGCGACCTCCGAGGCGAACAGTTTGGCCATCCCGGCCTCCATGTCGCAGCGCTGCCCGCTGTCGTAACGCTGCGCCGCATAGCGCGTGAGTTGGCGGGCGGCAGTCAGTTTCGTGGCCATGTCCGCCAGGTAGTGCCCGATCGCCTGGTGCTTCCAGATGGGCTGCCCGAAGCTCTCCCGGTCCTGCGCGTAGGCCAGGGCGTCCTCGAGTGCGGCGGTGGCGACGCCCAAGGCACGCGACGCCACCTGGATACGGCCCGTCTCGAGGCCCTTCATCATCTGAGCGAAACCCTTGCCTGGCACGCCACCGAGGATGGCCGATGCCGGAACCCGGCAGTCGTCGAAGACCAACTCGCAGGACTCGACGCCCTTGTAGCCGAGCTTGGGCAGATCCTTCGACACCGTCAGGCCGGCGGTCGGGTTCTCGACGAGCACCACCGAGATACCCGAGTGCCGGGGGCTGGCCTGCGGGTCGGTCTTACACAGCAGGGCGATCAGCCCGGAGCGGCGGGCATTGCTGATCCAGGTCTTGGAGCCGGTGATCACCAACTCGTCGCCGTCGGTGCGCGCGATGCACGCCATGTTCTGCAGATCGGAGCCGCCGCCCGGTTCGGTCAGCGCCATCGTCGCGCGCAGTTCACCGGTGGCCATCGATGGCAGATAGGTGCGCTTTTGCTCCTCGGTGCCGAAGATCTCCAGCAGTTTGGCGACGACCGTGTGGCCGCCCATCGCACCGGCCAGACTCATCCAGCCCCGGGCGAGTTCCTGGGTCACCTCGACATAGCAGGGCATCGAGACCGGGGAGCCGCCGTACTCCTCGCTGATGGCAAGTCCGTAGATGCCGATGCGCTTCATCTGGTCGATCCACGCCTCCGGGTAGGTATTGGCGTGCTCGACGTCGCGGACGGTCGGTTTGACCTCGCGGTCGATAAAGACGCGGACCGTCTGCACCAGCATGGTTTCTTCGTCGTTGAGGTCGCTCACCAGTTCCCGCTCTCGAGATTGCAAATGTACGGCCATATTGACACAGTGGCCAAGGAACTGCCAGCATGGGCCACTGTGACTTTGTACGGCCATATCGGCGCGGGCGAGGCGGGCGGTCCGTACTTCGACGACCTCGTCGTCGGCCAGGTCTTCGACTGGGCCCCCTCGATGACCCTGACGTCCGGCGCTGCCGCCAGCCACCAGGCGATTCTCGGCGACCGGTTGCGGCTGTCCCTGGATGCCGAGCTGGCGCACGCCGTCGTGGGCGCCAACGCCCCCCTGGCCCACCCGGCCCTGGTGTGCGACGTCGCCATCGGCCAGAGCACCCTGGCGACCCAGCGCGTCAAGGCCAACCTCTTCTACCGGGGGCTGACCTTCTATCGCTACCCGGTCGTCGGCGACACCCTGTTCACCCGCACCGAGGTGGTCGGGCTGCGGCAGAACAGCGCCAAGCCCGGCCGCGCGCCGACGGGACTGGCGGCCCTGCGGATGACCACCATCGACCAGGTCGGCCGCCTGGTCCTCGACTTCTACCGCTGCGCCATGCTGCCGCTGAGCCCGGGCGCGCCCGACACCGGCCACGCTGACGACCTGACCGGCATCGGGGTGGATCTCGGCGCCGCCCCGGACTCGACCGCCGACTGGAATGCGGCGGCGTTCCGGGAGCGGGTCCCCGGCCCGCACTTCTATCCCGATATCGCCGGCTCGGTTCTGCGCAGCACCGGCGACGTCGTCAGCTCCGCGCCCGAGCTGGCTCGCTTGACGCTGAATGTCGCTGCCACCCATCATGATTCGCGGGTCGGTGGTCAGCGTCTGGTGTATGGCGGCCACACCATCGGGCTGGCGCTGGCACAGGCCGGCCAGCTGCTGCCGAACCTCGTGACCGTGCTGGGGTGGGAGTCGTGCGACCACACCGGTCCGGTGCACGAGGGCGACACCCTCTACAGCGATCTGCACGTCGAGGCGGCCACCCCGCTGCCCGGCGACCGCGGCGGTGTGCTGACCCTGCGGTCGGTGGTCTACGCCGTGGCCGCCGAGGGCGACGACCGCCAGGTGCTCGACTGGCGGTTCACCGCACTGCACTTCTAGGCCCGCATCCAGATCGACGTGGACAATGGCCGGGTGGACCATTCCGCGACCGGCTGGGCCGCCAGCGGCCTGGCGTGGCTGACCGGCTTCGCCGACGGCCCGACCGATGACTCCCGGGCGGCGGTCCTCACCCGCGCTGAAGCGGTCGCCGCCCAGCTCACCGCCGGGTTCGGGGTGCATGTCGATGCTGTCGAAGCTCTCACCGGCCGCGCCGCGCTACTGGGCCTGCACCGCGGCGGCCGTATCTCGGCGGGTGGCGCCACCAGGCTGCTGCCGAGTGCCGACGGCTGGTGCGCCCTGACACTGTCGCGACCCGACGACCTTGCCGCCGTGCCCGCCCTTGTCGAGGCCGACGACCTCTCCGCGGACCCCTGGACGGTGGTCGCCGATTGGGCGGCCCGCCGCAGCAGCGCCGACGTCGTCGACCGCGCTGTTCTGCTGGACATCCCGGTCGCACGGCTGGGCGAGACCACACCCGAGCCGCCACGGGTTCTCGCGGCCGGGCCGAGGTCCGGATCCCGTTCGGCGGCCGGGCTGCTGGTGGCCGACCTGACCTCGATGTGGGCCGGCCCGCTGTGCGGACAGTTCCTGGTCGGCGCCGGCGCCACCGTCGTCAAAGTGGAGAGCCCGCACCGGCCCGACGGAACCCGCAGCGGCCACCCGGATTTCTACGACTGGATCAACCACGGGAAGCTCTCGTACGCAGTCGATTTCGACCGGGACGTGCCGCGGTTGCGGGTGTTGCTGGGTGCCGCGGACATCGTCATCGAAGGTTCTCGCCCCGGTGCGCTGGCGCGGCGAGGGCTGGACCCGCAGACCGTGCCCGGCCCGCCAGGGCGGGTGTGGCTGCGCATCAGCGGCCATGGCGGCAACTCCGGGCGCGCGGCGTTCGGCGACGACGCGGCCGTCGCGGGCGGGCTGGTCGCGACGGGTCCGGTGTTCTGTGGCGACGCGATCGCCGACCCGCTCACCGGACTGGAATCAGCTCGGGCACTGATGGATTCGCTGTCCCGCGGTGGTGGTGAGGTCATCGAGGTGGCGATGTCACGGGTGGCCGCCACCTATGCGGCGCTGCCTGCCGAGCCGGTGACGGCCGGTGCGGTCCTGCCGCCGCAGCGGCCCGCGCCGGTACCCCGCGCCGCGCGGCTGGGGGCGGACAACGCGCACGTCGACCACATCGTCTCCCAAACCGGTTCGCTGCCATGCTGATTCAGCGTGCGACCCTGCTCGACGGGCGATCTGTCGACATCCGGCTGGGCGAGCGGATCGACGAGGTCGGCGAATCCCTGGCACCGCAACCGCATGAGGACGTCTTCGACGCCGCCGGCGGCACCGTACTACCGGGCCTGCACGACCATCACGTCCACCTGCGGGCCGCCGCCGCGGCACTGGACTCCGTGCAGGTCGGCCCGGCCCACGCGCACGACCGCGCCGGGCTCGCGGCGCTACTCGCCGCGGCCGCGGTCGGCACGGACGGCTGGATCCGGGCCGTCGGCTACCACGAGTCGGTGGCCGGGCACCTCGACCGGCACGTCCTCGACGCGTTGACACCCCCTGTGCGCGTGCGGATCCAGCACCGCAGCGGGGTGCTGTGGATGCTGAACTCCGCGGGACTGGCCGACGTCGGCCTACCCGATCACCCCGACGGGCGGCTGCGCAGCTATGACGGCTGGTCGGACAGCGTCGGCCGCCGTGACGTCCCGCTGGCCGCCCTCAGTACCCGGCTCACGTCCTACGGGGTCACCGGGGTCACCGACGCCACCCCCGACCTCGACGCCGACGCGATCGTGAACCTGACCCAGGCCCAGCAGCACGGCGAGCTGCAGCAGCGGGTGCACTGGCTGGCCCCCGGCAAGCGAATCCTGCACGACGACAACCTCGATCTCGACGAGCTGACCGAGTGGATCACCACCCGCCACCGGGACGGCCCGGTCGCCGTGCACTGCGTGACGGCCAGTCAACTGATCGTCACGCTGGCAGCCCTGGACGTGGCGGGTGTGCATCCCGGCGACCGCATCGAGCACGCGGCGGTGGTGCCTGCCGACAGCCTCGCCGATCTGGCCCGCCTGGATCCGGTGGTGGTGACCCAGCCGAACTTCGTCGCCGAACGGGGCGACCAGTATCTGCTCGACGTCCCCGCCGCCGATCAGGAGGGCCTGTGGCGGCTGGCCTCGCTGCGCAGCGCCGGGGTGCGGGTGGCACTGTCGACCGACCTACCGTTCGGCGGCGCCGACCCGTGGGCGGCGATGCGAGCCGCGGTGCACCGGACCACCAGCCGTGGCGCGGTGCTCAATGCCGCCGAATGTGTCACGCCCGCGCAAGCTTTGGCGATGTTCTTCGGGCACGCCGACCGCCCGGGCGTTGCGCGCACCATTGCAGCGGGACAGCCGGGCGAGCTGTGCGTGCTTGCCGGGTCACCGAGCGAGGTACTCGACACCCTGGCAGCCGAGCAGGTGGTGGCCACAGTCATCGGTGGCCGGCTGCATGAGGTCAGGAACTAGTGCACTAACTGATTTAGGGGCTGCGACTGAGAATGTCACGCAGTCGCTTGGCTCTTGCTACATATTTTGATCATTGGTGCGCCCAGCGCGAATGACCGAAATATCGATCATTCGCGTAACTCGATGTCATGATCGAAATACTGATCATGTAGTCGTACGGCGCCTATGATCGGAATATGTATCATTCGGTACCTCTGGTGTACGACACCGTCGACCTCGGCGAGCACGTCCGGCGCGCGCGTCAGGCAAGAGGCTTCCTTCAGGATGAGCTTGCTAGCCGTATCGGAGTCACCCGTATGACCATCTCGCGTCTTGAGCGGGGGGAATCCGTCAGCGTCGACATTGCGCTGCGCGCTCTATCGGAATGCGGCATCGCGCTCGCACTAGTGCCAAAGTTCTCTCGAGTGACGGTGACCGATGGCACCTAAGGCACTCGGCGTTTGGTTGTACGGTGTCCACGTCGCCGGGCTGAGTGAGCCCCGCCGATTCCGGCTGCGTTTGGAATTCACCGAGGACGCGCTCGACACCTTCGGCGAGGGGAGCCGAGTCCTGTCTTTGGCGTTGCCTGTTTCGCGAAAGCCGATCCAGGATAAGGACGGCGCGCGGCAGGTGTCGGCATTCATCGAGGGCCTTCTGCCCGAGGGAAACCTGCGCCGCCACATCGCGACTGAGGCCGGCGTACCAGTCAACGACACGATGACGCTATTGGAACGGGTAGGCGCAGAATGTGCCGGGGCTGTCCAGATTCTCACCGACGGTGCAAAGCCCGACGCTGGTCACGTCCGACCCCTGACCAAACTGGAAGTCGACACTCTAATCACGGATCTGCCGACCTACCATCTCCCTGAGGGCGCTACTCCGCAGGCATCATTAGCCGGCATTCAAGACAAGGTGCTATTGGTGGCATTCCCCGATGGCAGCTGGGGCTGGCCCGAAGCCGGCGCAGCCTCGACCCACATCATCAAGCCCGAGCCGCACGGTGGCTCAGTGAAACATCTTATTCAGAGCGAAGATTGGGCGTTGCGTGTCGCGCGCGAGGCAAGCATGAATGCTGCAGAGTCGCGCGTGGAGCGGTTTCAGGAGCGCCAGGCGATCATCGTTACCCGATATGACCGTGGGTCTGATGGGAACCGACTGCATCAAGAGGATTTCTGTCAGGCGCTAGGTCTCGACCCCCAGGCCAAGTATGAGAGCACTGGCGAAGCAACCCGTTCGGGGTCGAGGCTGCGACGCATAGCGCGCGCGGCTGCACCAAGGGCTCTGGACCCTGACGCGTTTCGGTCTGCATTGCTGGAAGCTGTGACGTTCAACGTCGTGATTGGTAACGCTGACGCCCATTCCAAAAACTACTCAGTGATGATCGGTCGCGAGGGGAGCGTGTCCCTGGCACCGATCTACGACGCCGCCCCGGTGAGGTACCTCGCCCCGGCCTTCAACGGCACAGGTCATGTCATCAACGGCAAGACGAGTATCAACAACATCGATATCGATGACCTGGTTGCCGAAGCCTCATCATGGGGAATGGGGACGCGACGAGCACATGTCGCGGTACGGACTTGTATGGAGCGGGTATATAGCTCGGTCGAACGGGTCGAGCTTCCACGAGGAGCCGAGTCGGTTAAGTCGAACCTTCATCAATTGTGGGCCCGACGCTCTTGGCCGACAGCGGCTTTGAGATCCGGAGATTCCGACGCCACGGCGGAAGGCTCGGACGCCTAACGGTTGCTGTGGGCGTGAAATTTGCCTTCCGCGCTTGCGAGGGCCACGTGATCGCCTCGTTTCTCTACGAATCAGATAGAGGATCAGCTTGGCTGGTCGTCCTAGTCACGATCGTGATGGCAGACCGCCTCTAGCCTCAATCCGAAGGGGTCGAGCCAGAAGGTGGCGTAATAGTGCCCGGGATACTGTGGGAAGTGCTGAGGAGCGTAGAGAATGGTGTTGCCGTTGCTGACTGCGAACTCGTGTACTGCGTCGACGAGTGAGCGCCCACGAGTCATGAAGGCTAAGTGCTGCAGCCCCGTTCGGTCTGATGAGTAGTCGCCGGCAATGGCGGATGGATAGAAAAACAGATAAGTGCCCGGTTTGCCATCTGCCGGCCTGAATGCGAACTCATTGTCGGCATCAAGGAATGGTTCGAAACCGACGAGGGGCAGCAGCGCCGCGTAGTACCGCTTTGCGGAGGCGAGATCGGGCACGTTGACGCCGAGATGACCAAGCATCGGACGAGTATCCCCCGCCCAGCACTCACCAACATCTGGCTTCGAATGGAGGAAGGTGAGAAAGGTTCTGATCGGTCTCATTTCTCTCAGAAGAGACAAACCCCTCTGGCCGGACTGTAACGAGCGTTGAGCGCGGCAAGATTAGCCGCGTGAAGTCGGTGACGGCGTCACGTGGCGACGGGACGTCGCTTCACGTCAGTGTAGTGGGCGACGGAACAGACGCGGTGGCGCCAATGGTGGTCTATAGCCTTCTCCGAGCACAGCCGTCGTCGCGCCTAGTCGTTGATCCTCGCCCCGGGTATCACCCGAGTGAATGAGCGTCCGTGCAATGAACCTTCGATTACGGCCCCGGACATGACCGTGAGGTCACCGCCCTCATTAATAGCGTCGCCCCTGCACCATCCGCGGAGCTTGGCCCTGCCGCCCGGCTCAACAGTGAGTCGTTCCACCATGCCGATAATGAGGGCGCGACCGCCTGAAGCGATCGTCAGCGTGCCTGCGACATAGCCAACCAGAATGAGTTTCCCGCCGCTCCCCACGCGAAGGTCGCCCTGAGTCGCACCGAACTTCACGCGCAGGCCTGAAACGATCACGGACACAGTTGCTGACGATACGCTGCACCTCCAGCCAAGAGGAACCGTCACATACTGTGAGTTCCGGCGATCATCCCGTCGCCGCCTCAGTGCGGCAAATCCCGGAACGCGGTAGTGCGGTAGGGCTCAGGCTCTTTCGGCAGCCCGAGGACACGTTCGCCGACGATGTTGCGCTGAATCTGGTCGGTGCCGCCGCCGATCGAGGTGAAGTAGGCGTTAAGCGTCCGGAACGTCACCGCGTCACCGACCGGGTTGTCCGGACCGGTCAGCATCGACTCCGGACCGACGATCTCGGTCTGGACCCGGGCGGTCTCGTGCAGGATTCGCGACATCGCGATCTTGCCCAGTGCCAGCAGGGTGGCAGCCTCGGCCCGGTCGGTGGTTGCCTTGGCGCGCTGGGTGTTCCACCGGTTGACCGCCGTGTAAGCCTCGACCCTGGCGATCTCCTGGCGGATGTGGGAGTTGGAGAGGGTACCGGCCTGGCGCGCCAGCGCGATCAGACTCTCGTTGTCGGCCTGCGGCTTTCGTGCAGAGCGGGCGGTGCGGGCCAGGTCGCCCATCAGGCGGCGCTCGTAGGCCAGCGCCACCTGTAGCACCGACCAGCCACCGCCGGGCTCGCCGACGAGGTTCGCATCGGGGACGCGCGCCCCGGTGATGAACACCTCGTTGAACTCCGACTCCCCGGTGATCTGGTGAATCGGCCTGATCTCCACCCCGGGCTGGCGCATCGGGAACATGAAGAAGCTGATCCCGTTGTGCTTGGGCACATCCCAGTCGGTACGGGCCACCAGCAGGCCGTAGTCGGCGGACTTCGCGAACGACGTCCACACCTTCTGGCCGTTGATCACCCAGTCGTCGCCGTCGCGGTCGGCCCTCGTGCGTAGGCCGGCCAGATCGGAGCCTGCACCCGGTTCGGAGTACAGCAGGCACCACTTCGTCTCGCCGCGGATCGACGGCGGGATCAGTCGGTGCTTCTGCTCGTCGGTGCCGAGGTCGTGCAGGGTGGTGGCGAACAGGTTGGCCCGGTCATGGCCGGTTCCCGGTGCGCCGACGGCAGCGAATTCGGCTGCCACGATCCGTGATTGGGGATCGGTCAGGCCCCGACCCCACCACTGTGGTTCCCAGCTCGGGACGGCCCAGCCGGCGTCGAACACCAGCTGCGCCCAGGCGCCGCGCTCGATGGCCGGATCCCAGTTTGCCGTCAGCCACGCCCGGACTTCGTCGCGCACGTCGTCGTCGGTCATGACTGTGCCTCCCGCAGCCGGATGTAGCGTTCCCGGTGCCAGGCCGGATCGCCGAAGATCTGGGCATCGGTGCGTGCCCGCCGCAGATACAGGTGGGCCGGGTGCTCCCAGGTGAAGCCGATACCACCGTGGATCTGGATGTTGCTGGCGGCAACGGACACTAACGCCTCGGAGCAGAATGCCTGGGCCAGAGCAAGATCGGCCAGCCGATCCGGCTCGGCGATGTCAAACGCCGACGCGACGTGCCGGGCCGCCGACAGCGCGGACTGCGCTTCGAGCAGCATGTCGGCGCACATGTGCTTGATGGCCTGGAAGCTGCCGATCGCGCGGCCGAACTGGAAGCGGGTCTTGGCGTAGTCGGCCGCCATCTGCATAACATGCATTGCGGCGCCGGCCTGTTCACCGAGCAGCGCGACCGCGGCCCGGTCCAGCGCTGCGTCCAGCGCGGCCGAACCGGCCTCGATCGAGCCGACCAGTCGGGCCGGGGTCCGCTCCAGGGTGAGCCGGCCCTGTTTGCGGGTCTGGTCGACGGTGGCCAGCGGGGCCACGGTCACCCCGGGCGCGTCGCGCTCGACGGCGAACACACCGGTGCCGGCGGTGACGTAGAACAGCTGCGCCGCAGCCGCGTCGAGCACATAGGTCTTGGTGCCCGACAGCCGCCACTGGTCGCCGTCCGGTGTCGCGATGGTGGCAGGTACGGCCGGCGGCCGCGCTGACCCCGCCTCGGCGAAGGCGACGCCTGTGACCAGTTCACCGGCTGTGATTCGCGGCAGGATGTCGGCTTGCTCAGCCGAATCGCCAAGGGCCAGAAGAAGGTTCGGGGTCAGTACCGCGGTGGACAGATACGGTGCGCACAGCAGCGCCGCACCCATGCGCTCGGACACCACGCCCAGCTCGACGGCGCCGGCACCGGCTCCGCCGAACTGTTCGGGGATCGCCAGACCGAGGATGCCCATCGCGGCCAGCTCAGCCCACAGCGCGGGGTCGTATCCGCTGTCCTCGGCCATCAGCCGGCGGACCTCGGCCTCCGGTGACCGCTTGGCCAGCAGGTCGGTGACGGCATCGCCGAGGTCACGCTGCTCGGTGCTCAGCGCCGGTGACGCCGCGCTCATGACAGGTAGGGCCGAAGGCTGTCGCACTGGCTGTCGAAGAATGCCCGGGAGATCGAGGCCTTCGGCACGATCCCGTCGAAGCCGTGGAACGCACCGGGCACCACGTGCACCTCGCACGGAACCCCGGCGGCCTTCAGTCGCTCCGCATACGCCAGGTCCTCGTCGTGGAACAGGTCCAGCGTGCCCACCCCGAGCCAGGCGGGCGGCAGCCCGGCGAGGTCGGTGCGACGGGCGGGCACGGCCACCTGCGGGTCGGCCCCGCCCAGGTAGGACTGCCAGCCGTAGCGGTTGCTGGTGGCGTTCCACAGCCGGTGTCCCGCGTCGTGAAGATGGGCGCCGACGGTGCGGTCGTCGAGCATCGGATAGACCAGCACCTGGAACACCGGGTTGAGTTCGCCGCGGTCGCGGGTCAGTAATGCCAGCGCAGCCGCCAGGCCGCCGCCGGCGCTGGCGCCGCCGATCGCGAGGTGGTCGCGGTCCACACCGGGCAACGCGGCCAGCCAGGTCAACGCGCTGTAGCAGTCTTCCAGCGGCGCGGGGTAGGGATGTTCGGGAGCCAGCCGGTAGTCGACGGAGGCGACGGTGATGCCCAGCGTGGTGACGAACCGGCGGCACAGCGCGTCGTCCTGGGCGGCGGTGCCGATCACGTAGCCGCCGCCGTGAATCCACAGCAGTGCAGGCGTGGGCGTGGTCGTCCCGGCGGGCCGGTAGAGCCGCACGCCGACCCCGGAGGGCAGGGTGAGCACCTCGACGCCCTCGTTGTCGACGCGCTGCAGGCTGGTCAGCTTCCGGATGAACGGGGTCGTGAATCCGGAGATGAGCTTGCGCGGGACGTACCGCGCCGCACTGCGCAGTTCGGGGTGGATGTCGGTGTTCGCCACGCCGCCAGTATGGCCTTGCCGCTGGCACGGGCCGGGAGTGCCCCCAGTGGGAGCGGCCCTTGATCCGTGCCGGAGCCGACAGTATCGTGAGGTCCGCTATTACGGAACTACGCGTAGCGTAATTGCCGATCGGTGAGAGGAACCCGGTGTGACGCAGAATCCCTATGCCGGCCAACCATTCACGACGTCCGACGAGCAGATCGCCGCCGCGTTGGAGGATGTCAGCATCCCCACCCTGCTGCTGTCGCTGGTGCACATCACCGGCGACCCGCGCTACATCCGGGAGTTCGCCCAGGCCGGCCTGTTCCTCAACGAGGTTCAGGGCTTCATGTCCGAGGAGGACAAGGCCAAGGCCCGCGCGCTGGCCCTGCCGGTGATCATCGACTACCGCGACCGCGGCTGCCCAGGTCCGGTCGCGCTGAGCCCCGAGCTGGTCCAGGAGATGCTCGACTGGGCGGCCTGCGAACACGTCGACGCCGAATACCAGCCGATGGTCCTCGAAGAGATGGACCTCGAGGGTGTCGATCCGCGCCGCCCCGCAGCGCTGGATCCCGCCGACACCGCCGACTTCCCCGTCGTGGTCATCGGCTGCGGCGAGTCCGGCCTGTTGGCGGCCATCCGGCTCAAGCAGGCCAACATCCCGTTCACCGTCATCGAGAAGAACGCGGGCCCCGGCGGGACCTGGTGGGAGAACAGCTATCCCGGCGCCCGGGTCGATGTCGCCAACCACTTCTACTGCTATAGCTTCGAGCCGTCCAACAACTGGTCGCACTACTTCGCCGAGCAGCCCGAGCTGCGGGCCTACTTCGAGGAGGTGCTCGACCGCCACGGCCTCGACGACAACATCCGCTGGCAGACCGAGGTGGTCTCGGCGGTCTGGAATGACGACGACGGAACCTGGCTGGTCACCGTTCGCGGCGCCGACGGCGTCGAATCCGGGATCCGGGCCCGCGCGGTCATCACCGCCGTCGGCCAGCTCAACCGGCCGCAGATCCCCGACATCGACGGCGCCGACACCTTCGAGGGCCCGGCTTTCCACTCCGCGGCGTGGGATCACTCCGTCGACGTCACCGGCAAGCGGGTCGCCCTGATCGGCGCCGGGGCGAGCGGATTCCAGATCGCACCGGCCATCGCCGACTCCGTCGAGCACCTCACGGTGTTCCAGCGGACCGCGCAATGGATGTTCCCGAACCCGATGTACCACGACAGCGTGCCCGACGGTGTGCGCTGGGCGATGGACCACCTGCCGTTCTACGGCCGCTGGTACCGGTTCCTGCTGATGTGGCCCGGCGCGGACAAGGGCCTGGATGCGGCGCGTTCGGATCCGGACTACATCCATCCCGAGGACCCCGACTACGCGGTCAGCGAGATGAACGCCATGGCCAGGCTGATGTTCAGCGACTGGATCACCACCCAGGTCGACGGTGACGACGAACTGCTGGCCAAGGTCATGCCCGACTACCCGGCCACCGGCAAGCGCACCCTGCAGGACAACGGAACCTGGCTGAAAACCCTGCGCCGCGACAACGTCGAGCTGGTCCGCACCCCGATCGAACGGATCACCCCGCACGCGGTGGTCACCGCCGACGGCGTGTCCCACGAGGTCGACATCATCGTCTACGCCACCGGTTTTCGCGCCACCGAGGTGCTGTACCCGTTGACGATCACCGGCCGCGACGGCGTCGACCTGCGCACCGCATGGGGAACCAGGCCGGTCGGCTATCTCGGCGTCACGGTCCCCGGCTTCCCCAACTTCTTCATGCTCTACGGCCCGGGCAACCACCTGGCCCACGGCGGCAGCCTGATCTTCAACTCCGAACTGCAGATGCGCTACGTCAACCTCCTGCTCGCCGAGATGATCGGCAAGCATCTGCACTCCATCGAACCGACGACCGAGGCCACCGACGAGTGGCACCGCAGGCACCAGGCGGAGATCAACACCATGGTGTGGGCGCACCCGTCGATCAAGCACTCGTACTTCAAGAACTCCGACGGTGAGATCCACACGGTCAGCCCGTGGCGACTCCCGGTGTTCTGGAACGCCGTTCGCGAACCCGAATGGTCGAACTTCGTCATCAAGTAGGGAGCCTGAAATGCGCGCGGTGCTCATCGACACTCCGGGGTCGGTTCGGGTCGACACCTGGCCCGACCCCGTCCTGCCCGGCCCCGACGGCGCTGTCGTCCAGATCAGTGCGACCGCGATCTGCGGCTCGGACCTGCACTTCTACGAGGGCGACTACCCGCTGTTCGCGCCGGTGTCGCTCGGCCACGAGGCCGTCGGCACCGTGGTCGAGGCCGGTCCGGATGTGCGGACCGTGCGCGTCGGCGACCAGGTGCTGATCTCCTCGGTCGCCGGCTGCGGGGCCTGCATCGGCTGTGCCACCAAGGATCCCACCCGGTGTGTGTCGGGCCCGCAGATCTTCGGCTCGGGTGGTCTCGGGGGAGCTCAAGCCGAACTGCTGGCCGTCCCGGCGGCGGACTTCCAGCTGCTGCGGATTCCCGAAGGCATCTCCACCGAGCAGGCGCTGCTGCTCACCGACAACCTGGCCACCGGGTGGGCGGGCGCCAAGCGGGCCGACATCCCGCTCGGCGGCACCGCCGTCGTGGTCGGCCTGGGCGCAGTCGGCCTGTGCGCTGTGCGTGGCGCGTTGTTCCATGGTGCAGCAAGGGTTTTCGCCGTCGATCCGGTCGAGGCCCGCCGCGACAGGGCGGCCGCTCTGGGGGCGATTCCGCTGCCGCCGCCCGCGCTGTCGGCGGTCATGGAGGCCACCGGAGGCCTCGGCGCCGACTCGGTCATCGACGCCGTCGCCAGCGACACCTCGCTCGACGACTCGATCGCGACGGTGCGCGCCGGCGGTACCGTGTCGGTGATCGGCGTGCACAACCTCAACCCGTATCCGTTCCCGGCGTTGGCCTCCCTGGTGCGTGGGCTGACTGTGCGCTGGACTACCGCACCGGTGCAGCAGACCTGGCCCGAGCTGATCCCGCTGCTGCAGAACGGGCGCCTGGACGTCGAGGGGATCTTCACCACCCGGCTGTCGCTGGACCAGGCCGCCGACGGGTATGCCGCCGTCGCGTCGCGATCAGGTGAGCATGTGAAGGTGCTGCTCACTCCTTAGGCGTGGTAGATGGTCTGGCCTTCCTTGATGGTCTCGACCACGCTGATGTCCTTGATGGCCATCGGGTCCACGGTCAGTGGATTGCCATCCAGCACAACGAGATCGGCGAGCTTGCCGACCTCCAGTGAGCCCTTGAGGTCGTCCTCGCGGTACTGGCGCGCAGCGTTGATCGTGATCGCCTTGAGTGCCTCGAGCGGGGTCACCCGCTGGTCGGCGCCGATGACCGCCCCGCTGCGCGAGACCCGATTGACGGCCGTCCACACCACGAACATCTGATCCAGCGGCGTCACCACGAAGTCGGTGTGATTGGTCGGACGCAGCCCGAGGTCGATCGCCGCCCGCATCGGCGAGAGGAAGTCGGCCTGCGTCTTACCCCGCAACTGCACGTGGGCGTCGCCGAAGTAGAAGGCGTGCGGGGTGAAGAACGACGGCAGGATCTTGTAGTCGACGTAGCGCTGCAGCTGGTCGGGCCGCACGAACTGGGAGTGCACCATCACCGTCAGCCGGTCGGCGCCCAGATCGTCGGCCGCGGCGAACTCGTGGGCGGCCAGTGCGACGTCGATGGCGGCATCGCCGTTGGCGTGGATGTCCAGCGGCAGCCCGAGGTCGTACACCTGCTTGAACCAGCCGTTGACGACGTCCTGGGAGAAGCCCAGTTCGCCGCACCAGTTGTGCTGGCCGTCGGGGCCCTCGACCAGGTACGGCGTGGTGAAGTAGGCGGTGCGGCCCTGCGGGGAGCCGTCGAGGGTGACCTTCACCCCGCCGAGCTTGACCCGATTGCGGTAGCTGCCGAACTCCTGCGGCGGATGCTGCGCCAGTACCTCGTCGAGTTCGAGGATGAACGGGTAGGCCACGACGTCGATCAAGTTCGCCCCGCCGGCGGCCGCACGGTAGATCAACTCCACGTCGGCGGCGTGGGTGGCGCCCTCGTGCGCGGTGGTGATGCCCGCCGCGGCGTAGAGCATCTGGCCGGCCCGGCTCCAGGCGATCTCCTGTGAGTGCGTGGGTTTGGGCATCGCGGCGAAGATGGGTAGGAAGGCGGTCTCCATCACCAGGCCGTCGGGTTCGGTGGAACCCTCCTTGCGGACGATGATGCCGCCGGGCGGTGTCGGGGTCGCCGCGGTGATGCCGAACTGCCGCATCGCCGCGGAGTTCAGCACCGCGCCGTGCATGGAGACATGCCCGACGAGCACCGGATTGTCTCCGAAATCGGCGTCGAGGTCCTCTTTGTGCAGCGTTCGCCCGCCCGGCATTAGGGTGTCGTCATAGCCATAGGCGACGATCATCTCGCCCGGCGGGATCTGCTGCGCATCCCGAAAAGCCTTGAGGGCGGCGACGATTGCGCCGACGTCGGCGCCGGGGCCGGCGGGTGGTGCGAATACGTTGACCTGGTTGGCGACGGTCAGCGAATTGATGTAGTGGCTGTGCGGATCCAGGAAGCCGGGCAGCAGCGTCGCCCCGTCCAGATCCACCATCCGGGTGCCCGGGCCCCGCTGGGCCAGGACTTCGTCGCGAGTCCCGACCGCGGTGATACGACCAGCGCGCACCGCCAGCGCCTGCGCGGTGGGGTTGGCGTCGTCGATGGTGACGATGGCGCCACCGGTGTAGATGGCATCGGCTGCAGTAGACATTGCGGGCCTCCTGAGGGTCAGCCGAAGTCTAGGTCAGCGTGGCTGTCGGCAGGCCTCGTTACCCGATCACGGCAAACTTCGTGTCCGGCGGTAAGTCAAGGGATCAGGCGGGCCTGGCGGTTTGCGCACCCTGCGCAGCAAAGATCACCCGATCCGGTGAGATTGTCGTTTCCGCCCTCGCTCGGCAGGGTACGCTCGCGCAATGACGGCACGACCGTGGGACCGACTGCGTTGGATGCTCGACGCCGGGCCCGCTGACTATGCGCTGGCGATGAGTGTGGCCTCGGCTCAGCTGCCGGTGATCGGACGCCACCTCGAACCGCTCGGCGCCGCGACCGCGATGAGTGTGTGGGGCTACCGCCACATTCCCGACTTCATGGGTTCGGCTGCGCGGTCCTGGCTGAGCCCGGGAGCCGGGCAGGTTCGCAAGACGGATCGGGAAAGCACCCACGAGGTCTCCGATGCCGCGTTGCGCGGTGTGGTGGCCCCCGAGCATCTGCAGATCGACTGGCCGGCCCCGGACCGGATGCCGCCGCTGTGGAAAGCCTTCGAACACCGCCGCCACCTCTACCGGTCCTCGGTGCGCTACGGCAACCACCCCACCCAGCGACTCGACGTCTGGCGCCGCAGGTATCTGCCCGCCGAGCCCGCCCCGGTGCTGCTGTTCATCCCCGGCGGGGCGTGGGTGCTGGGCACCCGCATGCTGCAGGGCTACGCGCTGATGTCGCACCTGGCCGCCCAGGGGTGGGTGTGCCTGTCGATCGACTACCGGGTCGCCCCACATCACCGGTGGCCCAACCACATCCACGACGTGAAGACGGCGATCGCCTGGGCGCGCGCCAACGTCGACCGCTTCGGCGGTGACCGGGATTTCGTCGCAGTCGCGGGTGCGTCGGCGGGTGGGCATCTGGCCGCGCTGGCCGGCCTGACCATCGACGACCCGGAGTTCCAGGAGCATCTGCCCGAAGGCTCGGACACCTCCGTCGACGCCGTCGTGGGCATCTACGGCCGCTACGACTGGGAGGACCGGTCCACCGAGGAGCGGGACCGGTTCGTCGACTTCCTCGAACGCGTCGTGGTCAGCAAGCGTCAGGACCGTCACGGCGAGGTGTTCCGCAAGGCTTCGCCGATCGCGCGTATTCATCCCGAAGCTCCGCCGTTCCTGGTGGTCCACGGTTCGGCCGACAGCGTGATACCCGTCGAGCAGGCCCGCGGTTTCGTCGACGAACTCAAGACGGTGTCGCGATCCCCGGTCGGTTATGTCGAATTGCCCGGTGCCGGACACGGTTTCGACATGATCGACGGTGCCCGCACCGGCTCGGCGGCCACCGCTATCGGACTGTTCCTTAATCAGGTTCACCGCGACCGCGCCCTGATGTCGGCCAAAGAGGTCATCTGAGCGGTCGCCGATTGTATGGTCCCGAGTGGGAGGTGCAGCGGTGAAGAGACTCAGCGGCTGGGACGCGGTGCTGTTGTACAGCGAGGCGCCCAACGTTCACATGCACACCCTCAAGGTGGCGGTGATCGAGCTCGAGGACCTCGGCGGTCGGACGTTCGGAGTCGAGGAGTTCCGCCAGGTGCTGCGGGGCCGGCTCTACAAACTCGACCCGTTCCGCTATGAGCTGGTGGATATTCCGCTGAAGTTCCACCACCCGATGTGGCGGGAGAACTGCGACGTCGACCTCGACTACCACATCCGGGGATGGCGGGTGGCCCAGCCGGGCGGTCGCCGCGAGCTCGACGAGGCCATCGGCCAGATCGCCAGCACACCCTTGGACCGCACCCGCCCGCTGTGGGAGATGTACTTCGTCGAAGGTCTGGCCAACGGCCGAATCGCGGTGGTCGGCAAGATCCATCACGCGCTGGCCGACGGTGTCGCCTCGGGCAACCTGATGGCGCGGGGCATGGATCTGCAGGAGGGTCCCGATCCCGACCAGGACTACCGGACCGACCCGGCCCCCACTCGCGGTGAGCTGATCCGGTCGGCCTTCGCCGACCATATGCGCCAGATCGCCCGGGTGCCGGCCACGGTGAAGTACACCGCCGACGGCCTGGCCCGGGTGCGTCGCAGTGCACGCAAGCTGTCACCGGAACTGACCATGCCGTTCACCCCGCCGCCGTCGTTCCTCAACCATGTGCTCACGCCCGAACGCCGTTTCGCCACAGCAACGTTGGCGCTCGCCGACGTCAAGGAGACCAGTAAGCATCTGGGGGTGACGCTCAACGACATCGTGCTGGCCACCGCCGCGGGCGCACTGCGCAGCCTGCTGCTGCGGTACGACGGGGTCGCCGACCATCCGCTGCTGGCCTCGGTGCCGGTGAGTTTCAACTTCGACCCGGACCGGGTGTCGGGCAACTACTTCACCGGCATGATGGTGGCGCTACCGGTTGAGGTCGCCGACCCGCTGGAGCGGGTGCGGCAGACCCACGACGCCGCGGTGCTGGCCAAGGAGGGCCACCATCTCGTCGGGCCGGAACTGATCAGCCGGTGGTCGGCCTATCTGCCGCCCGCGCCCGCCCAGGCGCTGTTCAAGTGGTTGTCGGCCAAGGACGGCCAGAACAAGGTGATGAACCTGCCGATCTCCAACGTGCCGGGCCCGCGCCAGCGCGGCCGGGTCGGCGGTGCACAGGTCACCGAGATCTATTCGGTGGGCCCGTTGACCGCGGGCAGCGGACTCAACATCACCGTGTGGAGCTACGTCGACCAGCTCAACATCTCGGTGCTCACCGACGGCGCCACCGTCGACGATCCGCACGAGGTCACCGACGCCATGCTTACGGCATTCGCTGAAATCCGCTCGGCGGCAGGGCTTTCCGCCGAACTCACAGTCGTCGAGACGGCGATGGCCCAGGCAACCGCACAGGCTTAGGTCTGCTCGACCGATTCGTCGTCGGAGTTCTCGGCGCGTTCGATGGCCAACTGGTGGCGGAAGCCCATGAGTATGCCTGAGATCAACGAGATGGAGATGACGGCCTCGGCGATGAAGAACGAGCCGAAGTCGATGATCGACCCGATCGGTGGGTTGCCTGGCACGGCATTGCGCAGCGGAATCAGCGCGAACAGGATGGCGGCCATCATCGAACACGCGGGGAAGATGAGCCCACGTCTCCAATGCAGCACGTAGTAACTCGCCACCGCAGCGGCGACTGCCAGGCCCAGCATCAGCACCATGACGAACACCGCGAAGACCAGGGTGGGCGTGCTGCGGTAGATGCCGAGGTCGACCGCCACCCCGCCGGTCGTTGTGCTCTTGAAGTACGGGCCCGGTGCGGATCTGATGCCGAAGAATGGATCGGTGTTCACAACCGTGAGGGCGACCGGCAGTTCGGCGCCCGCTGCGTTTACGGCGTGTACCTCGAGGCGGCCCGTATAGCGGTCGAACGGGTAGTCGGTGATGGCGCCGTCGATGGTGACGCGCTGTTCGATGTCAGGGGCGGAATCGCCGGCTTTGATGTCGGCACGCCAGTTGCCGATCGCGGCGGTTCCGATGGTGGTGTCCTCGGCGAAGTTGCCGCTCGCGTCGGCCAGGGACCCACTCGGGACGATGTCGATAACGGAAACCGAAAGCGCTTGTGTCACCGCGTCGACTTTCGTTATCCACACGGTGACGTTGACGCGATTCGGGTTGTCCACGTCCCCGAAATAAGTGGCGTTGTCGGTGGTGTGACTGCTGGCGAGATAGCCGCCGACGCTCGCGGCGATCACGGCGCCCAAGGCAATCAGAGCGATCACCAGCCTGCGCACGCCGAGGTCCCGTACCCGGCGGAGAGGTCGGCGCATGAGCTCAGTCCTCCCTTGACATCCGGCTGGCGTACACCCAGGACAGGAACTGGCCGACGGCCTCGGCCGACTGGTGTGCCCGCGGCGAGGAGAAGATGTCGAAAGCGTGTTGGGCGCCGGGCAGTTCGGCGTAGAGCACCGGCGACTGCGACACCTTCTGCATTCCCGCGACGAACTCCCGGGCCTCCACGACCGGGATCAGCGAGTCGTGCTCGCCGTGCAGGATGAAGAACGGCGGCGCGTCGGGCCGTAACCGGCGGATCGGCGAGGCGTCGAGGTAGATGTCGCGGAAGCGGGTGAACTGGCGCTTGACCACCAGCCGCTCCAGGTAGCCGATGAACTCCCGTCGCCCGCTGCCGTGTGTGGTGTACCAGTCGTAGCGCCCGTACACCGGCACCGCGGCCACCACCGAGGTGTCGGCGTCTTCGAAGCCGGGTTGGTATTCGGGGTCGTTCGGTGTCAGCGCGGCCAGGGCGGTCAGGTGACCGCCGGCCGAACCACCGGTGATCGCAACGAAGTTCGGGTCGCCGCCGTAGTCGGCGATGTTCTCCTTGACCCAGGCCAGCGCGCGTTTGACGTCCACGATGTGATCGGGCCAGCTGTGCGCGGGGCTGACGCGATAGTTCATCGCCACACAGATCCAGCCGCGGTCGGCGAGGTGGCTCATCAGCGGGTAGGCCTGCGGCCGGCGCCAGCCGATGGCCCACGCGCCGCCGGGCACCTCGAGCAGTACCGGGGCCTTGCCGTCGCGCGGTAGGTCGCGCCAGCGCCACACGTCAGCCAGGTTGGCCCGCCCGTGCGGACCGTAGGTGACGATGTTGGTCTTCTCCACGAACTGGCGCCGTGACCATGTGGTGCGCCAGGCGGTCGGCCGCCCCGACGCCGACGGTGTGCTCGGCAGGGTGTCGAGTACGTCGGCGAAGTCCTCGCCGAGGCCGTCGACGAGTGCCTTGCGCAGCACCGGCCGCGGTGTGGTGCGGTTGCGGTGCTGGATCGCCGCCAGGAATCCCCACGACGCCGCGGTCAGCGCCAGCGCGACCAGGCCGCGGCGGCCCCGGAAGTCCCCGCGCAGACCACGGCGCACCGCGTCGAGCATCGATCCGGCGGCGTAGAACGCGGGCAGCTCCGAGGTGGGCCAGCCCACCCAGAACACCGCCAGGGTGGGGTAGCCCCGGCGGGCCAGCGGCCGGAAACCGTTGGCGGCGTTGGCCAGTTCGACGGCGGCCCGCAGCAGCGGCCGCGGCCGGCGCAGCTCAGTTATCAGGCGTGATACGGGCGAGGAGTTCATTACGCAGAATCTTGCCAGTGCTGCCGCGCGGCAGCTCGGTCAGGATGGTGATGTCGCGGGGGACTTTGTAGTTGGCCAGGTTCTCGCGGACGTGGGCTTTCAGGTCGTCGGAGGTGACGGCCCCGCCGCCGCCGAGCACCACGAACGCGATGAGCCGCTGGCCGTACTTCTCGTCGTCGACTCCCAGCACGGTCGCCTCGGCGACATCGGGATGGGCGGTCAGCGTCTTCTCGACCTCGATGGGGTAGACGTTCTCGCCGCCGGAGACGATCATCTCGTCGTCGCGTCCGACGACGAACAGCCTGCCTGCCGCGTCGATCCGGCCCAGGTCTCCCGACGACATGTAGCTGTCGTGAAAGTCCTTGGTGTTGCCGGAGGTATAGCCGTCGAACTGGGTGGAGTTCTTCACGAAGATCCGCCCGACAGTCCCTGCGGGCACCTCCTGGAACTCCTCGTCGTAGATCCGGATCTGGGTGCCCACGGCAGGCCGGCCCGCGGTGTCGGGCGCGGCGCGCAGGTCTTCGGGGGTGGCGGTGGCGATCATGCCCGCCTCGGTGGCGTTGTAGTTGTTGTAGATGACGTCGCCGAACCGGTCCATGAACGCGATGACCACGTCGGGCCGCATCCGCGACCCCGAGCACGCGGCGAAGCGCAGTGAGCGTCCGCTGTAGCGGTCGAGCACCTCGGCGGGCAGGTCCATGATCCGGTCGAACATCACCGGCACCACGCACAGCCCGGTCGCCTGGTGCCGGTCGACGAGGGCCAGGGTGGCTTCCGGGTCGAACTTGCGTCGCGTCACCACCGTGCACGCCATCGCCGAGGCGAACACCAGCTGGGAAAAACCCCAGGCGTGGAACATCGGCGCGACGACGACCGTCGTCTCGCCGAGCCGCCACGGCGTGCGCCGCAGGATCGCGACGAGGTTGCCCGCGCCTCCGCCGGAATGCTTGGCGCCCTTGGGAGTTCCGGTGGTGCCTGAGGTGAGCAGGATGAGCTTGCTCTTGCGGGTGGCCTTCGGCGCGCGGCGGCCGCGGTGCGAGTCGACGAGCGCCTCGACGGTGGTCGAGTCGGTGGCATCGTCGGTCCAGGCCAGAATGCGCCGTGCGTTCGGCTGGTCGGCCAGCGCCTGGTCGACTGAGGCGGTGAACTCCTCGTCGTAGATGACGGTGTCGACATGTTCGCGATTGACCACCTCGGCCAGGGCGGGCCCGGCGAACGCGGTGTTCAGCAGCAACACGTCGGCGCCGATGCGGGTC
The DNA here is from genome assembly GCF_011694515.1 of Mycobacterium sp. DL592. Classification (NCBI taxonomy): domain Bacteria; kingdom Bacillati; phylum Actinomycetota; class Actinomycetes; order Mycobacteriales; family Mycobacteriaceae; genus Mycobacterium; species Mycobacterium sp. DL592. The sequence goes on along the minus strand of NZ_CP050192.1, from coordinate 4,827,096 downwards.
GCCGCCACCAGTGCCTCGACGAAGCCGCGGTGGTTGCGGCACATCACCCCCACCACTTCGGGGGTACCGCCGGGCAGCGGGTGTAAGCCGGCGGCCAGGGCGTGCGAATTCTCGTCTAGTTCACGCCACGTCAGCGTGCCGAGTTCGTCGATCAGGCCGGGCCGGTCCGGGAACCGTTGCGCTGTGGTGGCGAAACCCGTTGTGATGGAAAGGCCCTCGTCGCGGGCTGCCGCCATCATCCGCAGGGTGCGGTCTGGGCGCATCGGGGTGAGGAACCCAGCCTTGGCCAGGGTGGTCACGGCGTCAGCGACGGCCGTCAGCCGCGACAGCGGGCCCATCAGCCGATCACCGGCAGGCGGCGCTGGGCGGCCAGCTCGTCGAGGGCCTGCTGCATGACGCGGCGGACGTAGGCGTCGACGGTGTCGATATCGGGGTCCTCGCCGAACATCTCGGTGATGTGGATCGGTTCGAGCGTCTGCGTGACGATCTTGGTCGGCAGCGGCACGTTGACCGGCAGGACTGCGCTGAACCCGAACGGGAAGCCGAACGAGATCGGCAGGATTTTCGAGCGCATCAGCTTGTCCAGCCGCAGCAACTTGGCCAGGCCGGTGCCGCGGGAGAGGTAGAGCTGGCTTTCCTGGCCACCGATCGACACGGTCGGCACGATCGGGACACCGGCGTTCAGTGCGGCTTTGACGTAGCCGGTGCGGCCGTCGAAGTCGATCTTGTTCTCCTGCAACGTCGGCCGGTACACGTCGTAGTCTCCGCCGGGGAAGACCACCACCACTCCACCGGAGCGCAATGCGGCGTCGGCGTTCTCGTGGTTGGCGCGGATGAAGCCGTTGCGGATGAAGAAATCGGCGGTCGGGCCCGTCATCAGCATGTCGTGGCTCAGCGTGTACACCGGCCGGTCGTAGCCGAAGGTGTCGTAGAAGCCGAGTGCGAACACCGGGACGTCCATCGCGAACAGGCCGCCGGAGTGATTGCTGACCACGAGGGCGCCACCGGGCGGGAAGGTTTCCAGGCCGCGGACCTCGCTGCGGTGATACAGCCGCAGGAACGGGCGCAGGACGGCCATGGTGCGCTCGACATGCTGGGGATCCCACTTCGCGGTGTCGCCGGGGGCTGCCGTTCGTGCGCCCATGCCATCTCCCTGAGCAAATTGGAACGTGTTCTAGTTTTCCGATGGTACCGCCCTCGGTGCGGCCCGTACACCACGCTCGTTACGATCAGCTGCGTGAGCGATAACGCCGTTACCGAAGAGCCCGCCGTCCTCACTGAGCAGCGCGGCCGCATCCTGATCATCACCATCAACCGGCCCAAGGCCAAGAACGCCGTCAACGCCGCCGTCAGCAATGGCCTGGCGGCCGCGATGGACCAGCTCGACGACGATCCCGGGCTGTCGGTGGGCATCGTCACCGGCGCCGGCGGATCGTTCTGCGCGGGCATGGACCTCAAGGCGTTCGCGCGCGGCGAGAACGTGGTCGCCGAGGGCCGCGGACTGGGCTTTACCGAGCGTCCGCCGATCAAGCCGCTGATCGCCGCCGTGGAGGGCTACGCACTGGCCGGCGGCACCGAGTTGGCGCTGGCCACCGACCTCATCGTCGCGGCCAACAACTCCGCCTTCGGCATCCCCGAGGTCAAGCGTGGCCTGGTCGCCGGCGGCGGCGGGCTGCTGCGGCTGCCCCAGCGCATCCCGTACCAGATCGCCATGGAGCTCGCGCTGACCGGCGAGAACCTGCCTGCCGAGCGCGCCCACGAGCTGGGGCTGGTCAACGTGCTGGCCGAGCCCGGTCACGCGCTGGAGGCCGCGATCGAGCTGGCCGAGCGGATCACCGCCAACGGCCCGCTCGCGGTGGCCGCCACCAAGCGGATCATCACCGAATCGCGGGCGTGGAGCCCCGAGGAGCAGTGGAAGAAGCAGGCCAAGATCATGATGCCGGTGTTCGGCTCCAAGGACGCCCAGGAAGGCGCGATCGCGTTCGCCGAGAAGCGGGCGCCGAACTGGACGGGTAGCTAGTCCGTCCCGGCGCCGATCGCCAGGTCCCACGGGTCGCCCTCGCGGGCGGCGACCAGCGCCATCCGCCCGAGCCGCGTGGCATACGAGGCGGTGTCGCCGAACTCGTCGATCCAGCTGCGCGCCCGCATGGTCGCCAGCCACAGCCGGTGTTCGATCGTCACCCCGATCGCGCCGTGTAGCTGGTGGGCCGCGGTGGTGACCGTTGGTACGACTCGGCCGAGCACCACTTTGGCCACCGTCACGGCGTAGTCGGCCTGTGTGCTGCCGAAGCCGTGCACGGCGGCCGCCGCTACCGCGAGTTCGGCTGCGGCGCGGGCCCGTTCGACCTCACCGGCCATCGAGGCCAACGTGTGTTGAACTGACTGGAACGCGCTGAGCGGACGGCCGAACTGCTCGCGCTCGCGGGTGTGCGCCGCCGAGAACTCGACGGCCGCGTCGAGCGCGCCGAGGGCCTGAATGCAGCGCGCCCACGCGCCGCGGCGCTCCAACTCCGCGGCAGCACCCTCGACGGTCACGAAGCCCTCGTCGGGGACAGCGACGGTGTCGCGAGGCTCACCGCCGAGGTTGTAGCCGCCGGTGATGGCCAGGACGGCCGGCGCCGCCGCGGCCACCCGCAGCCGATCGCCGTCGCGCAGCGCGAACACCACGCCGGCGGCATCGCCTGCGTACGGAACTCCGGTCACAGTCGAACTGCCCGCCGCACCGAGTGCGAGCGTCAGCGGCCCGGTTGCGGGTACTTCGACACCGGCCGTGGCGGCCAGCCAGCCGGCCAGCACGTCGGTCTCGGCCAGCGGAACCGTCACCGCATGCCGGGCCAATGCACGCAGTACCAGCGCCAGTTCGGTTGGGCTGCCGCCTGATTCGGCGTCACTGGTCAATCGCGTCAGCCCGGCGTCCTCGAGGTGGCGCCACGCCGCAGAATCGAAGGAGTCGGGAAGGCCGCGGTGGCCGATCCGCTCGTCGAAGCTACGTCCGCCGATGTCCTCGGCGAGCTGGCGCAGATCAGCAAGATCGTCGCCGTCCGACGTCCCGAACACCCCACCGGCCAGAGCTTTCATCACCTCAACCCCATCCCTCGGGCCACCACACCGCGCAGCACTTCGTTGGTGCCGCCGCGCAGCGTGAACAGCGGTGAATGCAGCCGTGCCACCGCCAGCAGTGCCGCCACCCGCTCACGGCCGGGCGCGTCGGTGGCAAGGTAGGAGAACAGGTCGGCCGCCAACTCCACCGATTCCTGTTCGAAGCGGGTGCCAAGATCTTTCACCAGCGCGGCCTCGTTGACCGGAGAGCGGCCGTCGGCCAGTTCGCGCGCCACCGACACCGACAGTTGCCGCAGCGAAATGAGCTGGGCCACAAGGTCTCCGACTGCTGCCGCAGCATGATCGCCGATATCGTCCTGGGTGGCCAGCGCCCGGATCAAGGCGGTCAGCAGCGGGGCGGTACTCAGGATGCGTTCGGGGCCGCTGCGTTCGAAGGACAGCTCCGCGGTCACCTGGTGCCAGCCGTTGCCCACCTCACCGAGCAGGTTGTCGTCGTCGACGAACACCTCGTCGAAGGTGACTTCGTTGAAGTGGTGTTCACCCGACATCATCACGATGGGGCTGATGGTGATGCCTGACGGCGGGCAGGAGCGCAGCGACCCGGGAGTGGGTCGAGCGTCTGTCGGCACGATGAACTGGCTGAATCCCGCATGCCGCCTGGCCGGGTCGACCGGACTGGTGCGGGCCAGCACCACGATCTGGTGGGACAGGTGAGCACCACTGGTCCACACCTTGGTCCCGGACAGCACCCAGCCCCCGTCGGTGCGGACCGCCTTCGCCGCCGACGCCGCCAGGTCGGAGCCGGCCTGTGGCTCACTCATCCCGATCGCCGAGAAGAGCTTTCCTGCAGCGATTTTCGGCAGCAGTCGTTGGCGTTGCTCCTCGGAACCGTAGGCCAGCAGCCCGGGTGCAACCTGCCGGTCGGCGATCCAGTGCGCGGCGACCGGGGCACCCGCGGCCAGCAGCTCCTCGGTCACCACATAGCGGTGCAGATGGCTCAGGCCCCGGCCGCCGTACTCGCGGGGAATGGTCAGGCCGAGGAATCCGGCTGCGCCGAGGCGGGCGCTGAAGGGTTCGTCCCAGCTCGACAACCAGGTGTCTACCGAAGGTTCCCAACCGAATTCGGCGCGGTCGGCGGCCAGGAAGTCCCGCACCGATACGCGCAGCGTCGCCAGTTCGGGTTCGTCGGCGCACAGCACTGCGAAGTCATCGGTCATAGTGGTCAACGGTATCCAGTGACGCGGGCCATGATGGCGGTCTTGCCGTCGTCGCCGATCGCCACGGCATCGCCGATCGCGGAGTTGCGGCCCACCCGCACGGCCGTTCCCTCGTAGCGGGATCGCTCACCGGCGAACAGCGGGCGCACGAAGTTCACCCGCAGCGACGCGGTGCGCAGCGGTTCGTCCTGGCCGTGGTTGATCGCCGCGGAGGCGACCAGCTCCAGCCCTGCGCTGCTGACACCGCCGTGCACGATGCCGATCAAGTTGTTGATGATGGGATCCGGCCGCTGGGCCAGCGTGAAGGTATCGCCGTCGACGGGCAGCCGATCGACCGACATCAGCTCGGCCAGCGACGTCTCGGGCGTGCGCTCGAGCGAATCCGAGCCGCGGGGCAGCGGCCCGTCGGGGCCGCCGTTGATCGCGACGGTGCGCACCGTGCCGCCGCCGATGGTGGTGCCGGCGTGGGTCAGCGTGCAGATCGCCAGCAGAGTGGCGCCGTGCGGTCCCAGTGGGCGGCTACTGGCCACCACCGGCTCGTCGGGGTTGGCCAGGATGCTGTCGATACCGTCCGGGCTGAGTTCGACGGCGAGCTCGCTGGACACCGTCCACTGCCCGGCGCCGCGGCGGAAGAAGTTGGCGCGGCCGGCGACGTCGTCGACCAGGATCGCCAGCGCACCGATCGTGGGATGCCCGGTGAACGGGTTGACCATCCCGCCGATCGGCATCGACGCCACCACCGTGGCGGCGGTGAGATCCTGTTCGAGCGTGGTGATGGCGAAGCGGGTTAGGACGCTTTCCGGCGTCTCCGGGTCCTGCCCCTCGAAATACGGATCAGACGTCATCACGTCTTGTATTCCAGCACGGCGCCCATAGTCTGCAAGACATGGCCACTGTCTATTTCACCGCCTCGAGTCTGGACGGCTACATCGTCGACGACCACGGCAGCCTGGACTGGCTGACCTCGCGCGATATCGACATCGACGGGCCGTTCGGCTACCGGGCGTTCGAAGCGGGCATCGGCTCGCTGGTGATGGGGTCGGCGACCTACCAGTGGCTGGTCGACAACCAGCCCGGCCCGTGGATGTACAGCCAACCGACGTGGGTGCTCACCCACCGCCCGGGAATCATCGCCGACGGCCATCCGGTGCGTGTGTTCGCCGGTGCGCCAACCGATCTGCACCCCGAACTGGTGCGGGCCGCGGGCGATAAGGACGTGTGGGTGGTCGGTGGTGGTGATGTTGCCGCGCAGTTCGTCGCCGCCGGTCTGGTCGACGAGATGATCGTGTCCTACGCGCCGTGCAGCCTGGGTGCCGGCGCGCCGGTATTGCCGATCCACTCGGAATGGACGCTGGCCGAAACAGGGGTTAACGGCGACTTCGTCTGCGCGCGCTGGCTGTTCAGGCATTGAGGCTGGGCATACCGAACTTCGTCACGAATTCCTTTGCCTTGATCAGGAATTCGAGCTGTCCGGCGACTTCGTGCAACGGCTCGAGACTGCGCACCGAACGGCACAGCACGACCGCGCCCTCCATGGCCGAGATCGTCGTATCGGCCAGCGACGCGGCTTCGGCGTCGTCGAAGCCTTCCCGGATGTAGGCCTGCTTGGACGCTTCGCGCCAGCGGCTGAAGATGTCGCCGGCCACGGCGGTGAGCTGCTGTTCGTCCTCACCGGAGCCGATCGCCGCCGCCAGCACGGGACATCCGGCGGAGTAGTCGCTGGCGATCAGGGCGTCTTCCCAGAGTTGGACGAAGCGGCGCAGCATCACGGTCGAGTTCTTCCCGGCCGCCTCGTCGATGCTGGCGGTGATGGCGTCGCCGGCGTAGTCCAGGGCTTCGCGCAGAAGCTGGCTGCGGCCCTCCGGGAAGTGGTGATAGACCGAGCCGCGGGGTGCGCCACTGCGGGCCAGCACCTCGTCGATGGTCACCCCGGCGGCTCCGCGCTCACGCAGTACCTCAGCGGCGCTGATAAGCATGTTGGTCCGCGTCGAACCGCGGGTTCGACGGACGGCGTCAGCAGGTTCTCTAGGGGCCATTCAGGCGGCAGAAGACGAACGGGAGGGCGAACCCCGCCACGTGAGCGCACGAGCACCGCGGCCGAACAAGTGCCGGCGTTTGTCGGGTACGTGGCGCGTGAACCGGTGGCCGGCGATATTCAACTCGATCAGCCACATGTCGGTCTCCTTGCGGGGCGGGCGGATGCCCGGTCCATAACTATGCTTATGACCATAAGATGAGAGTTTGATGAGCGCAACGGGGAATCCGCCGACCCGGGAAACCGCCGCAAGCGCGATCCCCTGACCTGCGGCAACGGATTGGCTGTGAGCTAGATCTATGGTGTAGATCATATTTTCGGCCGTTACCTGAACGCCCTGATCAGGCCACCTGAACGGGTTACGCTCTGCTCAGCCGCAACGGGAGGCGCAAGCGAATGGGCCATTACAAGAGCAACGTCCGCGACCTCGAGTTCAACCTGTTCGAGCTGCTCCAGCTGGAGAAGGTCCTCGACGGCACGACCTTCGGTGATCTGGACGGCGACTCGGTGCGCCAGATGCTGGCCGAGGCCGCCCGCCTGGCCGAGGGCCCGGTGGCCGAGTCGTTCGCCGAGACCGACCGCCACCCCCCGACCTTCGACCCCGCCGCCCACACGGTGGCCATCCCCGAGCCGTTCAAGAAGTCGCTCAAAGCCTGGCAGGACGGCGAGTGGTTCCGGATCGGGCTCGACGAGGAAGTCGGCGGGGTACCGGCCCCGGCGATGGTGGGCTGGGCGATCAACGAACTGGTGCTGGGCGCCAACCCGGCCGTATTCATGTACCTGGCGGGCCCGATCATGGCCGACATCCTGTTCCACATCGGCAACGAGGAACAGAAGCACTGGGCCCAGCTCGCCGTCGAGCGCGGATGGGCCGCGACCATGGTGCTGACCGAACCCGACGCCGGATCCGACGTCGGGGCGGGGCGCACCAAAGCGGTCGACGCCGGTGACGGCACCTGGCACATCGAAGGCGTCAAACGGTTCATCACCAGTGGCGACACCGACGACCTGTTCGAGAACATCATGCATCTGGTGCTGGCCCGGCCCGAGGGCGCCGGGCCCGGCACCAAGGGCCTCTCGCTGTTCTTCGTGCCGAAGTTCCTGTTCGACCCCGAAACCGGCGAGCCCGGCGAACTCAACGGCGCGTTCGTCACCAACCTCGAGCACAAGATGGGCCTGAAGGCCTCGGCCACTACCGAGATCAGCTTCGGGCTGCACGGCAAACCGGCGATCGGGTGGCTGGTCGGCGACGTCCACAACGGCATCGCCCAGATGTTCAAGGTCATCGAATACGCCCGAATGTTCGTGGGCACCAAGGCGATTGCCACCCTGTCGACCGGTTACCTCAACGCCCTGGAGTACGCCAGGTTCCGGGTGCAGGGCGCCGACATGACGCAGATGACCGATAAGACCGCACCGCGGGTGACCATCGTGCACCACCCCGACGTGCGCCGCGCCCTGATGACGCAGAAGGCCTACGCCGAGGGGCTGCGCGCGCTGTATCTCTACACCGCTGCACACCAGGATCCCGCTGCGGCACAAGTGGTTTCCGGTGCCGACGCAGACCTCGCCGAGCGGATCAACGATCTGTTCCTGCCGATCGTCAAAGGCGTCGGTTCGGAGCGGGCCTACCAGACACTGACCGAATCCCTGCAGACCTTCGGCGGGTCGGGTTTCCTGCAGGACTACCCGATCGAGCAGTACATCCGCGACGCCAAGATCGACTCGCTCTATGAGGGCACCACCGCAATTCAGGCACAGGACTTCTTCTTTCGCAAGATCGCCCGCGACCAGGGGGTGGCGCTGACCCACGTCGTCACCCAGATCGAGACGTTCATCGACAGCCCCGACGCCCGGCCGGAGCTCGCCGGTGCACGGACGCTGCTGGCCGAAGCGCTGGACAGCCTGCGGGCCATGGTCGCCAGCCTGACCGGCTACCTGTTCGGCGCCCAGCAGGACGCGCGGGAGCTGTACCGGGTCGGCCTGGAGTCGGTGCCCTTCCTGCTGGCCGTCGGCGATCTGATGATCGGCTGGCTGCTGCTCAGACAAGCCGAGATCGCACTCGGCGCACTCGACGGCGACCCGGATCCGCGCGAACGCGCCTTCTACAGCGGCAAAGTCGCCGTCGCGAACTTCTTCGCGCGCAACGTCCTGCCCCGCCTGACCGCCCAGCGCCGCATCGTCGAGGGCGTCGACCTGACGATCATGGACCTGGACGAAGAGGCCTTCTGAGCGTCGGTCAAGATGGAGCGCATGAAGCTGATCACGTCTATCGACGATGCCCAATCACTGGTCGGCCAGGAACTCGGCGTCAGCGACTGGCTCCAGATCGACCAGAAGCGCATCAACGACTTCGCCGACGTCACCGGCGACCATCAGTGGATCCACGTCGACGTCGAACGAGCCAAGACCGAAAGTCCGTACGGGACACCGATCGCCCACGGATTCCTCACGCTGTCGCTGATCCCCGCGCTGTCCAAGGACAACTTCCGCGTCGAGAACGCCAAGATGGCCATCAACTACGGGCTCAACAAAGTGCGCTTCGTGGCCGCCGTGCCCGTCGACAGCCGGGTGCGGGTGCGCTCGGAGCTGGCCGGCGCCGACAAGGTCGACGACAGCACGGTCAACCTGACGGTGAAGCACACCATCGAGATCGACGGAGTCGACAAGCCTGCCGCCGTGGCCGAGATGATCGTGCGCGCCTTGTTCTAGCCGCAAAACGAAAAGGCCCCCGCGCGCATGACGTGTCGGGGGCCTTTCCGTTTACCGCGTTTACTCCGGCTTGTAGCCGAAGGGCAGCAGCACGCTCTTGGCCTGCGTGTACTGCTCGATGCCCTCGGGGCCGTTCTCCCGGCCAATGCCCGAGTTCTTGTAACCGCCGAACGGTGCACCCGGATCGAAGGCGTACATGTTGACCGCGTAGGTCCCGGTGCGGATCTGCGCGGCGATCTTCATGGCCTTGTCGTTGTCGGTGGTGTACACCGAGCCGGCCAGTCCGTAGACGGAGTCGTTGGCGATCCGTACGGCATCTTCTTCGGTGTCGTACGGGATCACCGACAGGACCGGACCGAAGATCTCCTCCTGCGCGATGGTCATCGAGTTGTCCACGTCGGCGAAGACCGTCGGCTGTACGAACCAGCCGCCGTCCAGACCCTCGGGACGGGCGCCGCCGGTGACGATCCGCGCGCCCTCCTCGACACCCTTCTTGATGTAGCCCTCGACGCGCTCACGCTGCCGCTCGCTGATCAGCGGGCCGATCATCGCGGCGGCGTCGTCGGGCAGGCCGATCGGCATCGCGGCGACGGCAGCCGAGAGCTTTTCGACGACCTCGTCGTAGCGTGACCGCGGTGCCAGGATGCGGGTCTGGCCGACACAGGCCTGGCCGCAGTTCATCAGTCCCGAGAACACCAGCATCGGCAGCGTCGAATCGAGATCGGCGTCCTCGAGGATGATGGCCGCCGACTTGCCACCCAGTTCGAGCGTGCACGGCTTGAGCTTCTCGGCGGCGATCTTGGCGATCTCCTTGCCGACGGCGCTGGAGCCGGTGAACGTGAACTTGTCGATCTCAGGGTTGGCGGTCAGCGCCCGACCGGTGTCCGGCCCGCCCGGAACCACCGAGAGCACACCCTCGGGCAGCCCGGCCTCGGCGAAGACGTCGGCCATCGCGAACAGCGACAGCGGGGTCTCGGCGGCAGGCTTGACGACGACCGTACAACCGGCCAGCAGCGCCGGGCCGAGCTTGTTGGCGGCCAGGAAGAACGGCACGTTCCACGCGGTGACGGCGGCGACCACACCGATCGGCTCGCGCAGCACCATCGTGGTGCCGTACACCCCGTCGCGGAAGTCGCGCCAGGTGAACTTGTCGGCGGCGCCGGCGAAGTACTGGAACGACGACATCGCCGCGCCGTACTGCATCATGTCGACGATCGTCGGCGGCTGCCCGGTCTCGGCGGCCAGCAGATACTTGAACTCCTCGGCGCGCTCTTCGAGGATCTTGACGGCGCGGGTGAGGATCTCGCCGCGCTCGGTGGGCGACATATGCGGCCAGGGACCTTCGTCGAAGGCCTTGCGGGCGGCGGCGCAAGCGGCGTCGACGTCAGCCGCCACCGCCAGCGGCACCTTGCCGACCAATTCGCCGGTCGCCGGGGAGTGCACTTCGATGACCTCAGCAGAGGCCGGCTCGGTCCACTTGCCGCCGATGAATAGCTTGTCCCATTCGGTCTTGAACGCGGTGCTCTGTGTCATACCCGTCACAGTACCGACTGAAGACAAAAACTAGAACCTGTTCATTCCGGGGCTTTCGGCGGTCGCAGCACGAGCACCAGATTGCTCACCAGGAACTCCCGCACACCCGGAACAGAGGTCAGTCCCCACGCCCATCGCGGGTGGTAACGCGGGAATGCCGCCACCAGTGCGCCGGTGCCGGCCGCCCACCGCAGGCCGTCGGCCGCCGACACCGCGAACAGCGACGAGCCGTAGTTGTTCTTGGGCGGATGTCCGTGCTTGCGGGTGTAGCGGGCCGCCGCGCGCGCACCCCCGAGATAGTGCGTCAGCCCCATCTCGTGGCCGCCGAACGGCCCCAGCCACACGGTGTAGGACAGGATCGCCAGGCCGCCGGGCCGGGTGATCCGCAGCATCTCCGCGCCAAGCTGCCAGGGCTGCGCGACATGCTCGGCGACGTTGGAGGACAGGCAGACGTCGACGCTGTCGTCGGCGAACGGCAGCGCCATCCCGGAAGCACGCACGAACGATCCCGGGCTGCTGCCGCGGACGTGCTCGGCGGCATGCATCTCCGAGGGATCCGGTTCGACGCCGACGTAATCCCAGCCCGCAGCACAGAACGCCGACGCGAAGTAGCCGGGCCCACCGCCCACGTCGACCACGGTGCGCCCGGCGGATCCGCCGGCGCCGCCGGCTCGCCACAGGTCGGTGACCATGGCCGCGGTATCGGCGGCCAGCGCGCCGTAGAAGCGGTCCGGGTCGAGCTGTTCGTAGCGGAACTGCGACAGCAGGCGTACCGACCGGGCCAGCGTCGCACGCCTGGCGAACAGGTCGGTGACGGGCATCGGTTCACCCTAGCCAGCTCCAGATTCACCTTTCGCAGGAAAAGTTCGAGTGGAGAGCGGCAAAAAGTGAAACTCGATCGGCCGTCTAGGCGGGTACTGTCGCCCTCCTCCTCGGGCCTTGGGGGCCCGCATCGTCGGCCGACTAGGCTGGTCTCGATGTCCGCTCCCGTCCGCTCCGTGCTGGTTCTGTGCTGGCGTGATACCGGCCACCCGCAGGGCGGCGGCAGCGAGACCTACGTGCAGCGCATCGGCACCCTGCTGGCGCAATCGGGCGTCGAAGTGACGCTGCGCACGGCCCGCTATCCCGGGGCGCCGCGCCGCGAGGTCGTTGAAGGGGTGCGCGTCAGCCGCGGCGGCGGCCCGTACACCGTCTACATCTGGGCCGGGCTGGCGATGGTGCTGGCCCGTATCGGACTGGGACCGCTGCGCCGGGTCCGTCCCGACGTCGTCCTGGACACCCAGAACGGGGTGCCGTTTCTGGCCCGCCTGGCGTTCGGCCGGCGGGTGGCGGTCCTGGTCCACCACTGCCACCGTGAGCAGTGGCCGGTCGCGGGCCCGGTGATGGGACGCCTCGGGTGGCTCGTCGAGTCGTGGTTGTCGCCGCGGATGCACCGGCGCAACCAGTACGTGACGGTGTCGCTGCCCTCGGCACGCGACCTGGCCGACCTCGGCGTCGACGCCAGCCGGATCGCCGTGGTGCGCAACGGGCTGGACGAGGCGCCCGCCGACACGTTGACCGCCGACCGGTCGCCTACCCCGCGGGTGGTCGTGTTGTCTCGGCTGGTGCCGCACAAGCAGATCGAGGACGCGCTCGACGCGGTGGCCCGGCTGCGGTCGCGGGTCGACGGCGTGCATCTGGATATCGTCGGCGGCGGCTGGTGGCACGACCGTCTCGTCGAGCGGGCAGAGGTGCTGGGCATCACCGACGCGGTCACCTTTCACGGGCACGTCGACGATGTCGCCAAACACGCTGTCGTGCAACGCTCCTGGGTGCATGTGCTGCCGTCGCGCAAAGAGGGCTGGGGTCTGGCCGTCATCGAGGCGGCCCAGCACGGGGTGCCGACGATCGGTTACCGATCCTCCGGCGGCCTGACCGACTCGGTGATCGACGGGGTGACCGGCGTGCTGGTCGACAACGCCGACGAACTGGTCGACGGGCTCGAGCGGCTGCTGAGCGACCAGGTTCTTCGCGACGAACTCGGCGCCAAGGCGATGGCCCGAAGCCGGGAGTTCTCGTGGCAGCAGAGTGCGGCTGCCATGCGAAATGTATTGGAGTCCGTGCACTCCGGAACCCGCGTCAGCGGTGTGATCTAGGAAGCCATGACCGACAACGCACGTCCCAACCCGCTTCAGTACATCGCCTACTGCTACGGCAAGCCGCTACCCGCCTCGATGCGTGACTGGGTGCGAAACGACCTCACCGGCAAGGGCGCCCGGTTGCGAACACTGGTCCGGGTGGCGATTCCCGGTCTGATCCTCGTCTCGCCGCTGTGGCTCGTCCCGACGACGACGCCCATGCACCTGGCCATGTCGTCGCTGCTGTTCCTGCCGTTCCTGTACTTCGCGCACGCGCTGGACAAGATCTGGCGCACCTACCGGCTGCGCCAGCACAACATCGATCCGGCGCTGATCGACGAATTGGCCCGCAAGCGCGACGCGCACATCCACGAGTCCTACCGCGAGCGTTACGGACCCCGCGCAGAAGATTGACAGCTGATTCACGGGATCGCCGTGTGATGATCCGCGGATGCCGAGTATCTATGACTACGTCCGCCACCCCCGCGCCGCGGAGCTGAGCGCCAAGAAGCCGTTGACCGCCGCCGAGATCCGCGGTGTCAAGCACGACAACTGGTTCGTCCGATTCAATGCCAAGTTCGGCCTGAAGATCACCGTGATCGTCGGAACGATGTGGACCGCATACCTTTTCACGGTGCTGGCGCTGTTCGCGCTCCCGGATGCGATCAAACAGGGCACGTACTTCATCGTGGTGTGGCTCTCGAGCAGTTTCCTGCAACTGGTTCTGTTGCCGATCATCATCGTCGGCCAGAACATCCAGGCCAAGGCGGCCGACACGCGAGCCGACGAAACCTACAAGGACGCCGAGGCCGTGCTGAAGGAGGCCTCGATGATCCAGGACCACCTCACCAAGCAGGACGAGCTGATCTCCCACATCCTCGACCAACTCAAGCCGCTGCTCCCCAAGCAGGCCTGAGCCCGCCCGGTCAGGTACGTCGGACGCGGGCCAGCGCCATCGCCACGGCACTCGCCGTCAGCAATGCCAGCCAGGCCAGGTGCACCGCAATAATGGTCAGCCGATCACTATGTGCGGCAACCGGACTGGTTCCACCGGCGCGGTACAGCGTGAGGTCGGCGTCGTGGTAGGCCACCGGCAGCGCGTCGAGCGTGCGTTGCGCGCTGCCCACCTCACCGGCCGTACCGCCTTCGACGACCACCCAGCGCACACCCGCCGCGGCGATCTCCTGCGGCCCTGCCCCGGCGACCAGCAGCCGCTGGATCTCCCTGGCCCGGCCGCCCTCACCTGGCACCGTCTGTCCGGAGATGGTGAGGTCACCGGTGGTCAGCACCTCCGGGCGGACCCAGCGCGGCAGTGGGTCGAGGACCGGCGCCGGCCCGGCCCAGCCGAACCGGCGCATCGTGTCGGCGGGCAACACCGCGACGGCGCCGGGGTCGGCATTGACGATGCCGGCCACCGCGTTCCACCCGCGCGGATAGTGCACCGGGGTGAGCTTGCCTGCCACGCCCCAGGCCAGATCGGGCAGCACCGCGATCAGCGCGGCAATGGCAATCGCCGCCGCGATGCCGGGCCGCGTCCACGCCCGGGCCGTGACCACCGCGCCTGCCCCGGCGACCGCATAGCCGGGCATCGCCAGCGCCACCCACTTCTGCCCGTCTCGCAGAACCCCCAGGCCGGGGGCCGTGTCCACCACCGCGCGCAGCACCGCCAAGCCCGGGCCGGTCGCCATCAGTGCGGGCCCGCCGACACTCACCGCCGCCAGGATCAACAACGGCACGGCCGCCGGACGGCGGATCACGCTTGGAAGTCCGACGGCCACCACCGCCAGGAGCGCAGCAGTCGCCAGCAGCGCTAAAAGCGTTGTGCGCGAAGCCGGTACGGCCTCAGCGTTCCAGATTCCGCCAAGCCCGGCCAGGCTGCCCAGCGTCCCCAGCCCGGGTTCGGCCCGGGCGGCGAAGGCGGCCAGCCCTTCCGACGCCGAGGTGCCCAAGGCGTTGCCCACCGCGGCCGCCGTCAGCCACGGCAAGGCCGCGACCGTCGCCGCCGCGGCGATCCCGGCCGCGCAACGCAGCCGTGCCACACCGCTGCCGCCGACGGCAACGCAGACCCCCGCCACCACCGCCGCCAGGATCAGCCCGGTCGGTGTCAGTCCCGCCACCGCGATCCAGAACACCGCGGCGGCCCAGACCGGCCAGCGGGGCCCGTCGGCGCCGGTGCGCAGCCGGATCACCGACGCCGCAACCCACGGCAGGCAGCCGTAACCGACCAGCAGGCTCCAGTGCCCCTGCAGCAGCCGCTCGGCGACGTAGGGGTTCCACACCGCGAGCGTCGTCGCCACCAACCGGCCCGGCAGCCCCGCCTCCGGCACCACCTCGGCAGCGAGCCGGGCAGCACCCCACCCCGCCAGGAACACGCCGGCCACCAGCAACGCCTTCACCACCACGCCGCCGTCGATCACCGCCGACACGACGGCGACCAGAAAGTCCTGCGGCAGCGCGCGCGGCGCGGCCTGCGACAGGCCGAGGGCGGCGTCGGAGAGATAGGAGCGCGGGGTGGACACCGCGTCACGCAGGAGCAGATAGCCGGGCGCGAGCAGGGGAGCCGTCACCGCGACGGCCAGAATCAGGGCATATCCCGGCACCACCCACCGGAGCGCCCGGCGGTGTGCCCGGGTCATGCGGTCCTCACCGGTCCGGCGGAGGCTCCAGATCGGGTCTTGCGGCGGGCAGCTTCTCGGTGGCGGCCTCGGCGGCCGGCATCGGCCCCGTCTCGTCCTTGCCGAAGAAGCCGTGATCAGCGGAGTCCAGCCCGGGGTCGATCAGGGCCGCCTCGGCGCGCACGCTGAACAAGCCCAGCAGTGCGCCACCGACCAGCGCGACCAGACCGGCCGCGGTGAAGCTGATGGGCAGCACCCGCGACCACAGTCCCACCCGGTCGCGCTCGTCGCGGGCGGCGGCCACCTGAGATTCGATGGTCTGCTCGGTCGAGGTGACCTTGTAGTCGGCCAGCGCCATCTCCGGCTTGAGCGGGTCCCGCGAGTAGTAGTGGTTGGCGTGCTCCTCGGCCTTGACGATGGTCCCCGAGACCGGGTCCACCCAGAAGGTGCGCTGCGCGGCGTAGTAGCGCGTCATCGTGACCGGCTCGTCCGGCGGGCCGGGCAGGCCCCACAGCGACGCCCGGGCGGTCACCTGGCCCTCCTCGTCGTTGTCGTAGAGCGAGGCGTACTTGATCGGGGCGACCAGCTTGCCGTCGGCGTCATAGCCGACGTTCTGGGTGAACCGGTATGTCGTGAGCCCGTTGACGTCGTCCTCGCCGTCGTAGTTGGCGTCGAAGGCCTTCTGGGCTATCGGGTCGAAGTACGGGTACGTCTTCTTCTCGGTGTTGAACGGGAACCGGTAGGACAGGCCCTCGTGGGGCAGCGCGATGTTGGTCGGCGGCTTGGTGTCCTCGATGGTCCGCGGCTTCTGCACCGAACCGCCAGGATGGGTGTCGTCGGACACCGCCATGGCCGTGCTGCGGTTCAGGGTGACCGTATCCACCATCGCCAGTAGCAGGCCGTTGTCCTGCTGCTTGTCGCTGCGCCGCACGGTGGTGCCGACCTGGAAGGTGACCACATCGGCGTTGGCCGGCGACTCGACGGTGATCTGCTGCTGGGACACCAGCGGAACGTTCTTGTCGATGATGAACCGCTCACCGGAGAGTGACACGGGATCCAGTGCGGTGGCAGTGCCGTTGCTGACCAGCGTCTTGTCGATATTCAGCGGGATCTTCTTGATCTTGCCGGAGGTGTAGGTCGACAACAGCAGGGCGGCAATCAGAAGGGCGGCTCCGAGCCCGATGATGCCGTACGCCGCGATACGCAACATGCCCGCGCGATTCACGCTGCCGTGGCCTCCTTCTCCCGTAGGGTTCTGCACCGCCTACACGGCGAGGCAAACCGGTCTGACCCTAACAGCAGACGCCGAGGCACCGGCTAATTAGGAGGTCACGCCGCAAGCAGGGGTACCCACTTTCGCGGGGTAAGCCGCACCGGCAGACTGGCAGACATGAAACCGGAGGCCGAGCAGGTCGGGGGCACCCGCAGCTTCCTGCCCGCGGTCGAAGGGATGCGTGCGTGCGCCGCCATGGGGGTGGTGCTGACGCACGTGGCCTTCCAGACCGGAACCTCCAGCGGGGTGCTCGGCCGGCTGCTGCACCGGTTCGACCTAGCGGTCGCGGTGTTCTTCGCGCTGTCCGGATTCCTGCTGTGGCGCGGCCACGCGGCAGCCGCGCGCGGAATGCGCCACCGCCCGCCCACCGGGCACTACCTGCGATCCCGGCTGGTGCGGATCCTGCCCGGCTACCTGGTCGCCGTCATCGTGATCCTCACGCTGCTCCCGGAGGCCAACCACGCCAGTCCCACGGTGTGGCTGGCCAACCTCACGCTCACCCAGGTGTACGTGCCGCTGACGCTGACCGCCGGGCTCACCCAGATGTGGAGCCTGTCGGTCGAGGTGAGCTTCTATCTGGCGCTGCCGATCCTGGCGTTCCTGGCCCGCCGGCTGCCCGTGCGGGTCCGCATCCCGGTGATCGCGGCGGTGGCCCTGGCCAGCCTGGGCTGGGGACTGCTGCCGATCCACACCCCGCAGGGCGTCAACTTCCTCAACTGGCCACCGGCCTATGCCTCCTGGTTCGCCGCGGGCATGCTGCTGGCCGAGTGGACGGTCAGCCCGCCGGGCTGGGCGCACAAGCTGGCCCGTAATCGCTGGGCGATCACGGGCATCGCCGTGGTGGCCTATCTGTTGTCCGCCTCGCCGCTGGCCGGGCCGGAAGACCTGGTCCCGGCGACGCTGGGCCAGTTCGTCATCCGCACGTCGTTGGGGGCGGTGGTGGCGTGGGCGCTGCTGGCGCCGCTGGTGCTCGACCGGCCCGACACCGCGCACCCGATCTTGGGCAGCCCGGTGATGGTGACGCTTGGCCGCTGGTCCTACGGGCTGTTCGTGTGGCACCTGGCCGCGTTGGTGATGGTGTTCCCGATGGTCGGCAAGTTCATGTTCAACGGAAACCTGATCGTCGTGCTGGTCCTCACCACGATCTTCGGGTTCGCGATGGCTGCGGTCAGCTATGCCCTGGTGGAGTCGCCCTGCCGAAATGCCTTGCGGCGCTGGGAGTATCGGCGGTCAAGCGCCCGGCGCCCAGGGGGCCGGACGGCGCCGGTGCCGCCGCTGGACAGTTCGGTCAGCGACGAGCCCGAACCCGTCATCGCGCACTGAGCGGCCCCTTGCGCCGGGGCGGCGGCACGCCGCTCGTGGGCAAAGCCGGAGCCCCGCCGGCGCGGTGTGGGTCGTCGAACACCGGTGCTGATGCGCCCGGGGTGGCCGGTGCGCAATGATCTGTCAGACCCGATCGAGTCAGAAGGGACCCCCATGGCAGCCACGAGGCCGTTGACCGTGATGTTCTGGCCTGAGTCGGCCTATGGCCCGACGAACCAGTGCATCGGGTTGGCCGCCATCCTGCGGGACCGCGGCCACCGCATCGTGTTCGCGGCGGAGAGTTCGTGGGCGGGCAAGCTGGCGCCGCTCGGTTTCATCGAGGAACTCGTCGATCTCGCCGCACCTGTCGAGGGAGCCGAGGACGAGGACCCGGGCAAGTTCTGGACCGATTTCATCACCGAGACCTCTCCCGAGTTCCGCAAGCCGACGGTCGAGCAGCTGGAGACGTTCATCCAGCCGACCTATCAGGCGCTGATCGACGGCGCGAAGTACTGCGAGCCGCGGTTGCGGGCGATCGTCGCCGAGCACCGCCCCGACGTCATCGTCGAGGACAACGTCGTGCTGTTTCCCGCCCTGGTGACCGCAGGCGTCCCGTTCATCCGGATCGTGTCGTGCAGCCCGCTGGAGATCCCTGGGCCGAACATCCCGCCGCCGTTCTCCGGCCTGCCCAGTGACGACCGCTCCGCCTGGGACGACTACCGCGCCGAACTCGACCGCACCCACCGCGCACTGTGGGAGGACTTCAACGCCTGGGTACAGCAGCAGGGGGCCGACCCGCTGCCCGATCTCGAGTTCATGCCGCGCGAGAACTCCGCCAACCTCTACGTGTACCCCGCCGAGGCGGACTACGTCGAAGCGCGGCCGCTGGACGGCAGTTGGACCCGGATGGACTCCAGCGTGCGGGAAACCGACGACGACTACGTGGTGCCGGCCGAGGTCGCCGACCGCCCCGAGGGCAGCGCGCTGATCTACCTTTCCCTGGGTTCCCTCGGCGGCGCCGACGTCGAGTTGATGCAGCGCCTTGTCGACGTCCTGGCAGGCACCCGGCACCGATACATCGTCAGTAAGGGTCCGCAAGCCGATCGAATCACGTTGGCGGACAACATGGTCGGTGCGCAGATGGTGCCACAGACCAAGGTCATCCCGCAGGTCGACCTGGTGATCTCCCACGGCGGCAACAACACCGTGACCGAGACGCTGCATTTCGGCAAACCGCTGATCGTGCTGCCGCTGTTCTGGGACCAGTACGAAAACGCCCAGCGCATCGACGAACTCGGCTTCGGAGTGCGGCTGAACACCTATGCCTTCGCAGACGAGGAGCTCACCGGCGCGGTGGAGCGGACTCTGGCCGACACCGCCCTGCGGGACCGGCTCGCCGAGATCGGCGCGAAGATCAGGGCACGTGACGGGCTGCGCACCGGTGCCGACGTCATCGAGCGGGTGGGTCAGGCTGCGACGGTCTGATCCGGTGGACCGCGAACTCGACGTCCTGCAACTCGCTGATGCCAAACGCCTGGCGGTGATCGCCGACGACGCCGGCCACTTGGCCGCGTTGCCTCAGGTGCGCGACGCGGGCCGGTGGCGGCGCGCGCAGCCCGGTGACGGGGCGGCCGAGGCGCTGTGCCGGCTGCTTGAGAGCTCACCGGATGTGTCGGTGCGAGGTCGCTTCACCGTGCACGCGTGGGCCGCCCGCCCCGCTGACGGTGAGCGGTCGGTCACCGTCGACCAGACCAACGAGTCGGTGATCGTCGGCGATGCGGCCGTGGTCAAGTGGGCGACCCACCTGCAGGAGGGCCCGCATCCGGCCCCTGCGCGGCTGGAAGTTCTGCGCACCAACGGGTTTCGGTTCATGCCGCAACCGTGGGGCCTGGTCACCTGGCGGCCCGACGACGGTGCGGAGACGTTGGTGGTGAACGTCGACGAGTATCTGCCCGGCGCGGTCGACGGGTGGACCTGGGCGGTGGACAAGATGGCAGAAGCCGCCCGAGAGGCCACTGCGCGACCGGCCCCGGTGGTGTCGGCGGCGGCCGAGGTCGGCACGGTGGTGGCCGAGTTGCACGCCGCGCTGGCCAGCACGGCGGGCAGCGCATCGGTCGCCGACGCGCAGCGGTGGCACGAGGACGCGTGTGCGACCCTGCGCGAGGCGCAGGCGCTGAGCACGCCCGCCACCGCCGCGGTGTTGGACGACCGCCGGTCCGATATCGAGCAAATCTTGGCGGGCCTTGGGGCGCTGGCCGGCAGCCCGGTGATCGACGGTCACGGTGACCTGCATGTCGGGCAGGTCCTGCAGTGCGGCGGGCGTTACGTGGTCACCGATTTCGACGGTAACCCGGTATTGCCCCCGCAGCAGCGCGTGCTGCCGATCCCCGCGGCTCTGGACGTGGCCGGGATGGCACAGTCGTTGGCTCATGTCGCGATCGTGGCGCAGCGGCACCACGACCTCGACCCGCAGGCCCTGGCGATGGTGGACCGGGAGGCGTGCCGGTCCTTCCTGTCCGGTTACTCCGACAGGCTGGCTCGCCTCGGCCACGCCGAGCTGTACGACCCGGCGCAGCTCCCGGCGTTCCGCCTGCAACAGGTTTTGCGTGAAATCGTCTACGCAGCAAGGCATCTGCCGCGGTGGATGTATGTGCCCGACGCGGCCCTGCCCGCACTGCTCGACGAGAGGACCACTGGTGGACGCTGAGGGCTTCGCCGCCGATCTGCACCGCAAACCGGAGACGCTGGGCAGGCTGGCCCATACGCTGGGCGGCGCCAACCCGTGGGCGCCGGTGGTGCCGCCCGGTACCGACCGGGTGGTGCTGCTCGGGATGGGATCCTCGGCCTATGCCGGGGGTGTGGCGGCCGCCCGGATGCGCGCCCGCGGACTGGTTGCGGTCTCCGAGGTGGCGTCCACCCGATCGCTTCCACACTGGGGTCCCGGCACGTTGGTCGTGGCGACGTCGGCCACCGGCGGCTCGGTGGAAACCCTTGACGCGCTGAGTCGCTTGCCATCCGGTGTCACCACCGTCGCGCTGACCAATACGGCGGGCTCGGCCATCGCCGAGCGCTGTGATGCTGTCGTCGAACTGCAGGCCGATCGCGAGGTCGGCGGCGTGGCCTGCCGCACCTATCAGCACACTCTGGCCCTACTGATGGCGCTCGAGCTGCAGCTGGCCGGCATCGGCACCGCGGCGCTGGCCGCCGCCGTCGCCGCCGCCGGGGTGGCCAGCGCCCATTTGCTGGACACCGAATCTGATTGGCGGCCTGCGGTTTCCGGCCTGCTACTCGGGCCGGACGGCACGCACCTGGCAGCACCTGCGCACCGGTTCTGTTCAGCCCAGCAAGGTGCACTGATGCTGCGCGAGGGACCACGCCGCCCGGCGGTGGGCTGCGAAACCGGCGACTGGAGCCACGTCGACGTCTATCTCACCAAGACCACCGACTACCGGCTGCTGGTGTTCGCCGGGTCGCCGTGGGAGGAGCAGATGGCCGAGTGGACGACACTGCGCGGCACCACCGTTGTCGCGGTTGGGGGTAGCGTTCCCGGTGCCGGCGTCGAGGTGCGCTACCCCGGTGACGACGACGATGACGTACGCCTGCTCACCGAAGTGCTGGTGCCCGAACTCGTTGCGGCGCGTGCCTGGCTGGGCCAGGGGTAGGTGCTTGCCGGTGCAACAGGTGAACCGAACGGGGCTGAATTTCGTGTAGAACATGGGGATCCATCCCAGGGGTGCAATATCAGCGACGGGGTGGAGGATTGGCGGCGGCGTAGTGATCTCCGAAGACGGCCTCGGCACGTCGAGACGGCAGCGCGTGGTCGAGGCAGCCCTCGAGGTGTTCAGTGAGCACGGTGCCGCGAAGTCGACGTTGCAGATGGTCGCGCATGCCGCCGGTGTGTCAGTGGGATTGGTACAGCATCACTTCGGCTCCAAGGAGAATCTGGTCGAAGCGGTCACTGCCCACGCGCTGGCTGTCATCCGGACGGAGATGGCCAGACCGCTGACCACGTCGCCGAACGAGTCCGTTCTGGAGATGGGCCGGCGGGTGAGCTTCCTGCTGGCCCGGCAACTGACCGCCGTCGACTATCTCGCCACCCTGCTCGTCGAAGGCGCCCCCGCAGGGGCAGTGTTCTTCGACTCGACGGCCGCGATCGGCCTGGCGCGCTGGCGCCGTCTTGCCGACGAAGGCGGCTCGGCCGACGATCTCGATCTGGTGTGGGCCGCACTCAACCCGCTCGTCCTGGTGTTGGGGGCGGTGATCATGCGTCGGCACATCGACCGCCACCTGCCGGAGCCCTTCGTCAGCCCGGGTCAACTGCAGCGCTGGCGCGACGCCGTCAACGCACTGCTCGAACACGGCCAGATCAGGCGCCAGCCCGACGAACCCACGAACTAGTCGCTCAGCCCTGGAGCCGCGCGATGACCTCCTCGCGCACCGCCGAGCGCCGCGCCTTGCCGGCGTCGTCCCGCAACGGGGTGTCCACGAATTCGACGGTGCGCGGCACTTTGTAGTCGGCCAGCCGCTCGGCGACGAATGCTTGCACGTCGGCGTCGTCGAGACCGCCCCCGCCGGTATGGACCAGCGCATGCGGTACCTGGCCCAAATCCTCGTGCGGTACGCCGACCACCAGACACGACAGCACGGCCGGATGCTCAGCGAGCGCGCTCTCGATCTCGGCCGGGTACACATTGCGCCCACCCACGGTGAACATGTCCACCCGACGGTCGGCCAGATACAGGTAACCCTCCTCGTCGAACCAGCCGAGGTCGCCCAGCGAGTCCCAGCCGTCGCGGGTCTTGGCGGTGCTGCCGACGTAGCGGTAGGTCGGCGCGCTGCCCGGAGCCGGGCGCATGTAGATCTCGCCGACCACTCCGGGCGGACACTCGTTGCCGTCGTCGTCGAGCACCTTCATCTCGCCGACCACCACCCGGCCGACCGAGCCACGGTGCGCCAGCCACTCGGTGCCGCTGATGAACGTCAGGGCCTGAAGTTCGGTGCCGCCATAGAGTTCCCACACGACATCCGGCCCGAGCAGTTCGATCCAGGCTTCCTTGATGTTGGGTGGGCACGGGGCCGCCAGGTGCCAGAACCTGCGCAGCGAGGACAGGTCGTAGGCATCGGGGTCGGCCCGATACACCGGCAGCAGCCGCTGCATGATCGTGGGCACGGTGGCCAGGTAGTTGACCCGGTAGTCGGTGATCAGCCGCAGGAACTCCTGCGGGTCGAAGCGGCGCATCAACACCAGGTGCTGGCCGGTCAGCAGCGCCAGAGTGGCAGAGGTGAACCCGGTGTTGTGGCTCAGCGGCACCGGCAGCAGGTGGGTGTCGGTTGGCATGTTGCCCATTCCCATGGCGACGATCTCGGCCGGGATCCTGCCCTCGCCGCCGGCCTCGATGAGCTTGGGCCGCCCGGTGCTGCCACCGGAGGCAATCGACTTCCAGCACGGCGAAACCACTTCGGGCAGTGGGGCGTCCGACAGTTCGGGGCGGCCGGTGAAGTCGGCATCGACCGAGGGGACCACGCCGCGCGGGTCGGCCCGGCCGACCAGAAGTGCGCGCGGCTTGAGGTCCAGCAGACCCTCGAACTCGGCGTCGGGCAGCCGCGGCGACAGCGGCTGGGGGATGGCGCCGAGCTTCCAGACCGCCACCGTCGCCAGCACCCACTCGATCGAGTTGGCCACTGCGATCGTGACGTAATCACCCTGCCCCACACCGAGTTCGGCGTACGCACGGGCCAGCCGGTTCGACGCCGACTCGAGCTCACCGCGGGTCAGTGTCCGTCCGTCACAGCTCACTGCCGGCCGGTCGGGGTCCTCGGCGGCCAGTTGGCTCAGGCGGGCTCCGATCGGGAGAATCTCGTCACTCATAGGTTCCTTCTCGGGAGAAGATGGCGCGGGGGTTGTCCACCAGCATGGTGGTGATCTGTTCGTCGGTGACGCCGCGGCTGCGCAATGCCGGCAGCACGTCGTTGTGGATATGTAGGTAGTGCCAGTTCGGAAGCGCCACCGGCAGTGCGGCTTCGGGAAGCCAGTCGATGTAGCAGGATGCGTCGTGCGAGAGCACCATCCGGTCGGCGTGGCCGCGGTGGCACATCGCCGCGACGGTGTCCACGCGGTCGTCGAAGCTGAGCATGGCGTCCAGGCCGAATCGGTCCATCCCGAGGTAGGAGCCGGCGGCGATCAACTCCTCGAGGTAGGCCAGGTCGGTGGTGTCACCGCTGTGCCCGATGATGACCCGGCTCAGGTCGACGCCCTCCTCGGCGAAGATGCGCTGCTGCTCCAGACCCCGCCGGGTGGGGGCGTGGGTGTGGGTGGTGATCGGCACACCGGTCTGGCGGTGGGCCTGGGCCACGGCGCGCAGCACCCGCTCGACGCCGGGTGTCACGCCGGGTTCGTCGGTGGCGCACTTGAGGATCGCGGCCCTGACGCCGGTGTCGGCGATGCCCTCGGTGATGTCACGGACGAACAGGTCGGTCATCGTCTCCGGGCCGCCCAAACCGGTGCCCGGACCGGTGAAGTGGAAGTACATCGGGACGTCGTTGTAGGTGTACACCCCGGTGGCGACGACGATCTGCAGGTCGGTCTGGGCTGCCACCCGCTGGATGCGCGGGATGTAGCGGCCGAGGCCGATCACCGTGGGATCGACGATGGTGTCGACCCCGGTCGCTTTGAGCGCATTGAGCTTCTCGACGGCGTCGGCCTCGCGCGCGGCCTCGTCACCCCAGCCTTCCGGGTAGTTCGCCAGAATCTCGGGGGACAGCACGAACACGTGCTCGTGCATCAGCACGACGCCCAGATCGGTGGTTGCGACGGCGCCTCGAACGGTCTCGACCTGCGACGGCTCTGTCATGCCACGACACTAACGGGAAGCTGTTGAGCCCTGGCCGCTTTCGTCAGATAGGTGCGGTGTGGGCAGGGCGGAGGCGGCCAGGGCACCGAGTGCGATCAGCGCCGGGAGCTGCACCCACGGCGAATGCCCGACGTAGCCGTCGACCGAACGCCACGGATACCGCGACAGCACCGCACCGGCGAGGATCAACCCGCACGACGCGGTCCCCAGCGTGACCCTGTCGCGCAGCACCTGTCGGTGCCGCAGCCCGTAGGTCACCAGCAGTGCGATGCCGAACACCGCAAGCCCGCCGAGGCCGGCGATCAGACCGCCCACGGCCAGCACACCGGCCCCGGCCAGCACCGGCACGGTCCAGGGCTTCGCCGGGACTGCTGCCGGCGGTGGCCGGCGGGCGGGGACGAACGCGAGCAGCGCCAGCAGCGGCAGCAGGGACAGCCCCACGGCCAGTCCGGTGCGGTAGGCGGCATTCGACGGAAAGCTCAGCGTGATCGTGCCCTGCTCCCCGGCGGGCACCACCCAGCCCTGCTGCCAGCCGTTGACGACAACCGGGGTCAGGGTCACCCCGTCGGGGGCGTGGGCCACCCAGCCGGGATTGACGCTCTCGGGGACCACCAGCACCCGGGCGATCGGTGCGCGGCTGACGTGTATGACCCGGCGGTCCGGGCCCCAGCTCGTGACGTCTGCGGGAGTGGTTGTCGCCGTGGGTATCTCAGCTTCCTGCGGTCCGGCCAGTGCCACGCCGTCGACGATGAAACCGGAGCCCGGACTGACCAGCAGCTCCTGCTGGCCGGCGGGCAGCGCGATCGGCGCCGGGTCGCACGCGCTGGCTGCCAGCGGCTCGCCGTCGAGCAGGGCGGCCACCGTGGTGCGTACCGAGGTCTGCACGAACCTGCCCGACACCGCGATGATCGGGCCCTGCCCGCATGGGATCTCGATGGTGCGGCTGCGGTTGCGTGCCGCATCGGCGGCGGCCACCGGCTTGCCGTCGGCGCCAAGCACGCTGACCTCGGCCAGACCGGGCGGTTTGAGCTGGTCGAAACCCAGCGCGGTGCGGTCGATGACGTCGTCCCAGTCGAGCAGGCTGATCCGGACGGTGTCGGTGGTCCTGGGGCGCAGCGACACGGTCTGTGGGCCGCGGTCGTCCGCTTTCAGCCTGCGGACTTGCGGTCCGTCGCCGAGGTCGATGGCGACCATCGTCGGATGTGTCGGCAGCGGTGAGGAACTCGGCGTGAGCCGCAGCCCGGTGACCTCGGTGGCCTTGGGTAGCGTCACGGTCAGCGTCGGCCCGGTCTTGTACTGGACCACACTTTGCGAGGCCGTCCACGAGGTCCTGGGGTCGCCGTCGGTGGCCGCATATGCCGAACCGTCGACGTCGATGAGGTCGGAGTCGGCCCGGGACCGGGTGGTACCCGGCTGGGCGATCAGGTCGGCCAGGTTCGGTCCCTGGCGGGCGCGCACCCACACAATCGGTTTCACCTGGATCGGGGCGGGCACCGTCAGTGTTCGGCTCAGCGTCACCGGTTCCTCCGGTGCCTGTGACATCGATGCGGCGCAGTGCACACCGTCGGGGGAGTCCGCGCAGCCGGGCCTGCCCAGCAGTTCGGAGCCCAGATCCCACGCTGCGACGGTGGACCCGGCGGGTGGGCCGGGCACGACGACGGTGTGCCGGATGTCGACGGGGTGGGCGTAGCCCGACGCGTCGTACTGGGTGACCGACAGGTCGGTGATCCCGAACTGCACACCGGAGGATCCGTCGTCGGTCCCGATCGCGGTGATCCGCACCCACGGTGTCTCGCCGACCGGGAGCGCGATCGTCAGTGGCTTTCCGGGTTCCTCGAAACGCACTGTGGTGGTGCCGTTTACGGTCGACACCTGCAGGCGGCGGACCTGTGCTCCGACGGCGGTGGCGCTCGGCGTGACGGTGAGCGTGGCGTTGGTGACCGGATGGTCGAAGTCGACCTGGAGCCACTGGCCGACCGCGGGCTGCAGCGAGTTCGACACCCATGCGGTCGCCGAATCGCCGTCGACGGCGGCGGCGGGGCCGCTGGCCGGTGCGACGGTGGGCAGCGCGGTGGAGTCCGACGACGAACTCGAGACGCTCAGCCGCCCGCCCGACCAGGCGCCGTGCACCAGCTTGGCGCCGGGCACCGGGTAGTCGGGCACCCGGTTGAAGGTGTTGCGCCGGTCGCCTTCGGCCCGTACGGCCGATGTGTGGTCGTCGACGCGGCCGTAGTCGGTTTCGCGGTCGACGGGGGTGTCGGTGACGGTGACGAGCGGGACCGGAAGATTGGCGTGCTGGGCGTCGGAGGTCAGCAGCACCGGCCCGAGCGGAGCCTGCCGCAGCAGGCGGCGCCGTTCGTCGAGCCTCAGCAGTACCTCGGGGCCGCCGTCCACCCTGCTCATGCGGTCGGCGTCGGCCAGATACGGTGCACCCGGATTGCCTTGTGCGTCAACGTGATAGATCTCGACGGCGGGATAGGCCGGCCGCAGGCCGCTGTCGCTGATGAAGCCCGACAAGGTGCCCGCTCCGATGGGTTCGCCGAACTCGGCCACCTTCGTCAGTCCCGGCGAGCCGTCGATGGCGCGGTGTACCAGCAGCGGCCGCGCCGATCGGGACGTATCCGGGTCGAGATCGTTTCGTACCACCACATAGGAAATGCCTTGGCGGGCAAGGGTGTCGGCTAGACCCGCCGACGGGCGCCCGGCTGCGAACAGCCGCTGCACGGAGTCTAGTGCGCGGATTGTCTGTGGCGGCGTCAGCGGGATGGAATCCCTTACCCCCCAAGGGCCTTCGCTCAACACCTGGAGGGGCTCGTCGTGGCTGTTACCCCATACCTGGGTGGCGAACGGCGCGCCCGGTGCCACAAGCACCCGTCCCGGGGTCGGCTCGCCCCTGTTGTGTTCGGCCAGCCAGTCGGCGGCCTGATACCAGTAGTCGGGGATGGCGCGGAAGGTGCCGGGCGGGGTGAGCCGGCCCGTCCACGCCATCGAGGTGGCCACCGCCAGCGCGGCGAGCACGACGATGCCGACGGCCACCCGTTTGTCGTCCTCGGGGTGGGCGAACGCCCGGATCCACACCGGTCGCGGGGCACTGCCCGGCAGCGGAATGCGGCTGAGCAGGTGGGCGATCCCGAGCACCAGCGGTATGCGGACCACCGGTTCCAGCTTGTGCACGTTGCGCAGCGGGGCGCCTGCGGCGTCGAGGAACGACTGCACCTGATGGGCCAGCGGTGAACCGAGCCCGCCTGAGTAACCCACGGCCAGCAGCACCACGCCGACGAGCAGCATGGTGATCAGCCGACCGCGCGCCGGCATCGAGCGCAGTGCCAGCCCCGCCAGCCCGCCCGCGGCGACCAGGACGGTCGCCAGAATCAGCACCGGCTGGGTCACCAGCGAGGAGCCCGCGGTCGCATTGGGCGAGACGAACGGCGTCCAGCTGTCGGTTCCGCGCAGCACCTCGGTCAGCGATGTCCACTGCGTGGTGACCCCGGAGGATTCGATGAAGTCCAGGAACGGCGGGCTGATCCTGCCGAGCAGCAGCAGCGCCACCACCCACCAGGTGACCGCCAGTGCCGAGGCCAGCGCCCACCAGCCGGTGAACCGCCACCACGTCCGGTTCGGCCGGTGACACAGCCACCAGATGACGGCCGGCAGGCATCCGGTGATGGTGGCCACCGCGTTGACTGCGCCCATCAACGCCAGGGCGATACCGGCGCGGGCGGCCAGCATCCGAAGCGATCGTGACGAGTCCGCGCGCAAGGCGAGGATCACCGGCAGGAGTACCCACGGCGCCAGCATCATCGGCAGCGTCTCCGAGGAGATCGAGCCGAGCGTCGTCAGCACCCGGGGTGACAGCGTGAAGGCCACCGCCGCGATCAGTCGTGACGGCGTGGTCCCGATGCCCCGGCCGTCGTTCAACGCTTCGGCCACCCGCAGCAGGCCCCAGAACCCCGCGGTCAGCAGCAGCGCCCACCACAGCCGCTGGGTGACCCAACCGGGCAGCCCCACGGTGTCACCGAGCAGGAAGAACGCCCCGTGTGGGAAGAGATAGCCGTAGGCCTGGTTCTGCGCCTGCCCGAACGGCAGATCGCTGTTCCACAGGTTGGCGGCGCGGGCCAGGAACCGCAGCGGGTTGGCGGTCAGGTCGAGTTTGGTGTCGGGGGAGACCATTCCCGGTGACTGCGCGAAGCACAGCACCAGTGCGACGGCGAATGCGCCGCCCAGCCACCGTCGGGACAGCGGCGTTGTGGTGACGGGTGCCTCCCTGACCGCGGGGGAGGCGGCGGCGAGCGTGCTCAGGCTAGCCGCGGTTGCCGTACTCGACGCGGTTGAGCACCGATGACGCCGGGTCGCCGGAGGACAGCGGCGGCTTGGTGTCCTGCTGGATCATCAGCGTCACCCCGAATACCGAGGCCGCTCCCAGCAGCAGGCCGACCACGATGCTGGCGGCGGCGGGAACCACGAACCGGGTCATGATCGGGTCTCCTCTGCGCTACGGGGACGGGGTCGGGTCAGGTGGGGTTACCCGCTGGTCAACCTAACACGCGTCCAACCCCGGTTGGACGACGGCGGCGCTCGTGACAGCATGGTCGGATGGCCAGACGCGTGCCCTTCCTCCGCGGAATCGCAGCGGTGTCGACGTTGCCGTTGCTGATCCTGGGTTGTTCGACACCCGCCACCAAGAGTGCGCCTGCATCGTCGTCGCCGGTCAGCTCCTCCTCCGCAAGCGGAGCCACGCCGCTGGCCGGCCCGGTCCCGGCTCCGGCCGCCCCGGCCCCACCGGTGTGCGGTGACCCGCTGACAATGTCCACCCGCGACAAGTTGGCGCAGCTGTTGATGGTCGGCGTGCGCAACGCCGCCGACGCCCGTGCCGTGGTGAGCAACTATCACGTCGGCGGGATTTTCATCGGCAGCTGGACCGACCTGTCGATGCTGACCGACGGTTCGCTGCCCGACATCGCCAATGCGGGTCCGCTGCCGCTGGCGGTCAGCGTCGACGAGGAGGGCGGCCGCGTCTCCCGGCTGACCAGCCTCATCGGTGCCGCACCTTCGGCCCGGGTGCTGGCCCAGACGAAATCTCCCGACGAGGTCTACCAGCTGGCACTGGACCGCGGCCGTCAGATGCGGGGCCTGGGTATCACCGTCGACTTCGCACCGGTGGTCGATGTGACCGCCGCCGCCGACGACACCGTCATCGGCGACCGGTCCTTCTCCAACGACCCGGCCGTGGTGACCACCTACGCCGGTGCCTACGCCCGCGGCTTACGGGACGCCGGTCTGCTGCCGGTGCTCAAGCACTTCCCCGGCCACGGCCACGGCTCGGGCGACTCGCACACTGCCGGTGCGGTCACCACCCCGCCGCTGGCGGACCTGCAGAACAACGACCTCATTCCGTACCGCACCCTGACCACTGAAGCTCCGGTGGCGGTGATGATCGGCCACCTCGAGGTGCCCGGCCTGACCGGTGGGGTACCGGCCAGCCTGAGCCCCGCCGCGGTGAACCTGCTGCGCAGCGGGAACTACGGCGGGCCGCCCTTCAACGGGATCGTCTTCACCGACGACCTGTCCTCCATGGCGGCCATCTCCTCGCATTACGGGGTCGCCGAGGCGGTCCTGCGGGCCCTGCAGGCCGGTGCCGACGTCGGCCTGTGGGTGACCACCGACGAAGTTCCCGCGGTGCTCGACCGGCTGGAGGCGGCCCTCAACGGCGGTGAGCTGTCATTGCCTGCGATCGACGCCTCCGTATTGCGGGTGGCCGGCTTGAAGGGCGCCAGTCCGCGTTGCGGCGGCTAGCCTCTTCCTAGGACGGCCGAAAGGCCCAGGACAGAGAAGGCGGCGACCATGGCGGCAGGTGGCACCAAACGGTTGCCGCGTGCCGTGCGTGAGCAGCAGATGCTCGACGCGGCCGTCCAGATGTTCTCGGTCAACGGCTATCACGAGACGTCGATGGACGTGATCGCCGCCGAAGCCGAGATCTCCAAGCCGATGCTCTATCTCTATTACGGCTCCAAAGAGGAGCTGTTCGGGGCGTGCCTGAGCCGCGAACTGAGCCGGTTCATCGAGGCGGTCGGCCAGGACATCGACCTCAAGCAGAGCCCGCACGAACTGCTGCGCAGCGTCATTCTCTCGGTGTTGCAGTACATCGACGCCAACCGGGCGTCCTGGATCGTGCTGTATACCCAGGCGACCAGTTCGCAGGCGTTCGCGCACACCGTGCGGGAGGGGCGCGAGAAGATCATCGACATGGTGGCCCGCCTGCTGGAGACGGGCACCCGTCATCCCGAGCCGGGCACCGATTTTCACATGATGGCCGTCGCTCTGGTGGGTGCGGGCGAGGCGGTGGCCGCGCAGGTGAGCGCCGGGGAAGCCGACGTCGACGAGGCGGCGGCGCTGTTGATCAACCTGTTCTGGCGCGGCCTCAAGGGCGCACCGACCGACAAGGACGGCCATTCGGCCGGTTCGCACTGACCAGGCGGGCTACAGCCCGCGCACCGTCGCCGTCAGGTGCGGATACCCCTTGGCGAGGTTGCGCAGCGCGATATCCCATCCGTCGGCGGCCCTTTCGACGTAGAGGCCGGCGCTGGCCGGCAACACCACCGGTTTGCCGAACTTCACCGAATAACGCACGGCGTCGGGCAGCTGACCCTCGATATTGGCCAGAACTGCTGCAGCACTAAACATCCCGTGCGCGATAACAGTCGGAAACCCGAACAGCTTGGCGCCCAGGGCATTGGTGTGGATCGGATTGTGGTCACCGCTGACGGCGGCGTAGCGACGAATCTGGCCGGGGGTGATCCGCAGAATTGTGTTGGGCGGCGCCAACTTCGGCTGCTTCGGCGGCTCGGGGCGGGGCTCGCCGGAGAGGCTGGTGCGCTGCTGGTGCAGGAAGGTGGTGACCTGGTGCCACGCCGGCTCGTTGCCGACCTTGACGTCGGTGACCAGATCGACAAGCAGGCCCTTGCGGTGTTCGCGCAGATTCTCCGCGTGCACGGTGACGCCGACGGTGTCGGTGACCGCGATCGGCCGGTACTGGGTGATGTGGTTCTCGACGTGCACCGCACCCATGGCCGCGAACGGGAAGTCGAACCCGGTCACCAACGACATGACCGTCGGGAAGGTCAGGGCGAACGGATAGGTCAGCGGAACGGTGTCGCCGTAACGCAGCCCGGTGACCGCCGCGTAGGCGGCCACATTCGATCGATCGATCGGCAGCTCGTCGACCGTCAGCGATCGGGTGGGCAGGTTCTCGGTGCGCGGGATGAACGGCAGCGAGCCGGCCGCGGCCCGCAGCATGTTGCGCAAGCTGCTGGGTTGTTCGGTCATAGTCCCGACTATGCCCCCAGCATGGCTTGGCCGCACACTCGGATCACATTGCCGGTCACCGCGTTCGAGGCCGGGTTCGCGAAGTAGGCGATGGTCTCGGCGACATCGACGGGCTTGCCGCCCTGGTACAGCGAGTTCAGCCGCCTGCCGACTTCCCGGGTGGCCAGCGGGATCGCCGCCGTCATCGCGGTTTCGATGAAGCCGGGTGCCACCGCGTTGATGGTGATGCCCTTCTCCGCCAGCGACGGCGCCAGCGCCGAGGTGATGCCGATCATGCCGGCCTTGGTGGTGGCGTAGTTGGTCTGGCCGCGATTGCCTGCGATACCGGCCATCGAGGACAACCCGATGATCCGCCCGCCTTCGGAGATGCTGCCGTTGCCGACGAGACCCTCGGTGAGGCGTTGCGGGGCAAGCAAATTCACCGCGACCACCGCGTCCCAGCGCGCGTCGTCCATGTTGGCCAGCAACTTGTCGCGGGTGATGCCGGCGTTGTTGACCAGGATGTCGGCCCGGCCCCCGTTGATCTCCGAGTAGTGCTCACGCAGGTGTGCGGTGATCTTGTCGACCGCGTCCGCGGCGGTGACGTCGAGCGCCAGCGCGGTCCCGCCCACCTTGGCGGCGGTCTCGTCGAGAGCGTCATGGGCTGTCTCGACGTCGATCGCCACGACCTTGGCGCCGTCGCGGGCGAACACCTCGGCGATGGTGGCGCCGATACCGCGGGCCGCGCCCGTCACGACGGCGACCTTGCCGGCCAGCGGCTTG
This sequence comes from Mycobacterium sp. DL592, assembly GCF_011694515.1. Classification (NCBI taxonomy): domain Bacteria; kingdom Bacillati; phylum Actinomycetota; class Actinomycetes; order Mycobacteriales; family Mycobacteriaceae; genus Mycobacterium; species Mycobacterium sp. DL592. Next base: position 4,794,296 of record NZ_CP050192.1, on the reverse strand, counting down.
TCCCAGGCGGCGGGCGGGGTCGAGTCGGCGGGCCCGACGTAGAACACCTGCCCGTCGACGTAGGCCGACTTGCCGGACAGGATGAACCGCAGGGTCGATTCCAGGCCTGTCGCAGCGGGTTTGGCCGCCGGTGACAGGTAGACCAGGGCCACGGTGGCGCCGCGGCGCAGCTCCTTGCCCAGTGATCGGGTGAAGCCTTCCAGTGCGCGCTGGCAGATCTGTTCGTCGACGGTGGCGGTCTCGTCGGGGGTGGTGCCGATGACGACGACGCGCCCCGACGGTCCGAGGTTGCGCAGCAGCGGGGTGAAGAACTCGTAGAGGCCGCGCAGCTGGACCGGTTCGGTGATGCCGGTGGCATCGAAGACCAGTCCGCCGAACGAGTCGGCCCAGCGGCCACCGAGATTGTCCGACACCAGCTGGTAGTCCTCGGCCAGCGCGGCGCGCAGCGGTTCGACCACGCGGCCGTGCCCGCCGATCAGCAGCGAGCCGGCCAGCGGGGGTTCGCCCGGGCGGTAGCGGCGCAGGGTTTCGGGCTGCGGGACGCCGAGCTGCTTGGCCAGGAACGATCCGGGGGCGGAGTTGACGACTTGTGTGAACACGTCGGAAGCCACGAATCTGCCTTTCGCGTTTGCGGTGGGGGTGGACCGGGAACGAACTTACTCTAGAGTAAGAACGGTGCGTACTATGGGTGCGTATACCCACCTCGAACCGACGACACAGCGGAGATTCCCGTGGCTTCCACCAGTCAGAAACCCCGTAAGGTAGCCGTCCTCGGCGGCAACCGCATTCCGTTCGCCCGGTCGGACGGCGCCTACGCCGAAGCCTCCAACCAAGACATGTTCACCGCCGCACTCGACGGCCTGGTGGACCGGTTCGGTCTGGCCGGTGAACAACTCGGTGCCGTGATCGGCGGAGCGGTCCTCAAGCACAGCCGCGACTTCAACCTCATGCGCGAGAGCGTGCTGGGCAGTGCGTTGTCGCCCTACACCTCCGCGATCGATCTGCAGCAGGCCTGCGGCACCGGGCTGCAGGCGGCCATCGCCGCAGCCGACGGCATTGCCGCCGGCCGCTACGAGTCCGCCGTCGCCGGCGGCGTGGACACCACCTCCGATGCGCCAATTGGCTTGGGCGACAATTTACGTCGCACCTTGCTGGGGTTGCGTCGGGCCAAGTCGAACGTCGATCGGCTGAAGTTGGTGGGCAAACTGCCGGCCGCCCTGGGCGTGGAGATTCCCACCAACGGTGAGCCCCGCACCGGACTGTCCATGGGTGATCACGCCGCCATCACCGCCAAGCAGATGGGGATCAAGCGCGTCGATCAGGACGAGCTCGCCGCCGCCAGCCACCGCAATATGGCCGCGGCCTATGACCGTGGATTCTTTGACGACCTCGTCACACCGTTCCTGGGTCTCTACCGTGACAACAACCTTCGGGCCGACTCCAGCGCCGAGAAGCTGGCCAAGCTCAAGCCGGTCTTCGGTGTCCGCAACGGCGACGCCACGATGACGGCAGGCAACTCCACCCCCCTCACCGACGGTGCTTCGGTGGCGCTGCTCGCCAGCGAGGAGTGGGCAGAATCACATTCGTTGACGCCGCTGGCCTACTTCGTCGACTCCGAGACCGCGGCCGTCGACTACGTCAACGGTGTCGACGGCCTGCTGATGGCGCCCACCTATGCGGTGCCGCGGCTGTTGGCTCGCAACGGACTCGCGTTGGGCGACTTCGACTTCTATGAGATCCACGAGGCTTTCGCCTCGGTCGTGCTGGCCCATCTCCAGGCGTGGGAGTCCGAGGAGTACTGCAAGGAACGGCTGGGCTTGGACGCCGCGCTGGGTGCCATCGACCGCTCCAAGCTCAACGTCAACGGCTCCTCGCTGGCCGCGGGACATCCGTTCGCGGCGACCGGCGGCCGGATCGTGGCCCAGCTGGCCAAACAGCTGGCCGAGAAGAAGGCCGAAACCGGCAGGCCGGTGCGGGGCTTGATCTCCATCTGTGCAGCCGGCGGCCAGGGTGTGACCGCCATCTTGGAGGCCTGAAAAAAATGTTGAAAAAAGTTTGGCCGAGTTTGTAACGGACCGCCTGGGGTACCCGATGTACCGGATAGCTCCGTGTTGCCGTCTGACCCCCCGACCCGACGGCAACACGGGGCATCCTCTTTATCTGGGTCTTATTGACACAGGTGAAGGACCGCCGCTGGAGAAGAGGGGAGTCCAGCGGCGGTCATTTTTGATTGACGACGAGCCCTGACTGTACGAGTGCCGAGTCGACGAAGCGCTGCACCGGCCGGGCTTGGAAGAAGCCGGTGTGTCCGCCGCGGTACCACCCGATATCGGGTCGTCCCCAGTGCTCCCACAGCTGCAGTACCTGCTCGCGGGGATGCACGATGCGATCGGCGACCCCTGCGTAGATGAACCGGCCCTGCGGAGGGACTTTCGGCTCCAGCGACAGCGGCGAGATCATCCGGCCGATCGGGGCGGCCAGCTCCAGCGTCCGGTGCCTCGGGTCGTGTTTGTCCAAGCCGGCGTGCCGGCCCAGGATCTCGACGAGATTCGACGGGGGCACCCCGAGGATCGCGCACGACAACCCGTCCTCGAGGCTGGCCACCAGCGCGGCGATGTAGCCACCCAGCGAGATGCTGTTGAGCCCGATCTGGGCATCAGGCTGCTGGGACCGGATCCAGGCCAGCACCCGGCGCACATCCCAGACCGCCTGTGCGGTCGCGTGGACGTCGTCCATCACGTCCTCGCCCGGATAGACCGCGTTCTTGGGGAGTCCTCTGGCCCGTGGCCCGTGCATGGGCAGTACCGGCAGCACGACGTTGAGGCCGAAGTCCTCGTGTAGATGCCAGGCCCGGAACAGGGTCAGGTCGAGCCCCACCCGCCCCATCTCGGTTCCATGGACGCACACCAGCCAGGGCCGCGGCTCGGGATGGCGCAACACCAGGGCGTACTCGCGGTGGTTGCCGGTGTAGCTCAACCAGCGGTCGCGGCCCGGCTCCTTGGGGTACGGCTGGTAGCCGCTCTCGAATGACAGCCGTTCATGGGTGCGGTTGCGGCTGGTGAACGACCGGATCGAGACGTCGGTGGGCGCCGGTGGCGAGGCGAAGAACCCGGCCGGTTTGGTCAGCCAGCCCTTCTTGTCGTAGAGCTTGATCGCCTCGGCGACCTCGGCGTTGATGCGCTCGTAGACCCTCGCGTCGCTCAGCGGCCGGCGCCAGCGCAGGCCCACCAGCACGATCTCGTCGCGCAGGGCGTGAGTGGCCAGCGAGAGGGTGGGCCGCGCGACAGGCAGTTCACCGTGGGTGCCGTCGAGGTAGGCGCCCCAGGAGCGGGCGTAATAGCCGCCGGCTTTGGTGAAGGGTCCGACGATCGTCGCCAGCGGACCGCTCGCGGGCGGTTTTCCCGCGTCCGCAGCGGTTTGCTGCGGGTCGGTGTCTTTGCTGTCGTCGGGCGTCGCCATGCCCCTCAACCTAGCGGATACCCGGCGAATTACCAGAGCCTAAGGTCCCGATTAGATCACCGCCGTGAGCTGGGGTTGCGGTGATTGTCGATACCGTCAATGCTTAGCCGATGGGTCGGGAACCCGTCCCGCTACGTCGGCTTCGCAAGCGGCGGCTGCGGGGCGTTTTGTGCTTGCTGGTGGGGTTGGTTATCGCGCTGGCCGCACCAGCCAACGCGTCGACCGTCTTGTGGGTCGGGGGAACCAGCGGCTCGCTGGGCGCGGTGCTCTCCCAGATCTTCAACGTCAATGCCTCGCTGCTGGGCGGGGCCTATGCCGACGACACGATCACCACGGTCAACTATCCGGCGGCCATCTGGCCGGTCACCGGGGTGCTGGACCCGACACTGGGGGTCTCAGTGGCTGCCGGGGTCGCCAATGTGGAAACCGCCGTCGCCGGACTGAGTGTGGGTGCGTTGGATTCACTGGTGCTCATCGGGACCTCACAGGGCGCCATGGTCGTTCAGCAGGTGGCTGCCGACCTCAACGCCGACCTCAGCGTCCCCTCGAACACCACCTTCGTCCTGATTGCCGACCCCAACTTCGGGTTGTTCGCACACAACGGCGGCACCTACGTTCCGATCTTCGACTACACGCCCATCACGTTGCCGGAGACCCGTTTCCACACGGTGGTGGTGATCAACCAGTACGACGGGTTCGCCGATCCGATCACTCAGCCCTGGAACATGCTGACGGTGCTCAACGCGGTGATGGGGATCTACTACGTACACGCCGTGGCCCACACCACGGACCTGTCCACCGTCCCCGCGGCGAACATCACCACGACCACGAACAGCCTGGGCGGCACCACGACGACCTACTTCGTGCCCACCAACTTCCTGCCGCTCACAATGCCGTTGCGCCAGTTGGGTGTTCCCAAGGACATCGTCGACAGCATCGACGCTCAGCTGCGGCCGATCATCGATCAGGGCTACGCGCCGCTGCCGTCGACCCAACCGGCAGCATCGTCGGTGACCGCGGCGCTGACACCGACATCGTCGGCGCAGACACCGACAACCCCAAGCACCCCCGCAGGCGCCGGCGCGACCGCCAGGAAGAAAGCGCAGAAGCAGGCGTCATCTCAGGGCGGCTCGTCTGCCGGCGGGTCGAGGGCCACCGGATCCTCGGGCCGCAGCCGGGCGGACTAGCCACACCGGCATACAGAACGGCCCCGGGACTGAAAAGTCCCGGGGCCGTTCTGCTTCGGCGGTTTAGAAGGCCGCTTCGTCGAGTTCCATGATCTCGTTGTCGATCGTCTCGATCACCTGACGAGTGCTCGTCAGCAGCGGCAGCATGTTCTTGGCGAAGAACGACGCGACGGCGATCTTGCCCTCGTAGAAGGAACGATCGGCGCCGGTGGCACCCGCGTCGAGCGCGGCGATGGCGACCGCAGCCTGACGCGCCAGCAGCCAGCCGGTCATCAGATCGCCGACGCTCATCAGGAAGCGCACCGAGGCCAGGCCCACCTTGTAGATGGACTGGGGGTCCTCCTGCGCGGCCATCAGGTAACCGGTCATCGTTGCCGCCATGGCCTGGACATCCTCCAGAGCCTTGGCCAGCAGCGCACGTTCGGTCTTGAGGCGGCCGTTGCCGGACTCGTTCTTGATGAACTCGCCGATCTGGCCCGCCACGTGGGCCAGTGCCACGCCCTTGTCGCGGACGATCTTGCGGAAGAAGAAGTCCTGGGCCTGGATGGCGGTGGTGCCCTCATACAGCGAGTCGATCTTGGCGTCGCGGATGTATTGCTCGACCGGGTAGTCCTGCAGGAAGCCCGAACCGCCGAAGGTCTGCAGGCTCTCGGTGAGCTTGGCGTAGGCCTGCTCGGAGCCACAGCCCTTGACGATCGGCAGCAGCAGATCGTTGACCTTAGCGGCCAGCTCGGCGTCGACACCGTGAACTGCCTTGGCCAGTGCGGCATCCTGGTAGCTGGCGGTGTAGAGGTACAGCGCGCGACCGCCCTCGGCGTAGGCCTTCTGGGTCATCAGGCTGCGGCGCACATCGGGGTGATGGGTGATCGTGACGCGCGGCGCGGCCTTGTCGGTCATCTGGGTCAGGTCGGCACCCTGCACCCGGTCCTTGGCGTATTCCAGGGCGTTGAGGTAGCCGGTCGACAGCGTCGAGATGGCCTTGGTGCCCACCATCATTCGGGCCTGCTCGATGACGTCGAACATCTGCGCGATGCCGTCATGGACCTCGCCGACCAGCCAGCCCTTGGCCGGGATGCCGTGCTGGCCCATGGTCAGCTCGCAGGTCGCCGAAACCTTCAGCCCCATCTTGTGTTCGACGTTGGTGACGAAGACGCCGTTGCGCTCGCCCGGCTCGCCGGTCTCGGGGTCGAACAGGAACTTCGGCACGAAGAACAGCGAAAGCCCCTTGGTGCCGGGGCCTGCGCCCTCGGGGCGGGCCAGCACCAGGTGGAAGATGTTCTCGAACAAGTCATCTGAGTCGGCCGAGGTGATGAATCGCTTCACACCGTCGATGTGCCACGAGCCGTCGTCCTGCTTGACGGCCTTCGTCCGGCCGGCGCCGACGTCAGATCCGGCGTCCGGCTCGGTGAGCACCATGGTGGCACCCCACCCGCGCTCGGCGGCCAGCTCGGCCCACTTCTTCTGTTCATCGGTGCCGAGGTGGTAGAGGATGTTGGCGAATCCGGCGCCGCCGCCGTACATCCACACCGCGGGGTTCGCGCCGAGCACGTGCTCGTGGATGGCCCACACCAGGATCCGGGGCATCGGCATGCCACCGAGCGACTCCAGAACGCCGACTTTGTCCCAGCCGCCGTCGATGAACGCCTGAACCGACTTCTTGAACGACTCCGGCAGGGTCACGGTGTGGGTGTTGGGATCGAAGACCGGGGGATTGCGATCACCGTCTACGAAGGAGGCCGCAATGGGTCCCTCGTTCAGGCGGGCCGACTCGGCGAGCATCTCGCGCACCGTGTCGGGGTCGAGATCGCTGTACTCGCCCTGGCCGAGGACCTTGTCCAGGCCAAGTACCTCGAACAGGTTGAACTCCTGGTCGCGCACGTTGCTCTTGTAGTGGCTCACTGCTTCTCCTCGATGGGAATGTGCCTTTTCGGGTTGGGTACTTAGCTCTAAGTTACCCACCAGTAACACGGCAACTATACCGCCCGGTAACCCTGTTGCAAATCCCTGTGAGCAACTCAGACGGGATGGCCAACCCACCGGTTGGACTGGCCGCCCAGCGCAGCGCCGCAGGCCCCATCTGTGCAGCTAGTGGTCACGATGGGCGTCGTACGACGGTTTGCCTCGGCGTCCGGCGAACCAGATGGTGCGATGGAAATCACACCGGCTTGTCGGTCTCCGGCGCGGGTTCAGGCTGCTGCTCAGGACCCTCGCCGGAGGCCGGCAGCTGGCTGGCCAGGTGCTGCGCCAGCTCGCCGATCGTCGGGTAGTCGAACACCGCGGTCGGGCTGATGTCGAACTTGCCCCCGAACTGCCCGAACAGCCGATTGCGTAACTCGACGGCCATCAGCGAATCAGTCCCCAAATCGAGGAATCTGCTGGTGGCGGCGGGTGGCTGGGCGAGCCGCAGGAAGCCCTGCACCTCACGTTGAAGGAACTCGGCGATGAAATCGACCCGCTGCGCTTCCGGTGTCTCCTGAAGCTGGCGCAGCAGCTGGCTGTCGCCTGCGGCTGCCGCGTCGTCGCGCGGAAGCACGTTATCGAGCAACGGCGGCCGGATGTTGCCGAGCATCTTGGCGGTGCGTTGCCAGTTGGCCTTCAAGACCGTGGCCTGCCCGGTTCCGTGGCGGACCACCTCGCCCAGTGCAGCAAGCGCCGCCTGCGGATCCAGCGGCATCATGCCCTGGGCACTGAGATTGGCCAGTGCCGCCTGTGAACTCGCCATGCCGCCGCTGCCCCACGGTCCGAAGTCGACCGCCGTCGCCGGCAGACCCCGAGCCCGGCGGTAAGCCGCCAGTCCGTCGAGTAGACCGTTGGCGGTGGCGTAGTTCGCCTGCGCGGGCGAGCCCAGGACCGCTGATGCAGACGAGTACACGATGAAGAACTCGAGATCGTCGTCAGCGGTCATCCGATGCAAATGGTAGGCGCCATAGGCCTTGGGCCCCAGCGTCTTCCGGAAGCGGTCCAGTGTCTGCCCCGGCAACAGTGCGTCATCGAGCACACCGGCCAGATGCGCGACTCCAGCCAGCGGCGGCAACTCGCTGCGGATCCTGGCCAGGATCCGGGCGACCTCGTCCTCATCGCCGACATCGCCGGCAAAGACGTGCACCCTGCAGTGGTATCGCTCGGTGATCGCGTCGATGGCCTGCTGCGACTCGGCGTCGGGGGAGCGCCGGCTGGTCAGCACGATGTCCCCGGCGCCCAGCTGAGCCAGATACGCCGCGGTGTGCAGGCCGAGTGCGCCCAGGCCGCCGGTGATCAGATAGCTTCGATCCCCGCGCGGCTGAAGAGGTTTGGGCATCTGCACCACGATCTTGCCGATGTGCCGTGCCTGCTGCATCCGCCGGAACGCCGCCCTCGCTTCGGGAAGGGGGTACACCTCAGCGGGCACGGGTGCCCATTCGCCGGTGGCCAGTCCTTGTGACACCTCGGCCATCAACTGCGCAATCCGCTCAGGCTCGCTCATCATCGTCACGTCCAGGGCGACGATCTCGTAGGCGATGTCTGGGCGTATCGCGCCCATCTGCTCGGGTGACCAGATGTCGCGTTTGGCGATCTCAGCGAACCGGCCACCCTGCGCTGTCGCCCGTACCGTGGCGTCGATGAATCCGTCATTGGTGAGGCTGTTGAGCACCACGTCGACACCCACCCCGCTGGTGTCGGCGAGGATCTGGTCGGCGAAATCTGTTGTGCGCGAGTCATAGACGTACTCGACACCCATGTCGCGCAGTGTCGAGCGCTTATAGGTGCTGGCGGTCGCGAAGACGGTGGCGCCGTGCTGTCGGGCCATCTGCACCGCGGCCAGACCCACCCCGCCGCTGGCGGCGTGGATAAGCACCTTGTCCCCGGGCTTGAGCTTCGCCCAGTCGAAGGCGAGCCGGACCGTCAGCGCAGCGGCGGGAATGGTCGCCGCATCCACGGCGCTGATCCCCTCGGGAACAGTCGCCAGCAGTTGGGCAGGCACGTTCAGCCGGCTTGCGAAGGCGCCCTGCATGGAGCCGAACACGCGCTGGCCGATCTCGAAACCGGTGACCTCGGAACCCACTTCGGTCACCACACCGCACAGGTCACCGCCGATCGGCCCGGGATCACCGGGGTACAGACCGAGCACGTTGAGCACATCACGGAAGTTCAGCCCGGCGGCCTCGATGGCGACCTGAACTTCGTTGGGGCCCGGTGCAGTCACGGTGGTCTCGGTCAGGCGGAGGTTGTCGATCGCACCCCGTTCGGTCGGCGCCAGCACGTAGTCGTCGCTGCGAGGCATCGACAGCTGACCCGAGCGCGCCCAGTGCAACAGCCGTGGCACCAGGAAACGGCCTTGCCGAACGGCCGTCTCAGGTTCGGTGACCGGTGTGCCCACGGCGTCGGCCAGCCAGCTCAGCGACTCTTCACCGGCGTCGGTGTCGACCAGCCGGCACCGCAGCGTGGGCTGCTCGGCAATCAGGGTGCGCCCGAAACTCCACAGTGCAGCCTGGACGGGATCGACCGACTCGGCCGGTTCGGTGGCCACGGCATGCTCGGTGAGGATCCACATGCCGCCCGGCAGGGTGGCCTTCTGTTCGGCCAGTGCGGTCTGGGTGGCGGCCAGCAGGGCCGAGACCTCGGCCTCCAGCCGGCCCGCCAGCTGACCCGCTGTCCCATCGGCATCCGGCTTTCCCGCACTGCGCCAGACGATTCCGGCGACCGGAGCGCCGTGCTCGGCGGCGTCGAGGAATGCCTGCCGCCAGGTGTCCGGGTCGGCCACGTCGTCGATGCTGACTGCGCCGGGTAGTCGCGAGGCCAGGGTGTCGAATCCGGCGACCAGCCAGGTCCCGCCGGCCTTGTCCGCGGTGTCCTGACCCGTTCCCGGCGGTGCGGCCTCCTGCCAGCCCAGCGTGTAGAGCAGGCGTGTCGAGTCCCCGCCCAGCCCGCGCAGCAGTGCTTCCCGCGGCGCGCGCTTGACGGTGAACTCCCGGATGCCACCCAGCGACCGCCCGTCCGGGTCGACGAAATCGAGGTCGAAGACCTGGGTCTCGTTGGTCAGGGGGCTGTCGTGCCAGCGGGCACGGCAGTAGAACCGGCGCGGCATCTTCTCGCGCAGCTGGACCTGTCCGTACCTCAGCGGCAGGAACAGGTCGGACATCCCCTGCTCGGCGGCGAGGGTCGCGGGGAACGCCGGGAACGCAACGCCCGTGCACAGGTCGAGCAGCACCGGGTGGATCGGCTCGGTGCCGAGATGTTCGGCGAGCTCGTCGCCGACGACGATGTCACCGATCGCCTCACCCTCGCCGACCCACAGTGACTTCAGCGATGTCGACCACGTCGGACCCCAGGCCAGTTCCATGTCGTTGAAGATGTCGAACAGATCCTGCGGCCGGGTCCGCTCCATCTGCTCGATCGCTTCGTCCGGACTTAACACCGCCTCCGTCGACTCGGCCTCCGGATCCGCACCCGCCGCCAGGCTGCCATCGGCGTTCAGCGACCACTCGGCATCCCGAACCCCATAGGGCCGGCTGTGCACCTGGAACTTCCAGCCATCGTCGACCGGACTCAGCGTCAGCTGGACCTCACGAGAAGCCTTGTCCGGCAGAATGATCGGCTCGTAGAAGAATGCCTCACGCACGCGCGCGGGCGCCCCGACCGAGGCCAAAGCCATCGCCGCATACGTCGCTCCCGGCACCACGACGGTGCCGTAGATCACGTGATGGGCGAGCCACGGCTGCGTCTTGACCGACAGCACGCTGCTGTACACGGTGTCACCGGAGGCGAGATCCTTTGCGCTGCCGACGATGCCGGACGCCGACTGGGATCCGGAGCCCAGTGCCGACATGCCGGAGCTCTTCGGCCAGTAGCGACGCCGCTGGAACGGATAGGTCGGCAGCTCGAGCGTGTGCACCGGCGTGTGCTGCGTGGCGCCGAAATTCGGCCGGTGTCCGCAGACGTACGTCGTTGCGAGGGCTTCGCTGATCTGGCGCTGCGCGTTGGCTCCCTTGCGCAGCGAGACGATCGCGAGCGGCGTTGCCGACGACTCCGGCCAGGTCTGCAGAGCCGCGGCGGTCAGGATCGGCTGCGGGCCGATCTCCATCAACACCGAGCAACCCAAGCCTGCGACGGTGCGCACGCTTTCGGTGAACTGCACGGGCTGGCGGGAATGCCGCCGCCAGTACTTCGCATCCAGCGGTGTCTGCGCATTCAGCACCGCTCCGGTGCGGTTGCAGACCAAAGGCAGGGTGGGGGCGTCGAAATGGAACTGGCTGGCGAATGTCTCGAACTCGTCGAGGACTGGATCGAGCAGTTCGGAATGGAAGGCGTGGCTGGTCTCCAGCCACGTGCACCTGGTCCCGTCCTGGCTACAGGCCGCGGCGATCAGCTCGAGGTCCTCGGCGGGTCCCGACAGCACGGTGTTGCGGCCGTTGTACGCCCCGACCGAGACGCGCGGGAAAGCCTCGGCGGCACGCTCGACGTAGTCGGGATCGGCGAAGATCGCGACCATCCGACCGCCCGGCGGCAAGCTGCCGAACAGCCTGCCGCGTTCGGCGATCAACCGGGCCCCGTCCTCGAGGCTGAACACACCTGCCACGCAGGCGGCGGCGTACTGGCCCACGCTGTGGCCCAGCACCACGTCCGGTTGGATGCCCCACGATTGCCACAGCCGGGCCAGCGCCATCTCGACAGCGAATATCGCCGGCTGCGCAAATGACGTGTGCCGCAACGTCTCTGCAGCCGACCGGTCGGTGGCGTACAGCACCTCCAGCAACGGCTGCGGCAGTATGGGGTCGACGGCCTGCGCGCACTGCCGCATCGTCTCGGCGAACACCGGTTCGCTGTCGAACAGCTCCCGTGCCATCCCGGCGTACTGGCTGCCCTGGCCGGGGAAGAACCACGCCGTCGTGGGTGGGTCGGCGCACTCCCTGCGCAGCACCCCGGGCCGGGTCCGGTTGGCCAGCAGGTCCTCGAGGAGAATCCCGGCCTCACCTGTGGAGTTGGCGACGAGCGCGGCGCGGTGCTCGAAGTGGGAGCGTCCCGCCCCGGCGGTGAAACACACATCGGCGAACGGGGCGTCGGGATGCTCGGCCAGCCAACCGGAGTATCGCGCAGCCAGTGCCATCAGACCTTGGGCAGACCGCGCGGACAGCGGCAGGACGCTGTAGGGCTCCCGGGTCGGCTCGGGTGCGGGACCCTCGTCGGCGGGTTCCGGGCCGTCCGCCGCTGCGGGGGCCTCCTCGATGACGACGTGCGCGTTGGTGCCGGTGAACCCGAAGGCACTGATACCGGCCCGCCGTGGCCGGCCCTCGGCATGCCACGGGGTGGCCTCGTCGACGACGCGCACGGGCAGCGAGTCCCACGGGATGTGTGGTGACGGGGTGTGGAAGTGCAGGCTCGGCGGCAGCAGCTCGTGCTGCAGGGACAATACGACCTTGACCAGACCGGCGACGCCGGCCGCGGACTCCAGGTGCCCGATGTTCGTCTTGGCCGTGCCGATCAGCAGCGGCCGGCTCGGGTCGCGGTCGGCGCCGTAGACGGCTGCGGCGGCCTGCACTTCGATCGGGTCGCCCAGCGGCGTGCCGGTACCGTGCGCCTCGAGGTAGTCCACATCAGCGCCGGTGAGACCCGCGCGCGCCAGCGCCGTGGTGATGAGCCGTTGCTGCGCACCACCATTGGGCACGGTCAGCCCGCTGGATGCACCGTCCTGGTTCACCGCGGTGCTGCGGATGACAGCGCAGATCCGGTCGCCGTCACGCTGGGCGTCGCTGAGGCGTTTGAGCACCAGGACACCGCAGCCCTCACCGCGGACATAACCGTCGGCCGCCGCGTCAAAGGTCTTGCATCGGCCGTCGGGGGCCAGCATCCGTGCGCGCGAGGCGGCGACGATCGACGCCGGGCTCAGCAGGACGTTCACCCCGGCGGCCAGCGCCAGTTCGCAGTCACCGGAGCGCAGTGCCTGGGTGGCCTGATGGACCGCGACCAATGAGGAACTGCACGCGGTGTCCACCGCGACGGCGGGGCCCTCCAGCCCGAGGACGAAGGCAACCCGTCCCGCGACGGCGTTGAGCGCATTGCCGGTGATGAAGTGGGCTTCGAGATTGTCCACCGAATCCCCGGACAGCAGATGCGAATACTCATTGGCGCCGACACCGACGAAGACCCCGGTCTGGCTGCCTCGCAGCGATGCCGCCGAATAGCCGGCCCGCTCAAGGCCTTCCCAGGCGACTTCGAGCATCAGGCGTTGCTGAGGGTCGATCCAGACCGCTTCGCGCGGGGAGATCCCGAAGAACTCCGGGTCGAATCCGTCGACGCTGTCGAGGTATCCGCCGCTGCGGGTGTAGATCTTGCCCGGCGTCTGCTGATCGGGGTCGTAGAACTCGTCGATATCGAAGCGGTCTTCGGGAATCTCCCGGATGGTGTCCACGCCCTGGGAGAGCACTTGCCAGTAGGCATCGGGATCCGGCGCACCCGGGAACCGGCAGGCCACCGACACGATCGCGATGGGCTCGTCCGCGCCCACGGCCGGCCGTGCGGCCATTGGCGTCGCGGCCGCGGTTGTCGGCCGGTCACTGAGCTCGAGGACGTCGCCGATGAGGTAGTTGGCTACGTCGGACAGCCGCGGATAGTCCATCGCCAATGTCGCGGGCAGTTCCTTGCCGACGGCCTGCTCCAGCCGGCGGCGCAGTTCGACCGCCATCAGCGAATCCATGCCGAGATCGAAGAATCCGGTGTCCTCGCGGATCTCGGAGGCTTCGATCCTGGTCACCTCCGCCACGGTGGTGCGCAGGTGGTCCAGCACGAGCCTGCGGCGCTGCTGCGCCGGGGCTGCCGTCAGCTGCTCGACCAGTCGGGTGCTGCCGGATGTCTGTGCAGGGCCGGCCGTCTCGTCGGATTCGGCCAGGCGCGCTTCCTGCGCCACCTCGTCGAGGAGGGCACGGGCGCCGGTCTGTAGGTAGACGTCGAGGAATCGACTCCAGTCGACCCGCGCCACCACCTGCTGCGCAGCCGACTGCTGGCGCCGCATGGTGTCCGCCAGGGCAGCCATGGCTTCACCGGGTGTGAGCGGATGAACTCCGCGGCGTTCCAGTTGCGCGCGTGCCTTCGGGTCGGCCATACCTGCCGTCCACGGGCCGAAGTTGACGCTGACGGCGGGAACGCCGTGCTCGCGAAGCCACCAGGTGAGTCCGTCGAGGAAGGCGTTGGCCGCACTGTAGGCGCTCTGGCCGTAACTACCCCACACCGAGGAGATCGACGACGTGGACACGAAGAAGTCCAGGTTCCGGCCGGCGCATGCCTCGCTCAAATTCCAAGCGCCCCAGACTTTTCCGTCGAAAGTGCGATCGATGTCGTCACCTGACAACGCGCTCAGCGGGGTGGTGTCGTTGACGCCGGCGGCATGGACGACGCCGGCCAGCGGCGGAAGTTCGGCATCGACGGTTGCCAGTAGCCGGGTCACGTCCTGCGGATCGGCGACATCGGCGGTGATCACCGAGACCCGGCAGCCGTGCCGCTCCCCGAGTGCGTCGACGCGCGCCCGGGTGGCCTCGCCGGGAAGCTGCCTGCTGGTCAGCACCAGCTGGCGGGCACCGTGTGCAGCCAGGTATTCGGCGAACTCCAGGCCGAGCGAGCCAAGCCCGCCGGTCACCAGATAGGTTGCGTCACTGCGCAACACGAGCGGGCCCGCACCTGCCCGAGCGCTGCGCCGGGCCAGTCGGGGGACGTAGGTGGTTTCCTCGCGTACCGCGATCTGGTCCTCACCGGCTGCAGCGCCGGCGATGTGGTTGATCAGCCTGCTCCACTGGCCGACATCCCCGCCGGACAGGTCGCCAAGCCCGCCCCATACCTGCGGGTACTCCAGGGCCGCGGAGCGGCAGAAGCCCCACAGGCTGGTCTGCTCGGGTGAGACGGAGTCGGCGTCGAGCACGTGCTGCGCACCCGTGGTCACTACCCAGACCGGAGTCCTCATCTCGGCGGCCGCTGCGGCCCGGAAGACCCGCTGACTACCGCCCAGGATTCGATGCTGCATCCGCAGCAGCGGTGCCGCGCCGTCGCCGTCTGAAGTCGACTCCAGCGCAGCGCAGTTCAGGATTCGAAGCCCCGGTTCGTCCTGTGCCGCATCGCGCAGTGTGGTGGCGAGGCGCAGCTCGTCGTCGTCGGACACCGGCAGCCCGACGATGCGGTAGCGACGGCCGAGGCCGGTCAGCAGCTCGATCAACGGCGCGATTGCCCCGGTGTCGTCGGCCACCAGCAGCCATGTCGCGCCGGCCGCAGCGCCCGAGGCCGGTGCGCCGGTGAACTTCTGCCAGCGAACCTCGTAGCTGATGTCCGCAATCGATAGGGCATCGCGTTGCTGATTGTGCTGGGCGGCAAGCAATGTCAGCGAATCGACGGCGGCTCGCTGGTCGCCCGTGCTGTCGAGGAGCGCGGCGAGTTCCTCGATCCGGCCCTCTTCGAGAAGCTGGACCACCTCGGTGCGCTCGGCGGTGTCGCTGTTGGCCTGCCGTCGGTGCACGCCCTCTGTCTGACGGAACCAGTAGCGCCGGTGCTGGAAGGGATAGGGCGGCAAGTCGAGCCGGCGGGCCGGCTGCACCGCCAGTGCACCGAAGTCGGGCAGGTGCCCGGCGACGTAGGCCTGTGCCAGCGCGTCGGTGATTTGGCGGTGGTCGGCGGTGTTTCGGCGAAGCGACGCAACCGCTTTCGGCATGTTGGCCGGGTCCGGCCAGGCCCGCAGTGCAGTGGCGGTTAGCACCGGCTGAGGACCCACTTCCAGCAGCATGGTGCAGCCGAGTTCGGCCAGGGTGGCCACACACTTGGCGAACTGGACCGGCTGGCGCGCATGGCGGCGCCAGTAGGGGCCGTCGAGTCTAGCCGTTCGGCCCAGTGCGGCACCGGTCCGGTTGCACAACAGAATCCGTTGCGGTGGAGCGAATTCGAAGCCGCTCGCGACGGCCTCGAACGCGTCCAGTGCCGGGTCCAGCAGCGCCGAGTGGAAGGCGTGGCTGGTGTCGAGCCAGTCGCAGCGGGCGCCCTCGTCGGACAGCTGGGCGACCGCCTGCTCCAGGTCGGATCCAGGACCGGACAGCACCGTGTTCGCGCCGTTGTAGGCGGCCACCGACAGGCTCGGGAATTCATCGGTGATCCGTTCGACCCGGTCGGCGTCGGCGAAGATGGCGCACATCTGCCCACCGGCGGCCAGGTCGGCGAACAGCCGGCCCCGTTCGGCCAACAGACGGGCGCCGTCCTCGAGGCTGAATACTCCTGCGACACAGGCCGCGGAGTACTGACCGACGCTGTGCCCCAGCACCACGTCTGGTGCGAAGCCCCACGATTGCCAGAGCCGGGCCAGGCCCATTTCCACCGCGAAGATGGCGGGTTGGGCGTGCCGGGTCTGCTTGAGCGTCTCGGCACCGTCGGCATCGAAGATGAGATCCAGCAGCGGCTTGTCGAGGACATCGGAAACCGCTTGCGCGCAACGATTCAGGGTGTCGGCGAAGACCGGCTCTGTCTCGAACAGTTCGCGGGCCATACCGGTGTATTGGCTGCCCTGTCCGGGAAACAGCCATGCGGTCTTGGGTGGGGCGGAGCTCTGGCCACGGACCAGGCCCTGGGCCGGTAGGTCGTCGGCCAGCGCGCCGAGCAACTCCCGGGCCGATTCGACGGAGTTCACGACCAGGGCGGCCCGGTGCTCGAAGTGCGCGCGGCCGGTACCCGTGGTCAGGCACAGGTCGGCCAGCGTGGCCTCCGGATGCTCGGCGAGCCAGCTTCGGTAGTCCTGGGCGGTGTGCACCAGTGCGGCAGGGGTGCGCGCGCTGAGCGTGAGCAGGCTGAACCGCCGGTCGTCTACCGGTTCGGCCGAGGCCACCGCCGGCGCCGGCAGCGGTGCCTCCTCGAGGATGACGTGCGCGTTGGTACCCGTGAACCCAAACGAACTGATACCGGCGATCCGCGGTCGCGGGCCCCGCTGCCAGGTGACGGCCTCGTCGACGACTCGCACCGGAATGCGGTCCCACGGAATGTGCGGGGACGGATTCTGGAAGTTGAGATGTTTCGGCAGTTCCTGGTGTTCGAGGGAGAGCACGACCTTGAGGACGCCCGCGACGCCCGCGGCGGCCTCCAGGTGCCCGATGTTGGTCTTCGCCGACCCGATCAGCAGCGGTTCGTGCGCGTCGCGCCCGGTTCCGAGTACGGCAGCGGCGGCCTGGACCTCGATGGGATCGCCCAGCGAGGTACCGGTGCCGTGCGCCTCCAGATAGTCGACATCGCGCGCAGTCAGGCCCGCGCGTTGCAGCGCTTCGGTGATGACCCGTTGCTGGGCAACCCCGTTGGGCACCGTCAATCCGCCTGATGCGCCGTCCTGGTTGACGGCACTGCCGCGGATCACGGCGCGGATGTGGTCACCGTCGCGCACCGCGTCGGCAAGGCGCTTGATGACGATGACACCGCACCCCTCGCCGCGTACGTAGCCGTCGGCCGCCGCGTCGAAGGTCTTGCAGCGCCCGTCTGGCGCCAGCATCCGGGACTGGGAGAACGTGATCATGGTGGCCGGGCTGAGCAGGACGTTGACGCCGCCGGCCAGGGCGAGGTCGCACTCGCCGAGCCGCAACGCCTGGCAGGCCTGGTGGATGGCGACCAGCGAGGAGCTGCAGGCGGTGTCGACGGTGATCGCGGGTCCCTGGAGGCCGAGCCGGTAGCTGATCCGCCCGGCGCCGGCGGCCGCCGACGTTCCGATCGCCATATAGGCTTCGATCTCCGGATAGTCCAGGTCCGCGGACGCCATGGTCAGGTAGTCATGGGTGGATTGGCCGACGAAAACGCCTGTTCTGGTGTTGGCCAATGTCGTTGGTGCGGTTCCGGAATGCTCGACCGCGTGCCAGGCGGTTTCCAGCAGCATCCGGTGCTGCGGATCCATCAGGTTGGCCTCGCGGGTCGACACCCCGAAGAACGGCGCGTCGAATCCGGTGGCGTCGGCGAGGAAACCGGCCCGCCGGGTCACCACCTTCCCGGGCGTCGACGGGTCCGAGTCGAAGAACTCCTCGGAGTCCCAACGGTCGGCCGGAACCTGAGATATCGCGTCGCGGCCATTGCGCAGGACATCCCAGAACTCGTCGGCGTCCGCTGCCCCGGGAAGGCGCGCCGCGTATCCGATGATCGCGAAACGGGGCGCCTGGGGCGTCGGGTCGTCGGCATTGCCCATAGGTTGTGTCTCTCCGCATCGCTCAGATGTCGGCGCCAGGCGCCAGGACGAGGACGGGGAGGACTCTGGTGTCAACCGCGACGGCGCCCGCAATCCTCCCCAACGACGTCCTGCCGCTTTACGCGTGGGTCAGTATTGCACGCGGGTTGCCATGCGGGTCTCCATCCAAATGCGATTCACAGCTGGGCGTCGTCTCGGATCGGAGCGATTCAGGTGCGGTGCGACTATGGTCCTTGCTTGCGGCCCTCCGGGGCTGGTTCGGGTGTCGTGCGCACAGGCTGCGTTCGGGGTTGTAGTGATGCGGGAGGACCTGTTGCAGATCGGCAAGATCACGATCGGCACCATCGACGATTGGGACCCACGGCCCGGAGAGGTGATCTCCTGGCACCCGACCGAGGCGGCCATCGAGAAGGCCAGGCAGGCGCCGGTCAGCTCAGTACCGGTCAGCTACATGCAGAGCCAGCACATCCGCGGCGTCTACAACCAGGCGGCCGCCGGGCTGGACTATTCACGGCAGATCATCGCGACGTGCGAAGTCCCTGGTCAATGCGATATCGAGGCGATGAGCCGGGCGATCAACTCCTACATTCGCCGCCACGACACCTACCGGAGCTGGTTCCAGTACTCCGGTAGTGGCGACGTGGTGAGGCGCTCGATAACCGATCCGTCGGATATTGAATTCGCGGCGCACAACTACGGTGAGATGAACGTCGCGGAAGCCCGCAAACACATCGTCGATATCCCGAGTCCGTTGGAGTGGGGCTGCTTCAGCTTCGGAATCGTGCAGAGCGCGGAGCATTTCGATTTCTACGCCAGCATCGATCACGTTCACGGGGATGCGGCGCTGATCGGGATCACCATGCTCGAAGCTCACGGCATGTACTCGTCGTTGATCAGTACGGGTCAGGAAATGCCGCTGCCCGAGGCGGGCAGTTTCGACGACTTCTGTTGCCATGAGCACGAACGCAATGCGGAACTCACGGTGGATTCACCCGAGGTCCGCGAGTGGATCGAATTCGCCGAGCAAAACGGCGGCACGTTGCCGGAGTTCCCGCTGCCGCTGGGTGATCCGTCGGAACCGACGGTCGCCGATATGGTCGGCGAGATGTTGCTCGACCCCGACCAGAGCGCGCGATTCGAAGCCGCGTGCTCGGCCGCCGGCGTGCGCTTCGTCGGTGGTCTGTTCGCCTGCACGGCGATGGTCGAGCATGAGTTGACCGGGGCCGCTACCTATTTCGGGCTCACCCCCAGAGATACCCGCCGAACGTCGGACAATTTCATGACCCAGGGCTGGTTCACCGGCCTGGTTCCGATCACTGTTCCGATTGCTGCAGCGTCTTTCAGTGAAGCCGCATGGGCGGCGCAGACGTCGTTCGATTCCGGTCTGAAACTGGCCAGGGTGCCCTATTACCGGGTCCTGGAATTGGCCGACTGGCTCGACAAGCCGCACCCGAACTTCCCGGTGTCGAACTTTCTGCACGGCAACGCCGCTCCGATGAATGCCGTTCTCGCAGCAGCGGACATGGGGTATTCGAACAACATCGGTATTTATGCCGATGGCCGGTTTTCGTTTCAGCTGACGATCTATATCTTCCGGTATGACGGCGGCACCGCGATGGCGGTGATGTTTCCGGACAATCCGATTGCGCAGAAATCTGTTGCGCGCTACATCGCGGCGATGAAGTCGGTATGCGTGCGGGTGGCTGACAGCGGCCAGTGGTGATGTTGCGGTGACGGTGGTCGAGAGGGTGTCGTGCGACGACTAGCCGATTCCGTGGTGCGCTGGCCCTGGGCGGTGATCGGATTCTGGGCCGCGCTGGCAATTGTCCTGCCGCTGTCGTTTCCCAGCCTGAACGACATGGCGACGAAGCATCCCCTATCGATGCTGCCCGCCGATGCACCCTCGAGCATCGCCGCCCGGCAGATGACCGAGGCGTTCCAAGAGCCTGGCGGCGACGATCTTCTCCTGGTGGTGCTGACCGCCGAGCGAGGTCTTGATCAGAGCCACGAAGCCACCTACCGCAGGTTGGTCAGTGCGCTGCGTGACGACCCGCATGACGTCGTGATGGTGCAGGAATTCGTCGGAACACCGGCGCTGCGTTCGGTTTTGACGAGCAAGGACAACAAGTCCTGGGTGGTGCCGGTCGGGCTGTCCGGCGCACTGGGGACCCCGCAGTCCTATGCCGCCTACAAGCGGGTGGCCGACATCGTCAAGACGAGCACGGCGGGCAGTCCGCTGGAGGTCCACCTGACGGGGCCGGCGGCCACGGTCGCCGACCTCACGGTTGCCGGCCAGAACGACCGGCTGCCGATCGAGATCGCCATCGGTGTCCTGGTGCTGCTGGTCCTGCTGATCGTCTACCGCAACCCCATCACCATGCTGCTGCCGCTGATCGGGATCGGGACATCGCTGGTGATCGCGCAGGCGGCGGTCGCCGGGGTGTCCGAGTGGACCGGCCTGGGGGTGTCGAACCAGGCGATCATTCTGCTCAGCGCGATAATCGCCGGTGCCGGAACGGATTATGCCGTCTTCCTGATCAGCCGCTATCACGATTTCCTGCGGCAGGGGGACAGCTCCGACCACGCGGTCCGTCGGGCATTGGGCTCGGTGGGCAAGGTCATCACCGCATCGGCCGCCACGATCGGTGTCACGTTCCTGGGGATCAGCTTCGCCAGGATGGGGGTGTTCTCCACGGTCGGTGTGGCCTCGGCCATCGGTGTCGCGGTGGCGTACCTGGCGGCGGTGACGCTGCTGCCGGCGATCATCGTCCTGGCCGGGCCGCGCGGGTGGATAACGCCGCGCAGGGAGCTCACCGCGCGCTGGTGGCGACGGTCGGGGATTCGTATCGTGCGGCGGCCGCTGGCCCATCTGGTGACCAGCATGCTGGTACTGCTTCTGCTGGCTAGCTCGGTGTTGTTGGCCAGGTATAACTACGACGACCGTAAGGCGGTGGCGCCCGCTGCGCCGAGCTCGGTCGGCTACGCCGCGCTGGATCGGCACTTCGACATCAACCAGTTGATTCCGTCGTACGTTCTGGTGCGGTCACCGCAGGACCTTCGCACCCCGCAGGCGCTGGCCGACCTCGAACAGATGGCCAGCCGCATCAGTCAGCTTCCCGACATCGCGATGGTCAGCGGGATCACCCGGCCGCTGGGCTCGGTGCCGAAGGAGTTCCGGGCCACCTATCAGGCGGGTCTGGTCGGCGATCGGCTGAGCACGGGTGCGGCGGTCATCGGCGACAACATGGCCGATCTGAATCGGTTGGCCAACGGGGCAGACACCCTGGCCACCAACCTGGGCGATGTGCGCGGACAGGTCAGTCAGATAGCCACGAGCATCCAGGCCATGGTGGACGCGTTCGCCTCCATCAAGGGTCAGTACGGCGGCGACAAACTGGTTCAGAACGTCGAGGTCGCAGCCAAACTGGTCAACGCGGTCAATCGGCTCGGCAACGCGATGGGGGTGAGTTTCACCGCGGCCCGCGACATGTTCGCCTGGGTCGGCCCGGTGCTCGTTGCGTTGCACGGCAACGCGGTCTGCGACCTCGACCCGTCGTGCGCCGAAACGCGCGGTCACTTCCAGGCCCTCGTCGACGCCCGCAACGACGGCACCATCGACGAGATCAATGCTCTGGCAGGTCAATTGCAGTCCATGCAGGACAAGCAGTCGCTCAGTGCGGCGCTGGAACAACTCAACGGCGCCTTCGACCGGCTGACCAAGATCATGCACACCATGGGCCTGGATACGCCTGCCGGTGCCCAGGCCGGCACCGGCAAGCTACGCAAGAGTGCCGATCAGGCGGCAAGCGGCAGCCGTGAGGTGGCCAACGGCGTCGACGAGGTCGTCGACCAGATCAAGCTCATGCGCAGCGGACTCGACCAGGCCGCGGCGTTCCTGCTGTCAATGAAGCAGAACGCGGCCAGCCCGGCGATGGCGGGCTTCAACATTCCGCCCGAGGTACTCGGGCTGCCCGATTTCAAGACGGCCACCAAGGTGTTCATCTCACCGGACGGACACGCGGCGCGCTACCTGGTGCTCACCAAACTCGATCCGTTCAGCGCCGCGGCGATGGATCAGGTGTCGACCATCGCCGACACCGCAAAAGGCGCACAGCCCAACACAATGCTGGCCGACGCCACGATATCGATGGGCGGCTACCCCGCCGCGCTGCGCGACACCCGCGACTACTACCACGGCGACATCCGGTTCATCATCGCCATGACCGTCATCATCGTGCTGCTGATCCTGATGACGTTGCTGCGCGCGGTCATCGCTCCGCTGTATCTGGTCGGCACGGTGGTGCTGTCGTACTTCGCGGCGCTGGGTCTGGGCGTCCTGGTGTTCCAGGTGCTGCTGCACCAGCAGCTGCACTGGACGGTGCCGCCGCTGGCGTTCGTGGTGCTGGTCGCGGTGGGCGCCGACTACAACCTGCTGTTCGCCTCGCGATTACGCGACGGGTCCCACGGCTCCACCCGGTACGGCATCGTCCGGACGCTGTCCTCGACCGGCGGTGTCATCACCGCCGCCGGCTTGATCTTCGCGGCCTCGATGTGCGGTCTGCTGTTCTCCAGCATCGGGACGGTCGTCCAGGGCGGCTTCGTGATCGGCGCCGGAATCCTGCTGGACACATTCCTGGTCAGGACCATCACCGTGCCCGCCATCGCTACTCTGGTCGGAAAGGCGAACTGGTGGCCGTCTCGATCCATCCGGCAGGGGAGTAGTAGCGCGTGAGAAAACTACTCGCGGCGGTAACGGTGCTCATGACGCTCGGTGCCACCGGAGGTGTCGCCACCGCAGACCAGCCGTCGCCGGATATCTCGCCGGACAACGCGACGGCCCAGCGGGGCACCGCGGGCCGTGGCTACGCCCTTGGCGGCGCTCACGTTCTGGGAATCCCCTACGACGAGTACATCCGCCGCACCGGCGCGGACTGGTTCCCGGGTCTGGATCGGCAGATCGTCGACTATCCCGCCGGGCAGGTGCAGGGCCACGTGCTGGAACGCCTCTTCCCCGGGATCGGTCGGCTCGACAAGAGCTTTCCCGGTCTGGGTGTCGACGGGCCGAGCATCGGCGAATCGGTCGACGAGGGCGAGGGCAACGTCATCCGTGCGATTCAGGAGGGCGGTCCTGGCACGGCGATCGGGCTGTCCGAGGGTGCGATGGTGCTCAACGCCGTGCAGAACCGGTTGGCCACGGATCCGAACGCGCCGCCGCCGGACCAGTTGTCCTTCGCCACCTACGGTGATCCCGTCGCGCCGCACGCCTTCGGTGCGGGATTCCTGGCGCAGAACTTTCCGGTGGGCAGTGTCGTGCCGGCCCTGGACTACCGGATGCCGCCGCAGGTGGACAGCCAGTACAACTCCTACCGTTTCGTCTCGGCCTACGACAGCATCGCGGATTGGCCGGACCGGCAAGACAATTGGATGTCGCTGCTCAACGCGGTCGTGGGGCTGGCCACCGGCCACACCGCGGTCGCGTTCACCAACCCGAGCATGGTCCCGCCCCAGAACATCCGGACCACGGTGAACTCCAGGGGAGCGACGACGACGACGTACCTGATACCGGAACAACACCTGCCGCTGGTGCTGCCGTTCAAGTACCTAGGTGTCGATGAACCGACCCTGAACCGGCTCGACGGCGTGCTCAAACCCATGGTGGATTCCGGCTACTCACGTAACGACGATCCGGCGACGGCGCCGATCGAGGTGGACCCGGTCCGTGGCTACGATCCGGCCGCCGTCACGGCGCCGGCAACCCAGGCCGCATTCGGCGGTGGCGCCGACCCGGTGTCGCAGTTGATGGCCGGTCTGCAGTACGTGCTGTCACACAGCCCACGTTGAGTCACACCGAAGCCAGCCCCGGGGCCAGCCCCGCGATGAGCAGAACGGCTCCGATCACCGCCAGCAGCGCTGCGACTTCACGACGGCTTCTGGCCCGAATCCAGCGATGTACGGCGGTGGTCGCGGCGTAGGTGCGCTGCGGGGCGACCAGATAGGCCAGCAGCGGCAACTCCACCAGGGCGAAAGCCACCACGTTGAACATCACCAGTGCGGCCACCCGGGTCGTCGAGGTGACGTCCGCGGCGGCGATGACGGCCAGCGCCGCCAGGTAGTCGACCGAGGGCAGGGCGATCCCGAGACCGGCGACCCCGGCCCACACCAGCGACGGCCTGGTGAGCGCCCGGCGCAGCCAGTCCGGTGGCGGTCGTTCCCGGCCCCTGGTGACCGCCAGGGCCAGCGACGCCAGCAGTGCCAGTGCTCCGATGGCGATCTGCACCATCGGCAGGGTGACGTCAGAGCGCGCGGTGATATGGGCCCCGAGCGCGAAAACCACGACGGCACCGACGGTCAGACCCATCAGGAATCCGCCGAACAGAAACGCGGTGAGCTGCAGGACCGGTCGCGGCCGATTGAGCATCAGCACGGTCATCCCGACGCGGAACGGCTCCACACTGACGGCGGCGGCCATCACCAGCAGGGTGAACCACATCAGCTGGTCGGTGACACGTCCAACCGCACGAATTGACCTTGCCGGTACTGCTCGGCACTGGCAGCACGTCGAACCTTGCCACTGGTGGTGGTGGGTAAGGCCCCGGCTTCCACGAGCACGATGTCGGAGACCTGCAGACCGTGGACGCGCGAGATCGCCGCGATGACATCGTTTTTCACCGTGGTGAGCGTATCGGAATCGCCGGTCTTCTTGAGTTCCACGATGGTGACCAGTTTCTCGGTGTCTTCGTCGGCCACGGCGATGGCGGCCACCCGCCCGCGGGTTATCCGCTGTACCGTCGCCTCGATGTCGTCGGAGTAGTGGTTACGTCCGCGCACGATCAGCATGTCCTTGATACGGCCGACCACGAACAGTTCCCCGTCGGAGATGAAGCCCTGGTCGCCGGTGCGCAGCCAGCCCTCGGTGGGAAGGTCGAGCCCGTCGGGTGCATCGACCACATGCGCACCGAATGCTGACCCGGTCTGCTCGGGCTTGCGCCAGTAGCCGGCGGAGACGTTGTCGCCGTGGACCCAGATCTCCCCGACGGTGCCGTCCGCGCACAGCCGGCAGGTCTCGGAGTCGACGATGCGTAGCAATGGTGAGCGCGGGATCTGGTAACGCAGCAGTTCAGTCCCACCGGGTTTGCGCACCGCCGTGTTCTGGCTCAGCCGGTTGGCGTCGAACTCGACGGTTTCGGGCGCCCGCTCTGCGCCACCGCTGGCGACGAACACCGTCGCTTCGGCCAGGCCATACGACGGCACGATCATCTCGGGGCGAAACCCGTTGGGCGCCAGGCGTTTGTTGAAGCGGGACAACGTCTCGGGGTGAATCCGTTCAGCGCCGTTGATCACCCCGACGACACCGCTGAAGTCGAGGTACTGCAGCTCCTCATCGGTGGTGCGGCGTGCGGTGAGATCGAAGGCGAAGTTGGGCGCACCCGACCACGCCCTGGGCTGGCGGGCCATGGTCTCCAGCCATCGCGCCGGGCGGGACAGGAACGCCAACGGGCTCATCAGGTCGGCCGGGTGTCCGCTGAGGATCGGCGCAGCGATCCCGAGTATCAGCCCCATGTCGTGGTAGAACGGCAGCCACGAGACCAGCGTTGTCCCCGGCGGGAACTCCCCGCCGTGGTGAGGCATGTATTCGGCCATCAGCTGCTCGAAGTTGGCACACACATTGCGATGCGAAATCATCACGCCCGCGGGCAGCCGGGTCGAGCCCGAGGTGTACTGCAGGTAGGCGACGTCCGGCCCGGCAGTGACCGGGGCGCCCAATGGCTGATGGGCGTCCAGGTCGAGCATGTCCACGGCGATCACGGCGATCACGGCTGCGCCGTCGTCGACGTACTGCGCGGCGATATCGGCCACCGCGGCGGTCGTCAGCACCACGGCGGGCGAGGTATCAGTCACCACGGCGCTCACGCGTTCGTCGTGGGAACCCGCCACTGGCACCGACAGCGGAACCGCGATGAAACCGGCCCACATCGCGCCCAGAAACCCGACGACGTAAGGCAACCCCTGCGGAGCGATGATCAGCGCCCGGTCGCCGGGAGAGCCGTGCCTGCCGAGCTCCTCGGCCACGTTGACGGTGCGCCGGTAGAGTTGCCCCCACGTGACGCGGTCAGCGATACCGTCGGCGTCCTGGTCGTAATCGGTGAACGTGAACGCGACGTCGTCCGGAGTCGAACTCGCCCGCTCACGCAACACCGACAAGAGTGAGACATTCGACATGGCGACAGGTTACTCAACCGTTAATATGTTCGCGCCCTGGCAGGGCTAAGGACCATCTGTGAAAAAGATCGCGTAGGGACGACGCCGGGCAATGACGGGCCTGACGTGCCATGATTGGGAGCAAATGGGCAATACCGAATTGAGTTCGAGTTCGCTGCGTGAGGCGTTCGGCCACTTCCCGACCGGTGTCATCGCGATCGCCGCCGAAGTGGGCGGAACCAGGGTGGGACTGGCCGCCTCCACCTTCGTCCCGGTGTCACTGGATCCGCCGCTGGTGTCGTTCTGTGTGCAGAACACCTCGGAGACCTGGCCCAAACTTCAGGACCTGCCGACGCTGGGCATCAGCGTGCTCGGCGAGGCGCACGACCAGGCAGCCCGCACGCTCGCCGCCAAGACCGGCGACCGCTTCGCCGGGCTGCAGACCGAGTCACGCAACGGCGCGGTGTTCATCCACGGCACCAGCGTGTGGCTGGAGAGCGCCATCGAGCAGCTGGTGCCGGCCGGCGACCACACCATCGTCATTCTCCGCGTCACCGACATCACCGTGCACGACGACGTTGCGCCGATCGTGTTCCATCGCAGCGCATTCCGCAGGCTGGGCAGCTAGCCCAGTCTGACCGGCGCCGTGGCCGTCAGGGCCGCTCGGCGAGTTCGTCGCGATAGCCCGCGATGCGCCTGTCGAGTTCGTCGGCGTCCTCGGACCGGCCCTCTTTTCGGGCCAGCTCGGCGCGCGCCGACAACTCGCGGATCGCGGTGCGAATCTCGTTGATGCTGTGGGAGGTTCCCATGTTTGGGAGGCTACCCACATGCCAACGAGCGTGAACCCTCTACCGAATACTGGCAGTGGATTCACGCTCGTGGAAAAGGCGTCTACTTCCGTTTGAACAACTTATTGCCGAGCCACACCACCGGGTCGTACTTGCGGTCGACCACGCGCTCCTTCATCGGGATCAGCGCATTGTCGGTGATCTTGATGTGCTCGGGGCACACCTCGGTGCAGCACTTGGTGATGTTGCAGTAGCCCAGACCGAAGTCCTCCTGGGCCATGTCCTTGCGGTCCAGCGTGTCCAGCGGGTGCATGTCAAGCTCGGCGACGCGCATCAGGAAGCGCGGGCCGGCGAACTCCTGCTTGTTCTCCTCGTGGTCACGCACCACGTGGCAGACGTTCTGGCACAGGAAGCACTCGATGCACTTGCGGAACTCCTGCGAGCGCTCGACGTCAATCTGGGCCATCCGGTACTCACCGGGCTGCAGATCCTTCGGCGGCGCGAATGCTGGGATCTCGCGGGCCTTTTCGTAGTTGAACGAGACGTCGGTGACCAGGTCGCGAATCACCGGGAAGGTACGCAACGGGGTGATGGTGATGGTGTCGGTCTCGGCGAACGTCGACATCCGGGTCATGCACATCAGCCGCGGTCGGCCGTTTATCTCCGCAGAACACGAACCGCACTTGCCTGCCTTGCAGTTCCACCGCACCGCGAGGTCCGGGGTCTGCTCGGCCTGCAGGCGATGGATGATGTCGAGGACGACCTCACCCTCGTTGACGTCGACCGAGTAGTCCTGAAGGCCACCGCCCTCGTCGTCGCCGCGCCACACCCTCAGCTTCGCCAGATAGCTCACTGCGTCCTCCGTCCCGGATGCTGCGCCAATTCCTCTTCGGTGAAGTACTTGCCGAGTTCTTCGACCTCGAAGACCTCAAGCAGATCCTCGCGCATCGGCGGCTGAACTTCTTTGGTGACCGTCACATCGGGCACCACAGCGTCGCCTGCGGTCCGGCAGACCAGCAGCGTGCGCCGCCACTCGGGATCCATCTGCGGGTAGTCGTCGCGGGTGTGACCGCCACGGCTCTCGGTGCGTGCCAGTGCGGCCTTGGCCACGCACTCGCTGACCAGCAGCATGTTGCGCATGTCGATGGCCAGGTGCCAGCCCGGGTTGAACTCGCGGCCGCCGCTGGACTCGATGTTGTGGTAACGGACCTTGAATTCCTCGATCTTGGCCAAGGCCTCGTTGATCTCGGGTTCGGTGCGGATGATGCCGACGAGGTCGTTCATCGTCTGCTGCAGCTCAGCGTGCAGGGTGTAGGGGTTCTCCGGCTTGGCTTCGCCTTGCGGGCCCTTGAACGGCTCGAGCGCCAGTTCGGCGGCGGCCGTCACGGACTCCTCCGACACCGCCGGCCGGCTGGACAGCGCCCGCACGTAGTCGGCGGCGCCGAGCCCGGCGCGACGGCCGAACACCAGCAGATCCGACAGCGAGTTACCGCCCAGACGATTGGAACCGTGCATACCGCCGGAACACTCGCCCGCGGCGAACAGGCCGGGGGTGGCCGCGGCGCCGGTATCCGGGTCGACCTCGATTCCGCCCATGACGTAATGGCAGGTCGGTCCGACCTCCATCTCGTCCTTGGTGATGTCGACCTCGGCCAGCTCCAGGAACTGGTGGTACATCGACGGCAGACGCTTCTTGATCTCCTCCGGCGTCATGCGGGTGGCGATGTCGAGGTACACGCCGCCGTGCGGGGTGCCGCGGCCGGCCTTCACCTCGGTGTTGATGGCGCGGGCCACCTCGTCGCGGGGGAGAAGGTCAGGCGTGCGGCGCGCGGAGTCGTTGTCCTTGAGCCACTGGTCGGCTTCTTCCTCTGTCTCGGCGTACTGGCCCTTGAAGACCGAGGGGATGTAGTCGAACATGAAGCGCTTTCCTTCGGAGTTCTTCAGAACTCCGCCGTCACCGCGCACACCCTCGGTGACCAGGATGCCCTTCACCGACAGCGGCCAGACCATCCCGGTCGGGTGGAACTGGATGAACTCCATGTTGATCAGCGCCGAACCGGCCCGCAGCGCGAGCGCGTGGCCGTCACCGGTGTACTCCCAGGAGTTCGAGGACACCTTGAACGACTTGCCGATACCGCCGGTGGCCAGCACGACCGCGGGCGCCTCGAACAGGATGAACTTGCCGGTCTCGCGCCAGTAGCCGAACGCGCCGGCGATTTTATCGCCGTCCTTGATCAGCTCGGTGATCGCGCACTCGTGGAAGATCTTGATCCGGGCTTCGTAGTCGCCGAGCTCGGCCTTGTCCTCCTGCTGCAGCGACACGATCTTCTGCTGCAGGGTGCGGATGATCTCCAAGCCGGTGCGGTCACCCACGTGGGCCAGCCGCGGGTAGGTGTGGCCACCGAAGTTGCGCTGGCTGATCCGGCCGTCTTTGGTGCGGTCGAACAGGGCGCCGTAGGTTTCCAGCTCCCACACCCGGTCGGGGGCTTCCTGGGCGTGCAGCTCGGCCATCCGCCAGTTGTTGAGGAACTTGCCGCCACGCATGGTGTCACCGAAGTGCACCTGCCAGCTGTCCTTGGTGTTGACGTTGCGCATGGCCGCCGCGCAGCCGCCCTCGGCCATCACGGTGTGGGCCTTACCGAACAGCGACTTGCTCACCACGGCGACCTTGAGGCCCCGTTCGCGAGCCTCGATGACTGCGCGCAGACCCGAGCCGCCGGCACCGATCACGACAACGTCGTAGGAATGCCGTTCGACTTCAACCGTCATGTGTCCTCACTCAAACTATGTGTATAAAACTGCTTGTCAGCCAATGAATCTCAGGTCAGAGATAGTGCCACTGGCCACGAGCATGACGTAGAAGTCGGTGAACATCAGGCTGCCCAGGGTGATCCAGGCGAACAGCTTGTGGCGGGTGTTGATCTTGCTGATCTGGGTCCAGGCCCAGTAGCGAACCGGGTGCTTGGAGAAGTGCTTGAGCCGGCCGCCTGCGATGTGGCGGCAGGAGTGGCAGGACAGGGTGTAGATCCACAGCAGCACGACGTTGGCCACCAGGATGACGTTGCCCAGCCCGAATCCGAAACCGCTGGCGGTCTTGTCGGAGTGGAAGGCGACGATGGCGTCGTAGGTGTTGATGATCGAGATGATGCCGGCGATATAGAAGAAGTACCGGTGGGTGTTCTGGATGATCAGCGGAAGCCGGGTCTCCCCAGTGTATTTCGCGTGCGGCTCGGCCACGGCGCAGGCGGTCGGAGCCTGCCACACCGAGCGGTAGTAGGCGCCGCGGTAGTAGTAGCAGGTCAGCCGGAACAGCAGCAGGAACGGCAGCGACAGCAACGCATAGGGCAGTAGCGACAGCACACCGGTGTCGGGCAGGATCTGCGGCCAGAAGTCACTGGCCTCCCCACACGCCTTGCTCAGACACGGTGAGTAGAACGGCGTCAGGTAGTGGTACTGCGGCACGAAGAAGTGGTCGCGCTGGAACGCCCGCACCGTCGCGTAGATGATGAACGCGGCGAAGCCGAGGTCGGTGACGATCGGTGACTTCAGCCAGTTGTCGGTCCGCAGCGTGCGCTGCGAAATCTGGGCGCGACCCGGTGAGAAGACGCCGGTCGCAGGGCGGTTACCCGCAGGTGCGCTCATCTACTGTGATCCCCTTCGCATGAACTGTTCGGAGGGTACCTAGATCACGGCACCCGGTAAAAAGCGGGTCAGTGACGGTTGTGCCCGCCGACACCCTCGTCATCGACGTCGCGCCAAAAGGCGCTGTCGTATGGAGTGTCCGGGATCGGGATCTTCTCGCCGGACACCACAATGGTTTGCTGGCTCAGTTCGAGCTCATTGGCATCTATATCGAGAAGCTCGACGTCATTGAGGATTCGCTCGGCGTCGTTGACTATTCGGCGCATTGCCGGGGAGTCGCCGTACTTCGACTTGAGAGACGTCACGCACCGCCGCAATCCGCCGATGAGATGGTGCAGTTCGGTCAATTCGGTGGTGGTGGACAACGGACCTCCTCGAGGCTGAAGGTGTTACGGATCACAGTACGACACCCGATGTTAGCCACGTCCTGAAGGAAACGTGAGACAAGTCACGTCCGGTAAGAGTCTCGACAGCGCCGTGTTGCACCACCCAACCCACAGATGAACAGAAGGAGTGCTGCCATGACCGACCACACCATCCTTGCCGACCGCGCCGAGGTGTTGTTGGCGCTACATCAGCCCGGTAATCCCGTGGTTCTGCCGACGGTCTGGGATGCCTGGTCGGCCAAGCTCGCCGTCGACGCCGGATTCCGCGCGCTGACCGTTGGCAGCCACCCGGTCGCGGACTCCATCGGCAAGCCCGACAACGAAGGTATGACGTTCGACGACCTGTTGGCGCGCGTCGCCCAGGTCACCGCGGCGGTCGACGTCCCGATCTCGGTCGACATCGAATCGGGTTACGGGCTGGCGGCCGCGCGCTTGATCGACGGCCTGCTCGGCGTAGGGGCGGTCGGCCTCAACATCGAGGACACCGTGCATTCCGAGGGCGGCCGACTGCGGTCCGCGGCGGAGCATGCCGAGTTGGTGGGTGCATTGCGCGCTGCCGCCGACGCGGCCGGGGTCCACGTGGTGGTCAATGCCCGCACCGATCTGTTCCTGCGCCAGGACGGCGATGCCTCCGATCGGGTGGAGCGTGCCATCGCCCGGCTCGCCGAAGCCGCCGCCGCGGGTGCCGACGTCCTCTATCCGGTCGGCCGGCATGACGACGACACGCTGCGCCGGCTGGCCACCGAACTGCCACTGCCGATCAACGCGATCGCGCTGCCGGAGTCCGACGACCCGGCCACGTTCGGGCCGCTCGGTGTGGGACGCATCAGCTTCGGACCGTTCTGGCAGGCCGCACTGGCGGTGCGGGCGCGCGAGATCCTCGGCCGCTGGCAGTAGTTACGCCCCGGCGTGCACTTCCGCGGTGTCCGCGTCGCTGGCCGGCGATGTGGGCGGCGTTGTCTGCGGCGCCCGGAAGTGGTTGTTGCCGCGTGGGTAGACCACCTGGGGCCACCAGAACCAGCGGCCGAGCAGGGTCGCGATCGAGGGCATCAGCAGTGACCTGACGATGAAGGTGTCGATCAGCAGGCCGATGGCGATCGTCGACCCCATCTGGGCCAGCACGGTCAGCTGGCTGAACATCATCCCCGCCATCGTCGCGGCGAACACCAGCCCGGCCGACGTCACCACGCCGCCGGTGCCGGCCATCGAGCGGATGATGCCGGTCTTGAGCCCGGCATGGATCTCGTCTTTGAACCGTGAGACCAGCAGCAGGTTGTAGTCGCTGCCAACCGCCAGCAGGATGATGACCGACATCAGCATGACCAGCCATTGCACCTGGATGCCGAGGAGGTTCTGCCAGATCAGCACCGAGATACCGAAGGACGCGGCGATCGAGCTGCCCGCGGTGCCGACGATCACGGATGCGGCGACCACGCTGCGCGTCAGGATCAGCATGATCATGAAGATCAGCGTCAACGACGACACCACCGCGATCAGCAGGTCATACCGCGCGCCGTCGGACATGTCCTTGTAGGTCGCCGCGACTCCGCCGAGATAGACCTTGGCGTTCGACAGCGACGACATCTTGAGCGCCTCCTGGGCGGCCTTGCGCTCGGCGTCGACTCTGGCGATGCCGTCCACGGTCGCGGGATCGCCTTCGTGGGTGATGAACATTCGGGTGGACTTGCCGTCCGGCGACATGAACATCTTCAAACCGCGCTGAAAGTCCGGATTCTGGAAGGCTTCCGGCGGCAGGAAGAACAGGTCGTCGTTCTTCGCCTGGTCGAAGCTCGAGCCCATGGCCAGCGCGGTGTCATTACTGGCCTGCATCTGGTCGAGCAGTGCCTTCTGATTGTTGTACGACGCCAGCGCGAGGTCCCGGCTGACCTTCATCGACGCAATCGTCTGGGGCAGTAGGGCGGTCAGCTGCGGCGCGAGGCTGGCCAGCTGGTCGGTATTGCCCTGCACCGCTTGAGTTTTGTCGGTCACCTCGTCGATGCCGTCCAGGGAATCGAACAGGGATTTCGTCGCCGAACAGAGCGGGATGTCGAAGCAGTGCGGTTCCCAGTAGAAATAGTTGCGCAGCGGCCTGAACTGGTCGTCGAAGTTGGCGATGTTGTCCCGAAGCGCCTTGGTGGTCTCCAGC
Organism: Mycobacterium sp. DL592; assembly: GCF_011694515.1. NCBI lineage: Bacteria > Bacillati > Actinomycetota > Actinomycetes > Mycobacteriales > Mycobacteriaceae > Mycobacterium > Mycobacterium sp. DL592. Next base: position 4,761,333 of record NZ_CP050192.1, on the reverse strand, counting down.
AGGTCTGCCGACTTGGCCGCCGAGTCCTGGGTGAGCTGAGTCTGCTTGAGCGACAACTGGTACTGCTTCTCCAGGATGTCGAGAGAGGTGTTCATCGCGTCGACGGTCTTGAGCTGGTTGGCCAGTTGATCCTGCTGGAACGGCAGGTTCATGTTGGTGGTCTGGCCGGCGACACTGGTCTGGAACGGGATCGAGCTGTGCTGGATCGGAATGCCCAGCGGCCGGGTGATGCTCTGCACCATCGCGATGCCGTCGGTATGCATGACGTTGCTGGCGATCTTGTTGAGCACCAGCATGTCCGCGGGATTACGCATGTCGTGATCGGCCTGGATCATCATGATGTCGGGGTTCATCCGGGCCTGGGTGAAATGCCGGTCGGCCGCGGCGAATCCGATGTTGACCGGCGCGTCCGTGGGCATGTAGTAGCGGTCGTTGTAGGCCGGCTTGTAACCCGGGATCGCAACCAGGCCGAGCAGCACCACCAGTAGGCTGGCGACGAAGATCGGTGCGGGCCAGCGCACCACCGCGGTGCCGACCCGGCGCCAGAACCGGCTCTGCGGCGGCCTTTTCGACTCATAGAGCCCCACCCGGCTGCCCAGGTAGAGCACGGCGGGGCCGAGCGTGACGGAGATCGCCACGACCACGAGCATGCCGATCGCCACCGGAGCTCCCATGGTGGTGAAGTACGGCAGCCGGGCGAAGCTCAGACAGTAGGTCGCTCCCGCGATGGTCAAGCCGGATCCGACGATGACGGGTGCGACGGATTTGAACGTGGCGTAATAGGAGTCGTCGCGGTCCAGGCCCATCCCGCGGTCTTCGCGGTATCGGCCGAAGATGAAGATGCCGTAGTCGGTGGCCGCCGCGATGGCGAGCATCGTCAGGATGTTCCCGGCGAAGGTCGTCAGCCCGAAGGCGTTGTTGTAGGCGAGCACAGAGACCACACCGCGTGCAGTCAGCAGCGCGAGGAATGTCAGGAACAACTGGATCAGCGTGGTCCGGATTGAGCGGTAGACCACCAGGAGCATGACCGCGATCGCGATCAGCGTGATCAAGGTGATCTCGGCGAGACTGGCGTTGCCGATGACGTGGGTGTCGTGGGTCAATGCGGCCGGGCCCGCCACATAGGCCTGCACCCCGGGGGGCGCCTTCGTGCCCGCGATGACGTCGCGCACGGCTTGGACGCCCTCGTTGGCCAGGGTCTGACCCTGCTCGCCGGCGAGGTTCAGCATCACGTAGGCCGCCTTGCCGTCGGCGCTCTGGGCACCCGCCGCCGTCAGGGTGTCGCCCCAGAAATCCTGGATGTGCTGGATGTGTCCGGGATCCTCGCGCAGCTTGCGAATGATCTCGTCGTAGTAGGCATGCGCCTCGGGGCCCAGCGGCTGCTGGCCCTCGATCACGACCATGATCGTGGCGTTGGAGTTGAACTCCTGGAAGTCGGCACCCATCTTCTTCATCGCGATCATCGATGGGGCGTCGTAGGGAGCCATCGGCGCCGCGTGCATCTCACCGACGACTTCCAGCGCGGGTGCGAGCATGTTGACGGCGACGGCGGCGGCGATCCAGAAGAGGATGATCGGCACCGCGAGGATGCGGATCAGGTGCGGCAGCGCCGGGCGCTTCTGGTTCGCGCCGGGTTCGGTGGCGATGGTGTGGGTCATGCGGACTTCACCAGGCAGTAGGTCTGGGCATTGACACCATCGGCTGATTTCTCCTCGCGGACAACACCATTGACTGTCACTCTGCATCCGATCTGATCACCGTCGGTCTGTGCCATCAGGCTGGCGCTGACGGCGGGAAGGGTGGTCGACAGGGTGACCGACCACGGTAGTGGAACGCTGACCGTGTGCACGTTGGCCTCCGGATCGAAGTAGCTGATCTGGGCGGTGGTTCCCGGCGTGCCGTAGACGTCGTAAACCAGCACCTTGGGGTTGAACTGGACGATCTCGATCCCCGCACCCGCGCTGGCGTTGAGATTCTGGGATGCGAACATCTTGTGCAGTCGGGACACGACAAGCCCCGAGACCGCCAGCACCACGATCAACACCAGCGGAATCCACAACTTCTTCAGGCCGCGGACCACCGGAACCGCCTTCATCTCAACACCTTTCGATACCTTCTGCTAGAGAGTCGGCCGTCGGACCTACTCGGTCTCCATCGTGGGTCCCGCGCAGTCGTTCGCCGCGCTGTCGGCGCTGGCGGCGAGCTTGTGGATGATGGGCAGTACCACCTGGGCCGAATGCCACAGCGTGCACTGCTCCTCGGGGGTCAGGGTGGCAAGCAACGTGGTCAACCGCTGCCGGCGCTGGCGACGTCGCTGGTCGAGCAATGTCCTTCCGGCGTCGGTGATGTCGATCAGGGCGGCCCGGCCGTCGCCGGGGTCGGGCAGCCTGGTCACCAGTCCGGCGCGTTCGAGTCGCTGGATGAGTTGGGTCATCGAGGGCTGGCTGATTCCTTCACGGGCGGCCAGGGTGGTCAGCCTGATCGGGCCCTCGCGGTCGGTCCGGTTCAAGGTGTACGCCGCAGTGGTGCTCAATTCGGCGCGGTCGGCGAGGAATCGGGCGGTGAGATCGATGGCGTGATCCAGAAGCTCACCGACGCATTCGCTGACATCGCTGTCGGTTAGCTGGATACCCACCAGGAATCTATATCACGGGCGTTATATAGCTGCAATAGCGGCCCCGCCTGCGGTTTCACAGCGACTTGCCAGCAACACGGCGCTGCTGCGGAAGCCCCTGATCCGTCTCTCGAACGCGTCGAACCGGCAGTTTGCGGCGGCAATCGTACGAAACATGCTGTTGTGCAATCACTGTCAGGACCCAAACTCAGGGTCTATCGCGATCCAGCCGGAATTCGTCAGCCGACGATATATATACCGCACTATGGAGCTGGCGTCACCACACGTCGCCGTCGCGCCAATCGCAGGCGAGTTCGGCATTCGGGTCCATGTTCAGCTCGACCGGCAGGACGAAGATCGACCCGTCGTCGTCGGGCGTGCGGATCGGTCCGGTCGGCGTCAGCACCGACGTGGCCCCCTGCCACTGCAGCCAGCCCCGTGGCCGGTAGATCTTCTCCCCGGCGGGACTCGCGCTGAGCGCACCGACCTGATAGGCCCCGCGGATCACTTGTTCGATGGCGTCCATGACGGCGTGGCCCAGCCCCTGCCCGCGCCAGTCCTCGCGGACGGCCACTGCCTCGACATAACCACACCGCAGCGCGGTGCCCTGATAGAGCAGGCGTCGCTGGACCACCGCCGCGTGGGCGATCAGAGCCCCGCGATGCACGATGACGGCGTGCATGCCGCCGAGCGCATGCTCCCAGTCGGAATCGGTGAACTCGGCGAATCCGCCGAATGCCTCGGTCAGCAAGTGGTGGGCCTGCTGCCGAATGTCGTTGTCCAGGTCGCTGGTGTGAATCAGCCGGGCGGTGTGAACCTGCGCGTGCACACCGACAGCTCTACCAGTCCGCGGGCATCCCCGCTGAGATACGCGGCCGGGTCCAGTGCAGGCGCACCTTCTGGCCGGGCCGGATCTGGGCCATCGTGTCGGTGTCGGCGTCGGTGACCACCCCGATCACGGGGTAGCCACCGGTCACCGGGTGGTCGGGGCCCAGGATCACCGGTTGGCCGTTGGGCGGCACCTGGATGGCCCCGCGGGTGGCTCCCTCGCTGGGCAGCTGCCGGTCGGGCCAGCGTGGGGTCAGCGGCGGGCCGATCAGCCGGGTGCCCACCCGGTCGCTGCGGTCGCTGACGGTCCAGTCGGTGTGCACCAGGGCGTCGGCGTCGGTGAACCAGTCGTCGCGAGGGCCGGGGACCACCCGCAGTTCGATCAGGTCATCGGCGATGGCGGCCACGGGCGCCTGGTCGAGCTCGGGATAGTCATCGGTGTGCGGCCCGACGGGCAGGATGTCACCGACCTGCAGCGGCCGGGGCCCGATCGCCGACAACATGTCGTAGCTGCGTGAGCCCAGTACCGGGTCGACGGTGATCCCGCCACGCACCGCGAGGTAGGACCGTACGCCGGCGTGCGGCGCGCTCAGCGAGATCACCTCACCGTCGCGGACGTGATGAATGCTGTTGGTGCCGAACGGGACTCCGCTCACCGCGGGATCGGTGTCGGCACCTGTCACCGCGATGTCGAGGTCGCCGCCGCGGACGCGGGCCGAGAATCCGCCCAGCATCACCTCGACGGTGGCCCAGTCGTCGGGGTTGGCGACCAGCCGGTTGGCCAGTTTGTGTGCCCGCCGGTCGGCGGCTCCGGATCGGGTGACTCCCATGTGTGCGAGCCCGGGGCGGCCGAGGTCTTCGACGAGGGCCAGCGGACCGGTGCGCAGAATCTCCAGGGTGATCACATCGCCTCCTCACACCGCCCGGAACTGCACCCGCATGCCGGGCAGCAGCAGTGCCGGCTGGGGCCGGTTGATGTCCCACAGCACCGCTTCGGTACGGCCGATCAGCTGCCACCCGCCGGGCGACTGGCGGGGATAGACGCCGCTGAATTCTCCTGCCAGACCGACTGATCCGGCGGGGACTTTCGTGCGTGGCTCGCTGCGCCGCGGCACGTTCAGCCGTGCGTCACCGTCGATCAGATAGGCGAAACCTGGTGCGAATCCCCCGAATCCGACCCGCCAGGGTGTCGCGGTGTGCGCCTCGATGACACCGGCGATGTCCAGGCCGGTGTGACGGGCGACGTCGACAAGGTCGGCGCCGTCGTAGACGACGTCGATCACTACGTCGATGTGGCCGTCCCGCCCAGCGGACTCGCCGGACTCGTCGATGGCGAGCCTGCTCAGGTGCTGCCGCGCGGTGCTCTGGTGGCGCGGCCCGGCGAGCTTGACCAGCACGGTGCGGGCACCGGGCACGATGTCGAGCACACCGGTGATCTGCGCGCGGTTCAGTGCTGCGGTCAACGTCAGCACCTCGTCGGTGGACTGGCATTCCAGCAGCAGTGCGTGATCGCCGTAGTCACGGATCGTGTTGGACACCATCAGATCTGTCGTCACACTCATTCGCCGACGGTAGATCCGTCTTCGGTTGGGGTTCGCGGGTTTTGGAGCACTGCCAGAGCTGCCTTACCAAAGACTCAGAGCTGCCAGATTGCCCATATTTATCGCGGCCGTCACACCATGGCGGTGTAGGTGGGTTCGTGTCGCTTGATGTAGGCGATGACGCGATAGGTGACCGGCAGCATGACCACCTCGACGGCGGTCTTGTAGATCCAGCCCAGCGCGGTGTAGGTGGCGAAATCGCCGAAGCTGGTGATGCCGATGGCTCCGGCGGCGATGCTGCAGAACACCAGGGTGTCGCCGAGTTGGCCGGCGAAGGTCGAGCCCACCAGCCGCGCCCAGAGGTGTTTCTCCTTGGTGCGTTCCTTGATCTTGACAACGGTCCAGGCGTTGATGGTCTGCCCGACGATGAATCCGGCCAGTCCGGCGACGATCAATTGGGTGTAGGCGTGCACGACGTTCTCGAAATGTTCTTGATTGGTGTAGAAGTCGGCGGCAGGCAGGTAGATCGTGACCCAGAAGGCCAGAGCGGCCAGGCCGTTCATCGCGAAGCCCAGGATGATGGCGCGCCGGGCGGCCTTGAAGCCGTAGACCTCGGAGAGCACGTCGCCGATCACGTAGGTCAGCGGGAACACGATGAATCCGCCGTCGGTGATGATCGGCCCGAACGCCACACCTTTGGTCGCGGTCACGTTGGAGATGATCACCAGGGCGGTGAAGACGGCGACGAGGACCGGATAGTAGCGAGAGCCGACCTGTGCGAAACCCGGGATGGGTGCGTCCTGTCGTGCGGCGTCGGTCTGGCTGCTTGTCACGGGTGTTATCCAAGCATGCTTCGCTCAGCCGAGCGCGCGCGAGAGCAGCGGCGGCAACTGGTCGGCCACCACGGGATAGGACAGCGGCGAGGCGAAGGCGATCGCCCCGGCCAGGTCTTTGCCGGTGAACACGTTGCGGTTCTTCCTGGTTGCGCCCAGTGCGGCGACGCCGGGATCGGCCAGCAGTGCGGCCTGGTCGGCGTCACTTTCGGTGGACCAGATGAGTACGTCGGCGCCGTCGAGGGCCTCGCCCAGTTTGTCGCGCGGGATTGCGGCGCGGTGGTCGTCGACGGCGAACGCGCCGAGGCCGTCGGGAATCTGGAAGCCCATTTCGGTCAGGAATTCGGTGCGCCACCCGGGCAGGGTCGCGGTGAGGGTGCCGCCGTAGAAGCTGCCGGCCAGCAGCAGTGCCTTCTTGTCTTTGAAGCCGGGATTGCTCTTGGCCACGTCGGCGAACCTGGTGTCGACGCCCGCGATCACCTGCTTCATCTTGTCGGGTTGGAACACTGCGGTGCCGACGGCGGTGGCCTGGTCTTTCCAGGGTTCGAAGAAGGCGTCGCCGCCGGATTGGGCGATGGTGGGTGCGATGGCGGTGAGCTTCTGGTAGGTGTCCGCATCGAGTCCGGCGTTGATGGCGACGATGAGGTCGGGTTTGAGTTTGGCGATCGCATCAACCTGAATCCCGTTGTCCAGGTTGAGTACAACGGGTTGTGCGCCGCCGAGTTTGGGCGCGGCCCAGGGCCATACGCCGAAGGGCTGATCCCCGAACCAGTTGGTGACGGCGATCGGGACGACGCCGACGGCCAGCAGGTCGTCGGCCTCGGTGAACCCGGCGCTGACCACCCGTTTGGGCGGCGCCGTCAAGGTGGTCTCGCCGAAGATGTGTTTGACGGTGACCGATTTGGGAGTGGAGCCCCCGGAGCCGTTCGTCGAACATGCCGTGGCGAACAGCAATCCGGCCGCTCCGGCGACTCCCAGGAATCCACGCCTGCTCAAGTGCGTGCCCACGGCGCGACATTAGCTCAAATGCAGGGTCGGACCGGACTCAAGTGGGTCGATGGTGACTCGATCAGGTGACGACCAGGGAGATACCCAGTCCGATCATGGTCGCCGCGATCACGCCGTCGAGGATCCGCCAGGTGACCGGGGTGGCGAACAGTCCGGCCAACCGGCGTGCTCCGAACCCCAGGGTGGTGAACCACACCAGGCTCGCGCTGGCCGCACCGACGCCGAACAGCCATCGGCCCTGCGCGTGCTCGTTAGCGATCGTGCCCAGCAGCACGACGGTGTCGAGATATACGTGCGGGTTGAGGAAGGTCAGGGCGAGGCAGGTCAGGAGCACCGAGATCAGCCGGGCCGGCCCGTCGGGGGTTGCAGTCATCGTCGACGGGCGCAGGGCACGACGGACGGCCAGTGCCCCGTAGCCGAACAGGAACGCCGCGCCGCCGAACTTGGCGATCGTGACGGTTTGCGGATGGGCGGTGATGAGGGCACCGACGCCGGCGATGCCGGCTGTGATGAGCAGCAGGTCGGAGATGGCACAGACGCTGACCACTGCCAGAACGTGTTCCCCCCGAATGCCCTGTCGCAGCACGAACGCATTCTGTGCGCCGATGGCCGCGATCAGAGTCATGGCGGTCACGAAACCGATGAGCAGGGGTGAGGTCACGTCCTCGACGCTAGGGACGCCCACTGGTGAAGTCCACCTAAAGATTCTTCATCAGAGTTAGAATTACTAATGTGGCGATCGACGGCGACCAACTGGTGGCTTTCGCCGCGGTGGTCGAACTGGGCAGCTTCGACGCGGCCGCCAACCGGCTGCACGTCACCCCGTCGGCGGTGAGTCAGCGGATCAAAGCTCTGGAGCAGCGCGTCGGCCAGGTTCTGGTGGTGCGCCGGAAGCCCTGTGCGGCAACCGAGGCCGGCGTGCCGCTGCTCCGCCTGGCCGCCCAGATGGCGTTGCTCGAGTCCGAGGCCCTGCGGGAGACGGGCGCCGACGGTCAGGTGGCCCGGGTGTCGATCGCCGTGAACGCCGACTCGATGTCGACCTGGTTCACCGCGGTGTTCCAGGCACTGCCGGAGGTGCTCCTGGACGTCCGGATCGAGGACCAGGACCTCTCGGCGCGCCTGCTGCGGGAGGGAACGGTGATGGGTGCGGTCACCACCGAGCGGACTCCGGTGGCCGGCTGTCGCGTGCGGCCGCTGGGAGTGATGCGGTACGTGCCGGTGGCCAGCCCCGGCTACGTCGAGGGTTACCTACCCGGCGGATTCACCGCCCGGGCCGTGGCCGGCGCCCCGTCGATGGCGTGGAATCGTGACGATGCCCTACAGGACATGTTGATTCGCAAGGCTTTCCGTCGGGATATCGACCGGCCGACGCACTACGTTCCGACTGCGGAGGGATTCGGCGCCGCGGTTCGCGCGGGCCTCGGGTGGGGGATGTTTCCGGAGATGCTGGCCGCACCCGACCTTGCGGCGGGCTCATTCGTCCGGATCAGCGACGAGCACCTCGACATCCCGCTGTTCTGGCAGTGCTGGAAGCTGGACAGCCACTTGGTGCGGGTGATCACCGATGCGGTCGTCGCGGCCGCCGATCGGTCCGCCCAGCCTGTTCTTGCCAAGCGGCCGCCCACTGCTTAATCTGAACAGGTGTCCGGAAAAACGTCCGCCGAGGTTGTCGACCCGCCGGTCCGTCGACGCAAGAACCTGCGGTCTGAACAAAGTATCCGCAAGGTGCTCGATGCGACGGTCCAGGAGCTGACCGAAGTCCCCTACAGCGATCTGACGGTGCGCTCGGTGGCGGCTCGGGCCGGTGTCTCACCGACGACCGCCTACACCTACTTTCCGTCCAAGGAGGCGTTGGTCGCCGAGGTGTACCTGCGGTTGCTGCTCGACGCCCCGACGTTCACCGACGTCAACGACAGCGCCGCGACCCGGGTCAAGGCGCAGCTGCGCAGCCTGCTGCTGCTGATGGCCGACCGGCCCTATCTGGCCGACGCCTGCACCATCGCGATCATCGCCGACGACCCCGCGGTCGCGGCGGTCCGAATGAAGATCGCCGGTGAAGTCGGTCGGCGGATCAACGCCTCACTGGGGCCAGGCCATCCGCCCGTGATCGCCGCGACGCTGCACATGGTCTTCTCCGGAGCATTGCTGCATGCCCGCTCGACACCGGGTGGTTACGGCGCGATGACCGGAGCGTTGGACGAGGCGGTGGATCTCGTGTTGACCCAGTCCGGCGAAAAACTCTGAGGCAGTGGGACTCTCATGACATCTGGACATCCGCTCGACCGCTTCGCCGGATCATGGGCGTTGGTCACCGGTAGCGCCCGCAGCGAGGGGCTGGGTTACGCGCTTGCCCGTCAACTGTCCCAGCGCAGGATCAATGTGGTTCTGGTCGACGTCCTAGACGAGGATCTTCTGGCCAGGGCCGCCGAACTGCGTCAGGCATACGGCATCGAGGTGCGGCCGATCGCCGCGGACCTCGCCGAACTCGCATCCTACCCGCGAATCCTGAACGCGCTCAGCGATATCGACGTCGATGTGCTGATCTGCAACCACATGTTCACCCCCAAGGACACTCCGAAGATCCTCGACATGGATCTCGATGTGCACAACGCGATGATCGACATCAACGCCCGGGCCTACGTGAATCTCATTCACCCGCTTGCGAACCTGATGGTCACTCGGGGAACGGGTGCGGTGGTCATCGTGTCCTCGGCCGCCGGGCTGACGCCTACGCCGTACACCGGGGCCTACGCCGGTAACAAGGCCTTCCAGATCGCCTTCGGCGAGGCGCTCTGGTTCGAGTTACGCAACACCGGGGTAGAGGTCCTCGTGGTATCGGCGGGCCTGATGAACACCCAGGGCGACGCGCTGTCGAAGTACCCGAAGTGGCAGATCGCCGATCGCGATGACTGTGCAGCAGAGATACTTTCGGCCATCGGGCGCAAGCATATGGTGACCCCGGGCCGGGCCAACCACGTGTTCACGCTCATCAACACCCGCCTGATGAGCCGGCGCCGTGCGGTGGAAACCGTCGGCAGGTTCATGGTCAAGGGGCTCGGGAAGTAGCTCTCAGATGTTGGTCGCCGCACCGAGCGAGACGGCGGTGATCGTGGCGACCAAGGTGTCCTCGTCGGTGTCGATGTCGCCCTGCAGCCAGCCGGTGATGAGCTCGGTGGTGGCGGTGACCAATGCCCGTGTCGCCAGCACCCGGTCCACCGAGGGCTTCGGCTTGCCCGTCATCGGCAAGCCCTGCGCCGCCATCAGATCGGTGATCTCTCGGACCGCGCGCTGTTGGCGTGCCCGCAGCCGGGGAAATCCGGGTGACTCCATGTAGAGGCGTGCATCTGAGGGACTGGAGGCCAGCAGTCGCAGTGTGAGGCGAACCGAGCGGTTCACCCGCTCGTCCATCGGGGCCGTGCGCACCACCTCGGCCGCGCCGGCGTGGATCCTGGTGTACAGATCGTCGGCGTAGGCGTCGAGCAGATCGTCCTTGGTCGCGAATTCCTTGTAGAAGTAGCGCTTGCTCAGGGCGGCCCGCTGGCAGACCAGGTCGACGGTCAGCGGGGCGACGCCGACCTCGGCGACCAGCGTGCGTGCGGCGTCGAGCAGCCGTTTGCGGCGCTCCTGCGAGCGCTGCTGCGCGGTGAGCCCGCCGTAGGTGCGGCCGTCGACTGCCATGGGTCCATCCTTGACCATTTGTGGTCCCGGTCATAATCTGGAACGAGTTCGTTCTAGATTACATCCGATCACCGCCCGGCGAGGAGCAACAACAGATGACCACACGGATCATGGACCCGGCCGGGCGCGTGCTGGCCGACCCGACGTCCTACACCGACGAGAAGCAGCTGCACGAGGCGCTGACTCATCTGCGTGCCCAGGCCCCGGTGTCCTGGGTGGACGTCGACGGCTTCGACCCGTTCTGGGGGATCACCAAGCACGCCGACATCATGGACATCGAACGCCAAAATGACCTGTTCACTAACGACCCGCGGGCGGTGTTGCTGCCTGCGGCGCTGGATGCGCAGATGCGGGCGGACCGTGCGGCGGGCGCCGGGCTGGCCACGCTGATCCACATCGACGATCCGCATCACCGCGATCTGCGCAAGATCGGCGCCGACTGGTTCAAGCCGTCGGCGCTGCGGGTGTTGAAGGCGCGCTGCGACGAGCTGGCCAAGCGGTACGTCGACCTCATGGTCGAGAAGGGGCCGGAACTCGACTTCGCCCAGGAGATCGCGGTCAACTACCCGCTGTACGTCATCCTGACGCTGCTCGGCCTTCCCGAGTCGGACTTCCCTCGCATGCTCAAGCTCACCCAGGAACTGTTCGGCAGCGAGGACTCGGAGTTTCAGCGCGACATCGACCAGGAGGCACTGCTGGCCACCCTGATGGACTTCTTCGCCTACTTCGCCGCACTTACTGCCTCGCGCCGTGAAACTCCGACCGAGGACCTCGCCTCGGCGGTCGCCAACGCGACGATCAACGGCGCGCCGCTGTCGGACATGGACACGCTGTCCTACTACGTGATCGTGGCCAGCGCCGGGCATGACACCACCAGCGCGGGCATCGCCGCCGGGCTCCTCGAGCTCCTGCGCAACCCCGGCGAATTGGCGCGGCTCAAAGCCGATCCCAGCCTGATGGGCACCGCGGTCGAGGAGATGATCCGTTGCGCGACGCCGGTGCGTGAGTTCATGCGGACCGCACAGGCCGACACCGAGATTCGTGGCGTGCCGATCGCCAAGGGGGAATCGGTTCTGCTGTCCTATGTTTCGGCCAACCGGGACGAGGACGTATTCGTCGACCCGATGCGATTCGATGTGGGCCGCGACCCGAACAAGCATCTGTCGTTCGGCTATGGCGTGCACTTCTGCCTGGGCGCCTCGCTGGCCCGTATGGAGATGAACAGCTTCTTCTCCGAACTTATCCCGCGGATCGAGTCCATCGAGCTGGCCGGGGAAGCTCAAATCGCCGCCAGCACTTTTGTCGGCGGCGTCAAGCACCTTCCGATTCGGTACTCGCTGCGCTGATCTCGACGGCATCTCCGACGCGGATCGTCCCGGAGGTCAGCACCCGGCACGCCGAGCCGGCCCGGCGTCGTAACGCCGCCGCCGCCCCCGGGCCGACGCTGTCGTCGAGTAGCCGGCACGGTGCCGCCACCCGGACCACCTCCAGTTCGGTGTCGCCGATCCGCAGCCGGGTACCGGGCCGGGTGGGGATCTCGCCGGTATCCACGGTGATGTTGCGCCGGGTGGCACCAGGGTCGAACGCGTAACCGAGATCGGCCGCCGCCTGGTCGAGGAACTCCTGGGACTGGATGGTGACCTGCCGGTTCCGTGTGCCGTGGTAGCGGTCGCCGACCAGACCCTTGCCGGCCTCGGCGGCCACCGCGTCGACGGACTTGACCGGAAGCCGAGTGCCGGGGGCGAGATGGATGGCGAGGACTTTCACGACCGGAGTTTATCGGCGGTGTCGGCGTGGCATGGTTGTCCGCATGGCTGAACTCGCAGAGCGGGCCGGAAACCCCGCGCCTCGCACCCTCTTCGGGCATCCCATCGGTCTGGCGAACCTGTTCGGTGTCGAACTGTGGGAGCGCTTCTCGTTCTACGGGATGCTCACCATCCTCGGTTACTACCTGTACTACTCGGTGACCGAGGGCGGCCTGGGGCTGCCGAAAGCGACCGCCACTGGCATCGTCGGCGCCTACGGCGGCCTGGTCTACCTCTCGACGGTGCTGGGCGGCTGGATCGCCGACCGCGTCCTCGGCATGGAACGCACCGTCTTCTACGGCGGGGTGGTCGTCATGTGCGGTCACATCGCCCTGGCGATCTTGCCCGGGCTGACCGGGGTCGCCGTGGGCCTGGTGCTGATCGCCCTGGGATCGGGGGCGTTGAAGGCCAACGCGTCCTCGCTGCTGGGCACGCTGTACGACGAAGGCGATCCGCGCCGCGACGGCGGGTTCACCCTGTTCTATCTGGGGATTAATCTGGGCGCCTTCATCGGTCCGCTGATCACCGGCCTGCTGCAGACGAATCTCGGCTTCCACTACGGGTTCGGTGCTGCCGCGATCGGGATGGCGCTCGGGCTAGCCCAGTATGTCGCGTTCCGGCGAAACCTGGGCGAGCACGGCAGGACCGTGCCACATCCGTTGTCGCGCAAAGATTTCGTGCGCACCGCCGCCGCGGTCGGGGTGGTGCTCGCGGTGGTCGTCGTCGCGTTCGCCGTCGGTGTGATCACCTTGGCCAACCTGTCCCAGGTCACCACCGGCATCATCGTTGTGGCGTCGATCGCCTACTTCGCGTTGATGCTGAACAGCCCGCGGGTCGATGCACTCGAGCGCACCCGGGTACGGGCGTTCATCCCGCTGTTCATCGCCAACGCGGTGTTCTGGTCGCTGTTCCAGCAGATCTTCACCGTCCTGGCGGTGTACTCCGACGAGCGGATGAACTGGTCGATCTTCGGCTGGACGGCGCCGTCGAACTGGATCGGCTCGATCGAGCCGGTCTGGATCATCCTGCTGTCCCCGCTGTTCGCGCTGATGTGGACCAAGCTGGGCCGGCGCGCACCGACCACACCGCGCAAGTTCGCCTACGGCGTCATCGGGATGGGCGCGGCGTTCCTGCTGTTCCTGCCGATGGCCGCCACGAGCGGGCGCAGTGTGCCTGCACTGCTCGTCGTCGCCATCATGGCGGTGTTCGCCGTCTCGGAGCTGATGCTGTCTCCCATCGGGCTGTCGGTGACAACTCAGTTGGCGCCCAATGCCTTCCGGGCCCAGATGATGGCGCTGTACTTCTTCTCGGTCGGCCTGGGAACGTCGATGTCAGGTGTTCTCGCGAAGTACTACGACGCCGAGCACGAGGTGGCCTACTTCGGCATCCTGGGGCTGGTCGCGATCCTCGTCGGTGTGGTGGTGTGGGTGGTGGCTCCTCGCATCAGCCGCCTGATGGAGGGCGTTCACTGAAGGCCGAGCAGCCGGGCCCCGCACGCGGACCCTAGGCCCGCGTGACCGACGGTCCCGACGCCTCGTACCGGCCCGCCTCGGCCGCTGACAGCTCGGTTCCGGTCACGATCGATTCGAAATCCGACACCTCGGCGAACCGGCAGAAGCTGTTCGCGCCAAACTTCGAATGGGCCGCGACGAGGATGCTGCGGCGGGCCACCTTGACCGCCGTGTGCTTCACCGCCGCCACCGCGGGATCGGGTGTCGTCAGGCCATGCTCGATCGAAATACCGTTCGTGCCAAGGTATGAGACATCGAGCACCAGGCTGCCCAGCATGTCGGTGGCCCAGTGGTCGACGGTGGCCAGGGTTCGCCCGCGTAGCCGGCCGCCCAGAAGCAGCACCGTGACCGTTTGGCTGTGCGCCAGCACCTCGGCCACCAACAGCGACGAGGTGACGATGGTCAGGTCCCGCTCGGCGAATCGTTCGGCGATCAGCCGTGGCGTGAAACCCTCGTCCAGATAGACCGTTTCGGCCCCGTGCAGCAACTCGGCCGCGGCGGCGGCGATGCGGTGTTTCTCGGCCAGGTCGGCCTGGCTGCGGTACTCAACGGTCGACTCGAAGGCCACCGTCTCCAACGGAATCGCCCCACCGTGCACCCGCTTGATCAGTCGCCGGCCGGCCAGCACCTTCAGGTCGCGCCGGATCGTCTCCGTGGCGACGTCGAGTTCTTCGGCGAGCGAGGCCACCTCGACGCGACCCCGGGTGCGGGCGAATTCGACGATGCGGCTTTGGCGGGTTTCGGAGTCCACCTCGACATTCTCACTTGCCGGGGCCGGCGAGTACCTCCCGGACCTCTTCGGGTGTCTGGGCCGCGCGCAGCCGCGCCACCTCGTCCTTGCTGAGGAATACCCCGGCGATCCTGGTCAGCAGGTCCATATGGTCCTTGCCGGCACCAGCAATGCCGACTACGAACTCGGCCGGCTTACCGTTCCAGTCGATCGGTTCGGCATAGCGCACGAACGAGATACCGGACCGCTTGATCGCGGATTTGGCGTCGTTGGTGCCGTGCGGAATGGCCAGGCCGTTGCCCATGTAGGTCGACACCGAGGCTTCGCGTTCGTACATCGCCTCGACATAGGCCGGTTTGACTGCGCCTGAGGCGACCAACAGCCGTCCCGCCTCGCCGATCGCACCATCGCGGGTGGTCGCTGTCCCGGCCAGCACGATGGCTTCCATGCTCAGCACATCCTCGGGCGGTGAGTCACCGGACGGCTCGACCACGGCGGGCTCGGTGCCGTTGCCGGCGTGGCCGAGCAGTTCCACGATCTCGTCGTACTGTGGCGCGTTCATGAAGTTGTCCACCGAAACATGCACGGCCGACGGGGTTTTCTGCTTGGCACGCGCCGTCAGGTCCTGGTGGGTCACCACCAGGCCGTAGCTGTCGGTGAGATTGGCGATCGACGCGTTGGTGACCTTCACGTCGGAGAATCCCGCGGCCTGGACCTTTTTGCGCAGCACCGACGCGCCCATGGCCGATGAGCCCATGCCGGCGTCGCAGGCGAACACGATCGTGGTGATCGGGGCGCTGCCCGCTGAACCCAGCAGGGCGGCAGACACGCTCGACTTCTTGCCCTTGAGCGCCTCCATGTCGGCGGTGGCTCCCCCCAGGTCGCCGTCGTCATCCGAGCGGTCGGTCTTGAGCAGCAGGGCGGCCACCGCGAATGAGACTGCGGCGGCGCCGAATACCGACAGCGTGACACCGAGGAAGCTACCGCTGGCGGTTTGGGCGTAGACGGCGATGATCGAGCCCGGGGCGGCGGGTGCGCGCAGGCCGGAACCGAACAGCACGTTTATGAAGATGCCCGTCATGCCGCCGAGAATCGTGGCGACGATCAGCTTGGGTTTCATCAGGACGTACGGGAAGTAGATCTCGTGGATCCCGCCGAAGAACTGGATGATCGCAGCGCCCGGAGCCGATGCCCGCGCGGCACCCCGCCCGAAGGCCATGTAGGCCAACAGGATTCCCAGACCGGGTCCCGGGTTCGCCTCGAGGAGGAAGAGCACCGACTTGCCGGTCTCCAGCGCCTGAGTGGTGCCCAGCGGGGTGAGCACGCCGTGGTTGATGGCGTTGTTGAGGAACAGTACCTTGGCGGGCTCGATGAAGATCGAGGTCAACGGCAGCAGGTTGTGGGCCACCAGGAAATCGACGACATGCCCAGCGCCCTTGGAGAATGCCGTCACGATGGGGCCGATCCCGAAGAAGCCGAAGACCGCCAGGATCAGCCCGATGATGCCCGCCGAGAAGTTGTCGATGAGCATCTCGAAGCCCGGACGAATCTTGCCGTCCCACAGCGCGTCGATCTTCTTGATCACCCAGCCGCCGAGTGGGCCCATGATCATCGCGCCGAGGAACATCGGGATGTCCGAACCGGCGATGACGCCCATGGTGGCGATGGCGCCCACCACGCCGCCGCGGATCCCGTAGATCATCCGGCCGCCGGTGGCGCCGATGAGGATCGGCAGCAGGTAGGTGATCATCGGCGCGACGATGCCGCCGTGGGCGAAGTCACCCCAGCCGCCGATCTTGGCCACCCAGCCGTCCGGGCTGCGCAGTCCCTCGAACAGGCCGGTGAGCCAGCCCGCCTTGATGAACAGCGCGGTGATCAGACCCCAGGCGATGAACGCGCCGATATTGGGCATAACCATGTTCGACAGCGACGTGCCCAGCTTCTGCACGTGCACACGCGCGCCGGTCCGTGGCTTGGCTTCGGTGGTTGTCACTGATGGCCTCCGATCTGGGGTCCCGTGATGCGAGTCACATCGTTTCACCAGTAAAACCCACAAATGGGCACCGTGGCAAGCAAACGGGCATAAATGGGCAAAAATAGTAGTGGTTTTATGCCCGTACTGGGTTAGAGTGCTGTGTGACGCACTCGACCAGCGGAAGGACGACCACGATGAAAGCCCTGCGTTTCTACGCGCCGGAGGATGTCCGCCTCGAAGACGTGCCCGAACCCCAGTGCGGTCCCGACGAGGTCAAGATCCGGGTGCGCAACTGCTCGACGTGCGGCACCGACGTCAAGATCTTGCACAACGGTCACCAGAACCTGACTCCGCCGCGGACCATCGGTCACGAGGTCGCCGGCGAGATCGTCGAGGTCGGAGCCAAGGTCAACGCGACGTACGGCAGCGACTGGAAGGCAGGCGATCGTGTTCAGGTGATCGCCGCGGTGCCCTGCGGCGAGTGCTACGAATGCCGCAAGGGCTGGATGGCGGTATGCCAGAACCAGACGTCGGTCGGCTACCAGTACGACGGCGGATTCGCCGAGTACATGATCGTGCCCAGCCAGGTGCTCAAGGTCGACGGACTCAACCGGATTCCCGACAACGTCGGCTTCGACGAGGCGTCGGCCGCTGAACCGTTCGCGTGCGCCATCAACGCCCAGGAACTGCTCGGCATCGAAGAGGGCGACACCGTCGTCGTGTTCGGCGCCGGCCCGATCGGGTGTATGCACATCCGCATCGCCCGCGGTGTGCACAACTGCGGGCCGGTCTATCTGGTCGACGTCAACGACAGCCGCCTGAAGATGTCGGCCGACGCCGTGCACCCCGACGAGGTCATCAATGCCGCCGAGGTCGACGTCGTCGAGAAGGTGATGGAACTGACCGGCGGACGCGGTGCCGACGTCGTCATCACCGCCACGGCGGCCAACATCACCCAGGAGCAGGCCATCGCGATAGCCGCACGCAACGGCCGCATCTCATTCTTCGGTGGCCTGCCCAAGACCAACCCGACGATCACCTGCGATTCCAACGTCGTGCACTACCGCCAGCTGCACATCCACGGCGCCAACGGGTCCGCCCCGGAACACAACAAGCGCGCACTCGAATACATCTCCACCGGTCAGGTGCCCGTCAAGGACCTGATCACCTGCCATATCGCCCTCGACGACGTGCTTGACGCATTCGGCATCGTCAAGAGCGGTGAGGCCATCAAGGTGACCGTCGAGCCGTAGGGCACCAGCCGTTGAGTGAGTACTGACGGGTCAGGTATCGGCTGAATTGCCGACCTCAGTACTCACTCAATCTGTAGCGCCGCCGCGCAGGTACACCGTGGTGGTGTGGGTGAAGAACTCGCGGGCCGCCTGCCCCTGTTCTTTGGGGCCGAGGCCGCTCTTCTTGGCGCCACCGAACGGGACGTGCGGGTCGGCACCCGCCGACTCGGAATTGATGTGCAGCACACCGACGTCGACGAGCTCGACGGCCTGCAGTGCACGGGTCACATCCTGGGTGAAAACCGCTGCGGACAAGCCGAATTCGCTGTCGTTGGCCAACGCGAACGCTTCCTCGGCATCGGCGGCGCGACGCAGTGCGACAACCGGGCCGAATAGCTCCTCGCCCCAGATGTCAGCGCCGTCTGCGACTTCGACGATCGTCGGTGCCACGAAGAAGCCGTCGGCGAGCAGTCCGTCCCGGTAGGGCACGCCGCCGGCCAGGACGCTGCCGCCCTGGGTCACCGCCGAGTCGACGCCCGCCTGAATGCTCTTCTGCGCCGACCCGCTGATGACCGGACCCATCTGGGTGGTGTCGTCGATCGGGTCGCCGACGGTCAAGTCGCGCGCCCGCTCAGCCAGATCGGCCACAAATCGGTCTGCGATCCCATTGGTGACGATCAAACGTGATGTGGCGGTGCATTTTTGGCCGGTGGAGCGAAACGCGCCCAGCATGACCTGCTCGAGGGCCAGCTCCACGTCGGCGTCGTCGAGCACCACGGCGGCATTCTTGCCGCCCATCTCGGCCTGCACCGGCACGCCCCGCGCCGCCGCTGCGGCCGCGATTCGCCTGCCCACCCCGGTGGAGCCGGTGAACGTGATCGCGTCCACGCCGTCATGGTTGACCAGCCGGTCGCCGATCGCCGACTCGCCGATCACGACGTTGAGCACGCCCGCGGGTAGACCTGCGTCCTGCAGCGCCTCGGCGAGCCGGATCGCCAGCAGCGGAACGGTACTCGCCGGTTTCCAGACGACCGTGTTGCCGTACACCAGGGCGGGGGCGATCTTCCAGGCCGGGATGGCGATCGGGAAGTTGAACGGGGTGATCACCGCGACCACACCGATCGGCTTGCGGGTCACCAGGATCTGCTCACCCGTCCGCGGTGAAGCGAAAATCTCGCCGGCGGATCGGTCGCCCTCATTGCCGTAGTAGCGCAGAATCTGGGCGGCGCGCCGTACCTCGCCGACCCCCTCCGCCCGTGTCTTACCCTCTTCGAGCGCCAGCTCGAGGCCCCAGTCCTCGGCATTGCGCTCGACCACCGCTGCGGCGTCGAGCAGGATCGCTCCCCGCTGGTGGATCGGGGTCGCCGCCCACGCTCGCGCCGCACCGCGGGCAGCCGCGACCGCCTGGTCCAGGTCGGCGTCGCTCGCGCAGACACCCTCGGCGACAACCACACTGGGCCGTGTGGGGTTGATGCTCGTCAGCTCCGAGCCGCCGCCGCGATGCCACTCCCCGGCAATGAGATGCCGGAGTTCCACAGCTGCGGTCATATCAGCGGAACGCGGCGTGACCGGTGAGTGCGCGACCGATCGACAGCAGGTGCATCTCGGAGGTGCCTTCGTAGGTCAGCACCGATTCGAGGTTGTTGGCGTGCCGCAGCGGCGAGTACTCCAGGGTGATCCCGCTGCCGCCCAGCAGGGTTCGGCATTCGCGGGCGATGGCCAGTGCCTCACGCACGTTGTTGAGCTTGCCCAGGCTGATCTGTTCGGGCCGCACTCCCTCGGCGTCCTTCATCCGGCCGAGATGGATCGCCAGCAGGGTGCCCTTGCCGAGTTCGACGGTCATGTTGGCCAGCTTCTCCTGCGTGAGCTGGTAACTCGACAGCGGACGATCGAACACATCGCGGGACTGGGTGTAGGCGATGGTGGTCTCCAGGGCGTCCCGGGCCGCGCCGAGCGAGCCGAAGACGATGCCGAACCGAGCCTCGTTGAGGCACGACAGCGGAGCGCCCAGGCCCTCGGCGAGCGGCAACTGCGCCGAGGCCGGCAGCCGGACGTTGTCGAGCACCAGCTCCGAGGTCACCGACGCCCGCAGCGACAGCTTCTTGTGGATCGCGTTGGCGGTGAAGCCCGGCGTGTTCGTCGGTACCAAGAAACCCCGAATGCCGTCGTCGGTCTGCGCCCACACCGTGGCGACGTCGGCGAGGTTGCCATTGGTGATCCACATCTTGGTGCCGTTGAGCACCCAGTCCGCGTTGTCTCCGGCGCCAGAGCGCCTCGCGCGCGTGCGCATACCGGCCGGGTTGGAGCCGAAGTCCGGTTCGGTCAGCCCGAAACAGCCAATGGCATCCCCGGCAGCGAGCCGGGGCAGCCACTCGTTCTTCTGCTCCTCCGAGCCGTATCGGTAGATCGAGAACATCGACAGTGAGCCCTGCACGGAGACGAAGCTGCGGAACCCGCTGTCGCCGGCCTCCAGCTCCATGCAGGCAAGGCCGTAGCTGACGGCGTTGGTCCCCGCGCAGCCGTAGCCCTGCAGGTGCATCCCCAGCACGCCCATCTCACCGAACTCCTTGGCCAATTCCTTTGGCAGGGTCGCCGATTCGAACCAGTCCTCGACGTTCGGCCGCAGCCGGGTGTCGACGAACTTGCGCACGGTGGCGGCGATGTCGCGTTCGTCGGAATCGAGCAGACGATCGATCGCGAACAGCTCGAGCGGAGCGTAGGTGTCCTTCTTGGGCGGTGCTGTAGTGGTGCTCATGATCATCCGATCCGGATCAGCTTCTTGTTGACGAACTCGTCGATGCCGAACCGGCCCAGCTCGCGGCCGTAACCGGACCGCTTCACGCCGCCGAACGGCAACTCGACACCGTCGGCGCCGACGAGGTTGACGAAGACCATTCCGGCGTCGATCTTGTCGGCTACCCGCTGGGCCTGCTCGCTGTCGGTGGTGAACACATACGAGCCCAACCCGAACGGGATGTCGTTGGCGATCTCGAGGGCCTCATCCTCGGAGTTGGCCTTGAACACCATGGCGACCGGACCGAACAACTCCTCGCGGTAGGTGGGGGAGTCGGGGGACACCCCGGTGAGCACACCGGGCGGGAAGTAGGCGCCCTTGCGTTCACCGGCCGAGACCAGGTTGGCGCCGTCGGCCACCGCACGGTCGATCTGCTCGGCCAGCCGCTTGGCGGCACCCAGCGAAGACAGCGGCGCCAGTTCGTCAGCGGTGTCGAGGACCTTCTTGGTGAATTTGTCCAGGAACTCGTCGTAGAGGTCGGCGGCCACGATGAACCGCTTGGCGGCGTTGCAGGCCTGCCCGGCGTTCTCGAACCGTCCGGCGATCGCCGCTTCGACGGTTGCATCGAGGTCGTCGGTGCTCAGCAGGATGAACGGGTCGGAGCCACCGAGTTCGAGCACGACCTTCTTGAGGTTGCGGCCGGCGATCTCGGCGACCGCCGCACCGGCGCGCTCCGAACCGGTGAGCGAGACGCCCTGCACCCGCGGATCGGCGATCGCCTGCGCGATCTGCTCGTTGGTGGCATAGACGTTGACGTAGGCGCCCGCGGGGAAGCCGGCGTCGTCGAAGATCTGCTGGATGGCTTCGGCGGACTCCGGGCACTGCGGCGCGTGCTTGAGCACGACGGTGTTGCCCAGGGTCAGGTTCGGTCCGGCGAAGCGGGCCACCTGGTAGTAGGGGTAGTTCCACGGCATGATGCCCAGCAGCACGCCGACCGGGCCGCGCTTGATCACCGCGCTGCCTTCGCCGTCGAGCAGGTCGATCGGCTCGTCGGCGAGGAACTTCTCGGCGTTGTCGGCGTAGTACTCGTAGATCGCGGCGCTGAAGTCCACCTCGCCGAGCGCCTGGTCGAGCTGCTTGCCCATCTCGCGGTGGATGATCTCGGCGAGCTTCTCGCGGCGCTCGGTATGCAGCTCGGCGACGCGCCGAATCAGGGCGGCCCGCTCCGCCACCGTGGACGTCTTGGACCACTCGCGGTATGCCTTGGTGGCAGAGGCCAGTGCCTGCTCGATCTGCTCGTCGGTGGCGGTCGGATACTCCCGCACGACGTCTCCGGTCTTGGGGTCGACCACTGCGTACAGACTCATGTCCCGTCCTGGTGTTTAGTAGTGTAAAACTACAGAAGTTATATACCGCTAAACTTTGACTGCGCAAGGCCCAGCGGCCGACGAGCGAAGGTGAGGTGCCCCGCATGTCCCGCAATGCAGCCGCTGCTGACGACGTCACGGACAGCACCGACGGGTGGATGACCCGGCTGGGACCCAAGCTGCGCGCCCTGCGTAAGGATCGGGAGCTGACGCTGGAAGCCGTCGCCGACCGTGCCGGTCTCACCAAGGGCTTCCTGAGCCTGGTGGAGCGCGGCCAGACCACCATCTCGGTACCGAACCTGCTCAAAGTCTGTGACATCCTTGGTGTTTCGCTCGGCTCCCTGTTCGACTACCCGGAGTCTGCGGTGGTGCGTGACGGCCGTGGCGCACCGGTCGAGATGGGCGGCAGCGGGATTCGTGAATACCTGTTGACGCCGCAGACCGAGCCGAACCTTCAGGTGATGCGCTCGGTGCTGCAGCCCGGCGGCGGCACCGGCGGCGGGTACACCCTGGACTCGGAGACGATCTTCGTGTTCGTCGTCCGTGGCTGCCTTCGCCTGCTTGTCGACGGCCAGGAGTCCTTGCTCGAAACCGGTGACAGCTACACCTTTTCGGCCCGCGCGGTGCACTCCTGGGACAACCCGGGTGACGAGGAGTCCGAGGTGCTCTGGTCGATCGTGCCGCCTATTCCGCGGGCGGCCGCTGCGCCGAGCTGAGCAGATTCGGTCCCGTACTGCACGGTGACGTGCTGTACTGGCACAATTGAATCCCTCAGGGGGAGGTTGTCACATGGCCAAGCCGGTCAAGATCTTGCGCCGCAAAGACGGCGAACAGGCTGTCGCGGTAGACCAGCGCGTCCGCGTCCACGTCGACTCCGATGACGAAACCCGCGGCGTCGTGGTCGAAGACTTCGGCGATCTCGCCGGGCAGAGTGTCGATCTGGGCGATACGCATATCGCTGACGCCGCCCGCCGCTGGGCCGTTCTCACCGACGGCGGGACGTTGGTCTTCGTCGATAGCCACCAGCTAGCGCCCGAGTAGCACCGCCGCCAGCGCGCGGCATACCGCGCCGATATCCCGCCCCGCCTTCCACACCGTGCGGTCGGGCCGAACCACGGCCGCATCCGCATTCCCGCTCTGGAGCCATGCGCGCAGCGCAGATCCTGGCTCGGCGATGAGAACCTCTGCGCCGCAGCGCTCGACGTCGGCCCGTTCGGCGTCGGTGAGTTCACGATCGGTGACCACCGTGAAACCGGCGCCCAGGATGTCGTCGAGCCGCTTGCCGTTGGGCGTCATTGCATTGGGGCACAACATCCCACCGAGCGACGTTCCGCCGAGGGCATGTGGCCGCACATCGTGGTGCACCAACGCCGACCGGCGCAGCCGGGGCGTCTGTGAGTCGACGACTCGCTCCCGCAGTCCGGGCAGAAGATGCATTCGCGGAACCAGCTTCCGGCGCAACAGATCACCGACGTCGCCACCTGCGGTCATCGCCCGGCCCACCATGAGTGCGAGACCGATCATCTTGCGGGCGTGAGGTTTCCGTTCACGCTCGTAGGTGTCCAGCACAGCGGCGGGCAGGGTGCCGTCGAGGACCCCGGCGAGCTTCCAGGACAGATTCATGGCGTCGCGCAGCCCGGCTCCCATTCCTTGTCCGACGAACGGGGGAGTCAGGTGCGCGGCATCGCCGAGCAGAAAGATGTTGCCGCTGCGCCAGCGGTCGGCGATCTTGGCCCGGAAGGTGTACTCGGCGACACGGATCAACTCGAGCTCGTTGTCGGCGATCTGGCCGACCCATGGCGCGATGAGGGGTCGTAACGCGGTGATCGCCCGGAAATCGTCCGCGGTCTCGCCCGGTAGCAGACGAAACTCCCAGCGATAGCGGACATCGCCGATCTGCATGAAGGTGCCGGCTCGATGGGGATCACACAGTTGATGCACGCCGCCCCACTGGCCGAGGTCGGCGGTGGTGGCCACGTCGGCGACCAGCCAGCGTTGTTCGAAGTTCAGGTCCCGCATCCGCGCACCGATCCGCGACCGCACCAGGCTGTTGGCCCCGTCGCAGCCCAGCACGTAGTCGGCCTCGACGGTGTGAGTCCCGCCGTCGACACGGTCGGTGTAGGTGACGCGGGCGCGGCCCGACCGATTGTCGTCGATGTCGGTGACCTCGACGTTGCCGCGCAGGGTGGCCTGCGGGTAGCGCTCCAGGTTGGTGCGCAGCAGTGCCTCGAGCTCGGGCTGGTCGAACATGTTGGCTTCGGGATGGCCGTGTCTGCTGTGCGCGGGGTCGCGCTGGAATTCGGTGAGCACGGTGAACCGGGGGTCCAGGAGCCGCAGACCGAGTGCCGGCCGAGAGATCTTGGCGAACTCCTCGGCGATGCCCAGCCGGTGCACGATGCGGTAGACCTCGTCGTCGAGGTGGACGGCCCGCGGCTGCGGGTAGACCTCGGCCCACCGGTCCAGGACCAGGGTCTCGACGCCGTACTGGGCGAGCAGGGTAGCGGCGGTGACTCCGGTCGGTCCGGCCCCGACGATCACGACCCGCGGTTGCTTGGCCTCGTTCATCACCACTCCCTCAGTAACTGACGAAATCGTCACATGCGTGGGCGGTCTCAGTCAAGTCTTTCTGATGAAATCATCAGTAGTGAGTCTTCGCTGTAGGATCAGCGCCGTGGCTGAGGATTCCGAACCGTCGATCAATCGGCTTGAACGGCGTAAGCAGCGCACCCGCGCGGCCCTGATCAGGTCGGCGCAGGCCTTGATCGCAGCGGGCCGGCTCAATGTGCCGGTGCTGGAGATCACCCAGGCCGCCGACGTCGGAATGGGGTCGTTCTACAACCATTTCGAGAGCAAGGAGCAACTGTTCGAGGCGGCTGTCGTCGACGTCCTGGACAGGCATGGCGCCGTGCTGGACCGCCTGACGGCCGATATCGACGATCCCGCCGAGGTCTTCGCGTGCAGCTTCCGGCTGACTGGCCGATTCTTCCGGGAACGCCCGCAGGAGAGTCGCATTTTGCTGGCCAACTGGGGTGCGTTGTTGTCCTCCGACCGCGGCCTGGCTCCCCGCGCGTTGCGCGACATCAAAGCGGCGGTGTCGGCCGGGCGTTTTCACGTCGAGGACCCGGAGCTGGCGCTGACTATCGCCGCCGGTGCGATGCTGGGCCTGGGCTACCTGCTGGAGGCCAAGCCGGAGCGCGACGCCGCGGCGACGGCCGACTCGGTGACCGAAGGCGTTCTCCGACTGTTCGGGATGTCGGCCGACAACGCTCACACCGTGTGTGCAATGCCGTTGCCGGACATCGAATTTCAGGAGTAACGCACCGTCATTCGTTGCGTCCCCAGGTCGATCGCACCGTCGTCGGTGCCCACCGACGCCTCGATCACGTCCCCGTCGTGAAGATACTTGGGGTTCTTGGCCTGAGACTTGAAGAACGCCTTCCACTTGACCGCGGGCGGCAGCAGTGCGCCGATCATCCCGACGAGCTTCGGCGGTGCGCTCAGCGCGGTGCCCACCGGGGTGCCGGTCAGGATCAGATCGCCGGCCGCGAGGTCCTGGAATCGGCTCAGCGACTGCAGCGCCTGCACCGGCCCGTACAGCATGTCGCCGTCGACGAGGGCGTTCTGGCGCTGCTCACCGTTGACCCGCAGCCGCAGCCGCAGCTGCCCGAACCGCTTGAGCTCCTGGGCATTCAGCAGCACCAGCGCGGGCCCGGTGGGTGTGAAGCTCGGGTACGACTTGGCTTCGTAGAACTGGGTCTGCGGAAGCTGGATGTCGCGCGCCGAGATGTCGTTGGTGATCACCAGGCCGGCGATGTAGTCACTCAGGTTCGACTCGGAAATCGATGTGCCGACCGGGATGTCGGTGCCGACGACAAGACCGATCTCCACCTCGTAGTCCAGGAACTTGACGTGGGCGGGTTTGATGACCGGCGCGAACGGCCCACTGATCGAGGCCGAGGACTTGCGGAAGAAGGTCAGCGGAATGGTCTTCGGATCCATTCCGGCGTCTTCGACGTGTGAGGCGAAGTTGGTCATCTGGGCCACCACCCGGCACGGGGTGGTGATGGGGGACAACAGTTCCAGACCGGCGATGTCCACCGTGTCCGTGCCGGCGGCGGCGGTGTCGATGGCGGCGCGGTCCCGCAGGAGTTCAGCGGTGCTCTGCGCGGTGCTGTCGATCTTGACGGCGCCCGCGGGCGTGGCGACCCACCAGGCGTCGGCGGTCCGGAGGACGGAGGTGGTCATGAGGAGACAACTTTCAGAAGGCCGATCAGGCGGGTGATGTCGAACTCGTTTTTGTCGCGGAGCGCGCTGAGCATCGAAACAGCTTCGTGGCGAGCGTTTTTGGGGTTGGTCCCGAGAAAGTCGTTGGTCGCAGGCGGTCCCCACTGCGCCAGGCCCGAGGCGGTGAACGGCGCCCACCCCGGCTCCATGGAGTTGTCGAACACGTCGCCGTCGGCGTAGTGCTCCACCAGGAAACCGTCGGGGTCGCGCCAGTAGTCGAACAGCTGGCTGCCCTGGATGTGCCTGCCGATTCCCCACGAGCGGACGTAGCCTCGCTCGAGCAGGTACTCACCGCCCGCGGCTAGGGCGTCGAGGTCGGCGACCTGATAGGCGGAGTGCACGTAGCGGTTGGCAGGTCCGAGCGCCATGGCCAGGGTGTGGTGGTCGGTCGGGGTCGAACCGCGGTCGCAGCGGATGAAGCTCATGGTCGGTCCGCGGTGGCGCTGGCCGGGAAAATAGAGGAAGTCGCTGACGATCAGCCCGAGGTGCTCCAGATACCAGTTCAGTGACTCGATGTACTTCGTCGACTGCATGACCACATGGCCGAGCCGCTGCACCGATGCGGGTGCCCGAGGCGGGCGCTGGGTTGCATTGGTGCGCCGAACGTCGTGACCGAAGTTGAAGACATGCGGCTGCTGCGGTGACAGGCCGGGCAGCGGGTGCGTTCCGGCGACGACCTTGACGGCTGTGCCGGAGGGATCGGTCAGCTCGACGACCAGCCCGCCCAGCGATTCTGGCAGTGAGCGCGTCGGCGCATTGGTCCGGTCGGCGAGCTTCAAGACGTCGATCTCGTCCTGGGCTTCGAATGCCAGGCCGGTGAAGCGGGTACGCGCGCCCTTGCGGATCAGGACACAGGGGGCGCCGGCATCGGTTCCGCGCAGCGCCAGCTCGTCGGCCGTGCGGTGGGCGACATCGAAACCGAATGCGCGCGCGAACGCTTCCGCCCTGTTCAGGTCGGGTTTTTCGAACTCGAGCCAGGCCAGGCCGGCCACCTTGATGACCGGATTGCGCGCGCGGCCGGGATGCTCGCCGCGCAGTGCGCCCTGGTCGCTGTGCAGCTCGTTGTGCGCGCCCACGACGTCGCTCATCCGAACCTCCTCGATTGACTGACGAAATCGTCACATACGACGGAGTTCTCAGTCAAGTGCCGGGCGCGCACCATCGACTCTGCGGGCAGATCGCGGTCCGAGGTCCGATCGGCGATCTGTGCGCAGACTCGGCGGAGTGTGGCGGGTTAGCGGAAGAAGCGCCTGCGCGTACGCACCGGGGGCCGCCGCGAGGCATACGGCCAGGGGTTGTTGCGCTCGGGCACGGCATCGGCGCGCACCTGCTTGAGCTGATCGAGCAGATGTGCGCGCAGGCTGTGCAGATCGGGATCGGCCCAGCGGTTGACCGCCTCAATGGGATCGGCCGTGAGGTCGTAGAGCTCCCACTGGTCGTCGAGCGGGCTGGTGCGATACACCTCGCCGCCTGGACCGGTCGCTGCCAGATGGCGAACCCCGGGCTCGGTCCAGGTGCCCGGATCGTCGAAGGTGCGCACCAGCTTCCACAGATGCCCGCTGCCGCCTGCGGACTCCTCGACCTGAACCACCAGACCCTCGAAGTTCGCGGCGACATGGGCGGGAATGCGAATGCGAAGCAGGGCAGGAGGATTCACCGTCTGCCTGAGTCGGCGGCCCAGACCGGAGGCGCCGGTGTCGCCTTCGAGCATGTTGTCGCGGGTCATGATGTAGACGGCGCGGCCGTCGTCTTCGGCGGCGCCGCCGACGATCGGCATCAGGTCGCGGCCCGGCAGTGGGTGCACCTCGGTGAACGATTCGGCCAGCACCGCCGCGGTGGACTCGACATCGATACCGGCGGCACCCAGCAGCGTGGGCACCAGATCCACGTGCGAGGTCGGCGCGGTGACAACCCGTGGGCCGGTGGCGTCCTTGCCGATGCGTGCGATCACGAACGGCACCCGGGTGGCCTCGTCGTAGAGGTTGAACCACTTCTGATGCAGGCCGCCGTGTGCCCCGAGCAGGTCGCCGTGATCGGAGGTGCGCACCAGCACGGCGTTGTCGGAGCCACCGTCGGTGACCGCGCGGCGAACCCGGTCGATCGGTGTGTCGACCTCGGCGTGCAAGCGGTAGTAGAGGTCACGGTATCGCTGGGCGTTGCCGTCGTACATGTGCTGGATCGCGGCGGCCGGGCCGTAGCCGGAGTAGTAGGCCTCGCGGAATGCGATCTGGGCGGCGGGCTTGCTCTTGAGGTCTTCCTCGGATGTCGGCGCGGCGGGCACCGGCGGCGGGTCCAGCGGTGACGGCTCTTCCAACGGGGTCTTGCGCACCCAGGTCGGGAACAACACGATGTCGTGCGGGTTGACGAAGCTGGCGACCAACAGGAACGGCCGCAGCGCGTCCGGGTCGCCTGCGCGGCGCCGGGCGTAACGATCTTTGAGCCAGGCCACCACCCGGTCGGCGATCAGCGGGTCGCGACGGGTCCCACTGTTGGCGAGTCCGGCGCCGTGCGGCTCGGGCCCCACCCACCCTGAAAATCCATATGGTGCAAGGGGATCGGCATCGAGATAGCGCTGGACTGCCGCCTGGTCGACGACGCCGTCGTCGTCGTTGGTCGCCAGTGGCGCGCCTTTGTCGCCGATCAGGTCGGCATGGGAGATATGCCACTTGCCGTCGTAGTGGGTGTCGTAGCCGGCGGCGCGAAACCAGTTGCCCAGTGTGGGTACCTCGCCGGCGCGAAGCCAGCGCATCCGGGTGTCGTCGAATGACTTGCCGATGCCGTCGGTCTGCGTCACCCCGTGCAGATCGGGGTATTGGCCGGTGAAGATGGTGGGCCTGCTGGGTACGCAGGCCAGCGAACCGGTGTAGTGGTGAGTGAAGCTGACCCCGTTGTCCTCGAACCACTTTCGTCCGGTCAGGACGCGCTGTCGCCAGGCCAGGATGGCATCGGATTCATACGGTGGGACAGCGCGTTCCTCGTCGGTCATGACGATGACGATGTCGGGGCGGTCAGACATGGGAGCGCTCCATTCGTGTGGCGAGGCCGGCGAGCATCGCGTCGAGCTGTTTGGCCGAGAAGCGGGTGACGGCCTGCTCGGCAAGCCGCTGCAGTCGGTTCTGTCCGATCTCGATGGTTGCGGTCACGGTCACGACGGTGCCGCCGGCGGCCGCAGACAGCGTCCAGCGGTTGTTCACGCGGCGCAGCTGACGGGGCAAGCCTTCGACGTCGTAGGCCAGTGCGTGTGGGGGGTCGAACTCGGTGATGCGTTCGACCAGGGTGTCGCGCCCGACCTGGACCCGCCGTATGGTGCCGACCCCGACGTCCTGCGTGGTCGGGCTGAGCAGACACGAATGGTCGGCGATGTTCGCCCACGCACTGATCGCGCCGAAGTCGGCGAGGACATCCCAGATCGTCTGCGCCCCGGCCGCAATGGTCCTGGTGCGACTGATATCGGCCACCACGCCATCCAACCGCATCGGGGCTCGGCTGTCAGCGTCCCGTCGCGTTGCGGTAACCGCGGACGGCCAGCGGACCGAAGATCGCGACCAGCGACACCGTCCACCCGAGCGTCTGCACCACCGGCCACAGGATCGGACCGCCGTGGGCCAGGCCGCGCATCGCCTCGATCGCCGGTGACATCGGCTGTAGCTGCACCACCGGTTGCAGCCAGTCCGGGAACACCGCGAGCGGCACCATCCCGGTGTTGAAGAACAGCAGCAGGAAGCACAGCGACGACAGGCCGGTGACAATGTTCTTGCCGTTGGCCCGTACCGCGACGGTGACGATCAGCGCGCCGAAGCCGACGACCACCAGCACCGGGCCGAGCAGGAAGCCGATCGCCGCGAGTGGACCCTGGGTGAACCGCATCCCCATCGCGACACCGACCGCGGTGATGACCATCGTTCCGGCCAGCGCCCGCCCGGCCTCGGCCAGCAGCCGTCCGCTCAAGGCGCTGGCCCGGTGCACCGGCAGCACCCACAGTCGGCTCAGCAGTCCCGATTGGCGCTCGTCGGGAATCGCGATACCGGTGCCGATCGCCCCGAACAGGACGCCGGCCACCGCGCACATCGGGACCAGACCGTAGAGGCTGTCGTTGCCGGTGAGCGACAGGATGGACTAGCCGATCACCATCTTGTACACGACGAGCAGGAAGGTCGGGAAGACGATCGCCTGCACCAGCACGACCGGCTCGCGGCGCCACCGGGTGAGCAGCCGCCCGGCGTGCAGACCGCTCTGAGTCATCAGTGTCGTCACGTCGCCCTCCGCTGCATGCGCAGTGCGATCGATCCGAACACGATCAGCAGACCGGCGCACCACGCCACACTCACGCCGATGCCGACCCGCTCGCCGGATGCGAATCCCCGCAGCGTCGCCGAGATCTGCGAGACCGGCTGGTTGCGGACGAAAGGCCCGAGCCGGCTCGGAAACGCCGACGCCGGTGCGATCCCCGTCGAGAGCATCACCAACAACAGCTGGGGCACCAGCAGCACCTGGCTGGCCGCCTCGGCGCTCTGCGACACCGCGCCCATCGCATCGGCGCCCAACGACAATACCAGCGAAAGTGCAAGGGCGAGAACGACGAACGCGACCGTATAACCGGGAGGGCCGCTGAAGCGGAACCCGAACAGGTACCCGGTGCCGATTGCGGCCGCGAGTGCTGCGCCCGCCCGGATCAGCGAGGACAGCATCCGCGCGGTGACCGGTGCGTACTTGGCTAACGGCAGCGAGCGCAGCCGCACGCCCATCCCGTTGAGGTGGTCGCGGGCTGAGCGGTCAGCCGTGGTCATGGCCGTGAAAATCATTGCCTGAACCACGATTACGGGCAGGATGTACTGCGCGTAGCTGACCCCGCCGGTGTCGATCACGTACCGCAAGGTGATGTTGAAGCACACGAAGAAGGCGACCGGTCCCAGGATGGAGAACACCAGATCGCCGTCGCGGAGGGTGCCCAGCACCGACCGTTCGGTCAGGGCGGCCAGTGCCGTCACGCGTTCACCCCGGCGCCGGTCAGGCGGAAGAACACCTCGTCCAGTGACGGGCGGCGCAGCGAGATGTCGGCCACGGCGACGTCGAGTGGCTCGATCCGGCGGAAGACCTCGGCCAACGTCGCCAGCCCGTCGGGGGCCGGCAGCGATGCCGAACTCTCGCCGATCTCGAGGCCGACCATACCGCTCAACGCCGCGGCGATGCGGGCCAGATCACCGGCGGCGACCGGGGTGACTTGGCAGAAGCTGCCGCCCACACGGTGTTTGAGTGCTTCCGGGCTGCCCTCGGCGATCACGGTTCCGTTGTCGATCACCACGATGTCGTCGGCCAGGGCGTCGGCTTCCTCGAGATACTGCGTGGTCAGCAGCACGGTGATGCCGTCATCGCGAAGGTCCGACACCAGTGCCCAGACGTCCTGCCTGCTGCGCGGATCCAGGCCGGTGGTCGGCTCGTCGAGGAACAGCACGCTGGGCGGGACGACCAGTCCGCAGGCGATGTCGACCCGGCGGCGCATTCCGCCGGAGTACTTGCCGACTCGGCGGTCGGCGGCATCCGAGAGCGAGAACTGGTGTAGCAGCGCGTCGGCTCGCTGCCGGGCCTGCTCGCGGCGCAGCCCACGCAACCGGCCGAAGAGCACCAAATTCTCACGCCCGGTGAGCATTTCGTCGACGGCCGCAAACTGGCCCGTCAGTCCGATCGCTTCACGGACCTTCGCACCCTGCGTGACGACGTCGAACCCGGCCACCCGGGCGTGCCCCGATGTGGGCAGCGACAAGGTCGACAGGATGTTGATGGTGGTCGTCTTCCCCGCGCCGTTCGGGCCGAGAAGGCCCAGAACCGAGCCGGCGGCCACGCTGAAAGAGACACCCTGCAGGGCGGGCGGCGAGGTGCGGCTGAAGGTCTTGGCGACGTCGACCACTTCGATGGCCAATTCGGACATGACCAGAACTATGGCATGCCTAACCTAATTTGTGTGGGCTACGCTCTGCCCCGATGACCGAGGTTGTGCTTGCGCGTGCGCTGACCGATGTGCCCGCCGACGTGGCGGCCGTGCCGGGGCCTCCGGTGCCGGTGGTCGACCCGCCGTTCACTCTGCGCGTCGCGACGCCCGGGGATGCCGAGATGGTGGCCGAGTGGATGAACCGGCCGCATCTGGCGGCCGCATGGGAGTACGACTGGCCGGTCCAGCGGTGGCGCAAACACCTTGTGGCACAACTGGACAGCGCGTACTCGCTGCCGGTGATCGCGAGCTTGAACGACGCCCCCGGCGCCTACCTCGAGGTGTATCGGGCGGCAAAGGACTCGATCTCGGCGTGCTACGACGCCGGGCCGCACGACCTGGGGCTGCACGCTGCGATCGCCGATCTGACGCTCATCAGTAGAGGGTTCGGGCCCCTGCTGCTGCCGCAGATCGTCGCCAGCCTGTTCGCGGTCGACACGCACTGCGCCCGGGTCATGTTCGACCCCGACCACCGCAACACGGCGGCCCGCCGGGTGTGTGAATCCGTCGGCTGCCGGTT
Source organism: Mycobacterium sp. DL592 (assembly GCF_011694515.1). Taxonomy (NCBI): domain Bacteria; kingdom Bacillati; phylum Actinomycetota; class Actinomycetes; order Mycobacteriales; family Mycobacteriaceae; genus Mycobacterium; species Mycobacterium sp. DL592. The sequence continues at coordinate 4,728,687 of NZ_CP050192.1, read as the reverse complement.
CCTTGGCGAGCACCAGATGCCCAACCGGCGGATGGCGCTCTATGCCTTCGACCGGCCCACCGGCTGAACGTAGACATCCGGCCTGACCATTTCTTCGGGCTTAGGTTAGGCATACCTATTGTTACTTAGGTTAGTCTCAGCTAATCTCCGTCGCGGTGCCAATCGGCAATCCCATGAAGAAGGAGATTTCGTGCAACGAGCCCTACGCCTCAACTTCGCCGAGGCTGACGTCCTGTCCGGTCCTGCCGACCCGACCCGCCGGGCCAACAGGTTCTTGGTCGCCGGAGCGGCGGTGGTCACTGCCGGCGCTTTGTTCGCAGGCCCGACCGTGCACAACCTGCCCACCGAGATCCAGCATCGCGCAGTACAACTCACCGGGCTCGCGGCGAAGGCCACCGACTCGCCCATCGCGGTGTACTCCGAAATCCTCTCGGACACCTTCGACAACGTCGCGGCACTTAGCCAGGCCATCCTGGCCGACCCGTTCCCGCTGCTGTCGCAGGTGATTCGCAACCAGCTCGGCTACGCCGAGGAGATCGGTGGCGCGATCGCCGGGATTCCCGCCGGCTGGCAAACCTACGTCACGGGTCGCGGTGCGACGTTTCTGGCGAGCCTGCAGACCTCGCTGAATGCGGGCGATGTCGGTGGGGCGGTGAACTACCTGAGCAGTTTCGTTCTCTACGGTCTGCAGGCCACGGTCTCACCGGTGCTCAACACTCTGCTGACCTACACCCCGCGCGGCAGCACGGTTGCCAACCCGGGCATTCCTCAGCAGATCGTCCAGAATCTCGCCAATGCCGTTGGTGTGCTGCTGTCCTCGACCGTGGTGGTCAGCAACATCTTCCAGTCGATCTACGGAACGGCACTCAGCACCGTGGCCGCAGCCGGCGACGGCCTGGCCGGCCTGGCGCAGTCGGTGTCCACCGGTGACGTGGAAGGCGCGATCAACTCGCTGATCAACCTGCCGGGTCTGATCGTCAACGGATTCCTCAACGGCTGGCAGCATCCGCAGTCGGCGGCGCCGTTCCCGGCTCTGCTGACCTTCGTGCCGGTCGCACCGCCGACGGATCCGGCCAACGGCGTCACCAGGACCGGCGTGTCGATCGGGCTTCTGGGTCGACTGCTGGTGACCATCCCGCAGGCGATCGCCGCCGCCATCACCCCGGTCACCACAACCGCCAGCAGCGCGGCGCCGGTGGCTGCCGTGACCGCAGCCGCGGCGACGACGGCAGAGACGGTGCCCACGACGGCGGCCACCACCGAGACGGTGAGTGCCGGTGAGGTTGCCGAAACCAGTGGCTCCGAATCCACCGACACCGCTGCCACGCCGACAGATTCAGTGGCCACCAAGCCGACCACCTCGGCCAGGTCGGCGACCACCAGCACCCGTCCCAGCCGGGCCTCTGCGACCGCCGACGCGGCCGACAGCATCGGCGGCGAGGTGAAGAAGTCGGTCGGTGGTTCCCGCAAGGCCGCTGCCAAGAAGCCGACGGCGACATCGTCGGATTCGGGGTCGGATTCGGCGTCAGGCTCGGCGTCGGAGTCGGCGTCGGCGTCGGCGTCCAAGGGTGCCGCTTCGTCGGACTCCTCGGAGTAGAGCCGCATGGGCAAGGCCGGGCCTCCACGGGGAAGGCCCGGCCTTCGCCCCGGCCGAGGGGCAGTAGCACCGCAGACGTTAGGACCTTGCCGCATGACCGACGTGACCCTCTCACCACCAGCGCAGGCCGCGACAGCCGGCTGGGATGGCTTGCCCGCGGGGATGGACCCCGCCGACGTGGTCGCACACCTTGCCGCCGCGGGGCCCGAACAGGACGGGACCGACTACCTGGTCTATGAGCGACACGGGTCTTGGACGATGGCGATCGGTGTCCGGACGGCCATCGAGCTGGATCGCGATGAGTGCCGAATCATCAACGGGGGCAACGTCGTCAGTCAGCGGTGGAGCGGCCGTCCGGCCGACGCACTGGCCTGGGCGCTCGATGCCGCCGGCTCGGACGGCGACCCGGCATTCGGGTGGATCGCATTCGAGTTGGGTGCCCACCGCTTCGGGCTATCCGGTCGGTTGCCTGACCGGGCGCCGTTGGCCCGGATCTTCACACCAAACAGCCGAGTGACCATAGCGGCGAGCGGAATTCAGGTCTTCGGGAGCGACGAACGCATCCGCGCGGCGGTCGCCGATCTGCGGCCCGGCACCTACGGCAGGACGGGGCCCGTGGACGTCCGCAACGACCACAGCGGCTATCGCGGCCGGGTGGCGACGGCGATCGGCGAGATTCGCAGCGGCCGCTACCAGAAGGTGATCCTGTCCCGCACGGTGGACGTCGGCTTCGACGTCGACTTTCCGGCGACGTACCGGCTGGCCCGGCGACACAACACCCCCGCCCGGTCATTTCTGATGCGACTGGGCGGTTTTCGCGCGGTGGGGTTCAGCCCGGAACTCGTGACAGCCGTCCTCGGCGACGGTGCGGTGATCACCGAGCCACTGGCCGGCACCCGCGCGTTCGGTCGGGGCAGCGCTGATGACCGGCGGGCCCGCGAGGACCTGACCTCTGATGCCAAGGAGATCGTCGAGCACGCGCTGTCCGTGCGGACGTCCCTGGCCGAGCTCACCGAGGTCGCCGACCCGGGCAGCATCGCGGTCACCGACTTCATGACCGTGCGCGAGCGCGGCAGCGTTCAGCACCTCGGATCCACGGTCGCCGGGCGGCTGCGCCCGCCGTTCACCCGGTTGGACGCCCTGGACGCGCTGTTCCCCGCCGTCACCGCATCGGGCATCCCGAAAGCCGAGAGCATGGAGGCGATCCTGCGCCTCGACGAGATGCCGCGCGGGCTGTACTCGGGGGCGGTCGTGATGATCACTCCCGACGGCGGTCTGGATGCTGCCCTGGCGCTGCGCACCGCCTACCAGGTAGGTTCCCGCACCTGGCTGCGGGCGGGCGCGGGGATCATCGCCGCGTCCACACCGGAGCGCGAATTCGAGGAGACATGCGAGAAACTCGCCTGCCTGGCCCCGTATCTCGTGCAGAAGATTGACCCCGGTCAGCTCTGAAGCTGTCCGACGATGGCCCGCTTGTCGACTTTGCCGACCGCGGTGGTGGGCAGCGACGCCAGCGGCACGACGGTGTCGGGGCGGCAGTGCACGGCGACTCCACACGCATCGAGATGAGCGTTGATCTCGGTCAGCGACAGGGGATCGCCGATGACAACGATTGCGGCGCAAATCTTCTCACCAAGGTAGGGGTCGGGGAGGCCGACGGCGGCCGCGGCGGTGATCCGGGGATGGGCCAGCAGGTGGCTCTCGAGGTCCAGGGCGGACACCGTCTCGCCCGCACGGGTGATGACGTCCTTGACCCGGCCGGTGACCTCCAGATAGCCGTTGGCCAGGCACCGGACCCGGTCACCGGTGCGGTAGAAGCCGTCCGGAGTGAACGCCGTCCGATTGTCCTCGTCGGCGCGGAAGTAGCCGTTGATCGTGTAGGGCCCGCGGACCAGCAATTCGCCCGGCTCTCCGGCCGCGACAGGCATGCCGTCGTCGCCGAGCACCCGCAGTTCGTCGTGCGGTGACAGCGGCCGACCCTGGGTATGCTCGACCAGCTCGGCGTCGTCGCCGATTCTGGTGTAGCACAACAACCCTTCAGCCATCCCGAAGACCTGTTGAACCCCGGGCGTCAGGGTGCTGCGGATGCGTCGGGCATCGCTGGCGGTCAGCTTGGCGCCGCCGACCTGGAGCAGTCGCAGCGTGCGCGGGCGGTTCTCCTCCCATTCGCAGGCGTGTGCCCACAGCGTGGCCAGGGCGGGGACCAAGGCGGTGACGGTTACGCCATGGCGGGCGATCGCGGCGAATGCCGCTTCGGGGCTTGGGTCTGTCGTGAACACCACGGTGGCACCGGCACTGATGGCGCCCAGCAGTCCCGGGCAGGCCAGCGGAAAATTGTGGCCGGCAGGCAACGCGGCGAGGTACACGTCGGCGGGGGTGAGGCGGCACAGCTGCGCGCTGGCGGTTGCGGTGTAGACGTAGTCGTCGTGGGTGCGCGGAATCAGCTTGGGGGCGCCCGTCGTTCCGCCGGAGACCAGCAGTAGTGCCGGTGCGGACGGATCGGGCTGCCACTGGGGAATCGGTCCGTTCGTCGCGCACAGCTGCGACCACGGGACATGGGGCCCGGCGTCACCCTCGACGATGATGTGCCGTAGCTGATTGTCCCCGTTGGCAAGTCGCTCAGCCATGGATCGATAGTCGAACCTCGGGTCGCTGCCGACGACCATGGCCGTCGCCCCGCTGACCCGCAGGAAGTGCGCCAGTTCCGCGTCGCGGTGGCCCGGCAGGCACATCACCGGAACAGCGCCCGCCCGCAGCAACCCGAACAGTGCCACTGCGAACTCGCAAGTGTTCGGCAGCTGCACCAAAACTATTTGACCGCAGCGGATTCCAAGAGCACGCAATCCCGCTGCGGCTGAGTCAGCGCGCTGATCGAGCTCGGCGTAGGTCAGGCCGGCGTGCTCATCGACGACGGCCGGGCGGTCGGGCCAGTTCGACGCGGCGGCGCGCAGGATCTCGTCGAGGCCATGCCCCCGCCAGTAGCCGGCCGCGCGATAGGTGGTTGCACGAGCGGACGGGAAGGGGACGAATTCGGTCATTGGCGCGCTCCTGACGTAGGCCTGGCGACACAGTGAAGATAGGGTAGCCTTCCCAAAGTTAGGTCAGGCTACTTTGGTAGGGGAGGCGACGGTGACGGTGGCTCGAGCGCAGGTCGCGAACAGGGTCGCCGAGGTTCTCGGGGTCGACGCGGAGGCCCTCGATCCCGACGGTGACCTGATCGCGCAGGGCCTCGACTCCGTTCGGATGATGTCCCTGGCGGGACGGTGGCGCCGCGAGGGGCTCGACGTCGATTTCGCCAGACTTGCCGCAGCCCCGTCGATCACGAACTGGGTGGAATTGCTGGCCGGTGCAGATCCGGCAGAGCAGGCGCCTGCGATCCCGCCGGTGCCGCACGGAGAGCCGTTCCCCATGGCCCCGATGCAGCACGCGATGTGGGTCGGCCGTGACCAGAGCCAACAGCTGGGCGGCGTAGCAGGCCATCTATACGTCGAATTCGACTGTGGCGAAATCGATCCCGATCGGCTGCGAGGCGCCGCCACCCGGTTGGCCGCGCGGCATCCGATGCTGCGGGTGCAATTCCTGCCCGACGGTACCCAGCAAATCGGTCCCGTCCCCGCGACCTACCCGGTCCATGTCGAAGACCTACGCACCACACCCGAGGACGCCGTTGCCCGTCGGCTCGAGGCCATCCGTCAGGCCAAATCGCACCAACAGTTGCACGGCGAGGTGTTCGAGCTCGCGCTGAGCCTGTTGCCGGGCGGCCGCACCAGGTTGCACGTCGACCTCGACATGCAGGCCGCTGACGCCATGAGCTACCGCACCCTGATGACCGACCTTGCCGCCCTCTGCGCCGGGGCGAACCTGACCGACCTCGACTACACCTATCAGCAATACCGCCAGCAGCTTTCACGCCCGCAGGCCTTCGAGGCCGATCGCGCGTGGTGGCACAGCCGACTCGCCGACCTGCCGGAGGCACCCGCACTACCCCTGATTCCACCCGGGCAGCAGAACGACCCGTGCCGCACCGCGCGCCGCTGGCACTGGCTACCCCCGAAGACCCGCGACGGCTTGTACGAGCACGCCCGCCACCGCGGCGTGACCCCGGCGATGACGCTGGCGGCCTCGTTCGCCGACACCGTCGCAGGCTGGTCGGCTGACCCCCGATTCCTGCTCAATGTCCCTATGTTCGGCCGTGAACCACTGCACGCCGACGTCGACAAGCTGGTCGGCGACTTCACCTCGTCGCTGCTGCTCGACGTCGACCTGGCCGCGGCCGCCACCGCGACGCAGCGGTCCCGCGCCCTGCAACGCACCATGCACGAGGCCGCCGGGCACTCCACCTATCCGGGGTTGTCGGTGCTGCGGGACCTGAGCAGGCACCGCGGAGCACAAGCGTTGGCGCCCATCGTGTTCACCAGTGCACTGAGCCTCGGCGAGCTGTTCTCACCCGAGGTCACAGCGCAGTTCGGGCCCGCGGTGTGGATCATCTCGCAGGGGCCGCAGGTACTCCTCGACGCTCAGGTCACCGAATTCGACGGTGGCATCCTGCTCAACTGGGACATCCGCGAGGACGCCTTCCGGCCCGGGGTGATCGACGCGATGTTCGGCAGGCACGTCGAGGAAGTACTGGCGTTGGCCCGCGACGAGGCTGCATGGGACGCCCCCCGCAGGCCACGGCTGCCCGAGTCCCAGCAGGCAGGCCGGCAGGCCGTCAACAGCCGCGTCGCCGAGCCGAGCGGAAAGATGTTGCACGACGGCTTCTTCGAACTCGCCGCGCACCAACGTGACGCCCCTGCGGTGATCGCTGGTACCGGCACTCTGACGTACGGGCAGTTGCTTCGACAGGCGCTCGCGGTGTCCGCTGCGCTGCGGTCCGCCGGTCTCGACGGCGGGACCGTTGCGGTGCTGGGACCCAAGAGCGCAGAACAGATTCCGGCGTTGTTGGGAATCCACGCCGCAGGATGCGCCTACCTGCCGATCGGCGCCGACCAGCCGCCCGAGCGGGCTCAGCGCATACTGGCGGGCGCCGAGGTGGATTTCACGCTGTTATGCGGCGGTGAGCCGGTCGACGTGGCGGGGCCGATGATGACTTTGCACGAGGCCATCGCCCGCGGTGACGGCACGGAAACCTCTGTGCTGACAGGTGATCCGGAGCGGCTGGCCTATGTGCTGTTCACCTCAGGGTCGACCGGTGAACCCAAAGGCGTCGAAGTCACCCACGATGCCGCGATGAACACCGTCGAGTTCATCACCGACCACTTCGGCATCGGGCCGGCCGATCGATGCCTGTCGGTGTCGACGCTGGAGTGCGACATCTCGGTCCTGGACATCTTCGCCACGCTGGGCACCGGCGGCACGATCGTGGTGGTCGACGAGGAGCATCGCCGCGACCCCGACCACTGGGTGCGGCTCATCGACAGTCACGGCGTCACCGTGCTGCACCTTCTGCCCGGCTGGCTGGCCATGCTGCTGGAGGTGGCGGGGCCGCTGCCCACCGTGCGGGTGGTACCGGCCGGCGGGGACTGGGTCACTCCCGCGATGGCACGACGGTTGCGAGCCTGCGCACCCGCAGCCCGGTTCGCCGGTCTGGGCGGGGCCACCGAGACCGCCATCCACAACACCGTCTGCGAAGTCGCTGATGTTCCCGGGGAGTGGACCGCGATTCCGTTCGGCAAGCCGCTACCCAACAACCGGTGCCGCATCGTGGCACCCGACGGCGGCGACTGCCCGGACTGGGTGGTCGGTGAACTCTGGATCGGTGGACGCGGACTCGCCCGCGGCTACCGGGGCCGGCCCGACCTGACGGCGCAGCGGTTCGTGCACCATGACGGCATCACCTGGTATCGCACCGGAGACCTCGCCCGCTTCTGGCCCGACGGCACGTGTGAGTTCGTCGGCCGGACCGATCACCGGATCAAAGTCAGCGGATACCGGGTGGAACTCGGTGAGGTCGAAGCGGCGCTGACCCGGGTATCCGGTGTGCTGGGCGCTGTTGCCGTCTCCGTGCCGGATGCCACCGGCACCCGGGAGCGGCTCGGTGCCGCCGTTGTGCTCGCCGACGAGCGTGTGCACGTCGACACGGTTCGCGCTGAGCTCGCCAAAGCGCTTCCACCGCATATGGTTCCGCACCGCATCACACCCATCGGCCAGATTCCCTACACGGTCGGCGGAAAGGTGGACCGGGGCAGCGTCGCGCGCCGCCTGGCGTCGTTCGCCGAGACCGCGACGGCCTACCGGCCCGCGTCGAATTCGTTGCAGGCAGCGGTGGCCGTGATCGTCGAGGGAGTCCTCGACCGGTCCCGGGTCAGCGTCGACGACGACTTCTTCGCACTCGGTGGTGACTCCGTGCTGGCCACCACCGTCGTCGCCCGGATCCGGCAATGGCTCGACGTCCCGGCGGCGGGCGTCGCCGACATCTTCGCCGGGCGCACCGTTGCCGGCATCGCCGAGCGCCTCGGCTCCCTCGACCCGCACCGCCGGCTCGAGGAGATCGCGCAGGTGTACCTCGACATCGCCGCGATGGACACCGCCCAGGTGGCCGCGGCACTCGCCAGCTGATCCCGGTGCGCCGCACCACCATCGACTCCAGGAGAGGACCATGAGCGACACCCTCGAGGCTGAGCGGCTAGAACTGTTGCGCCGCAGGCTCACCCAGCGTGGCCTGCGCGCGCAGAACCCGACTATGGACCCCGCGGTGATGACCGACGGCCAACGCCGCATGTGGTTCGTCCACTCCGTCGACAGCACCGGCGCTTTGCTCAACGTCTGTGTGTCCTACCGCCTGACCGGTGACCTCGACCCGGCCGGGCTTCATGAGGCGATCAACCGCGTCGCCGAGCGCCATGACGTGCTGCACAGTACCTACCACACCGGTTCCAACGGCGAGCCGCAGATCACCCTGCGGCACAACCTCTTACCCGACTGGAGCGAGCACGACCTCTCCGGCCTGGGGCAGCAGGCACGCCGGCTGAGACTGGAGGTCATCGCCCAACGGGCGTTCAGTACCCCGTTCGACCTCACCGCCGACGCGCCGCTGCGGACCACGTTGGCACGGCTGAGTCCCACCGAACATATTCTGCTGCTCACCGCCCATCACATCGCTTGGGACGACGCGTCATGGCGGGTGTTCTTCGCCGACCTGACCCGCGCCTACCAGGGCATCGCACTCGACCCCCCGCCACAGGCACCACCCGCGCTGCCGGGGCAGGACAACGCGGATCTGGACTACTGGCGCACAGTGTTCGCCGATCCGCCGGAGCCGCTGGAACTGCCGGGTCCACGGGGGTCGGTGGTGCCGCAGTCGTGGCGAGCAGACCGGCGCACCGTCCGACTGAGCGCCGAGACGGTAGCGGCAGTGACCACCCTCGCCCACAAATCCGGTGCCACGCCGTATACCGTTCTGCTGGCGGCATTTTCAGCACTCCTGCATCGATACACCCACGCCGAAGACTTCCTGGTCGCCGCACCGGTCCTCAACCGAACGTCCGACGATGTCATCGGATACCACGGAAACACCGTGGCGATGCGCATGCGCCCGAGTCGGTGGACGACCTTCCGCGAACTTGTCGACGCTGCCGGTGGGGCCACCCGCGGCGCCTTCGCTCACCAGCGGGTCAACCTCGACCGGGTGGTGCGGCAACTCAATCCCGACCGCCGCTACGGAGTGGAGCGGATGGCCCGCGTCGGGTTCGGCATGCGCGAGCCCGACGGTAACGGTTTCTGCCCGAGCGGTATCCGGTGCGAACGCGCCGACCTCCGCGGCCAGTACGCCCAATTGCCGCTGGGCGTCATGGTCGAGTTCGCCGATGACGGGGCGCTAGTGGAAGCCGAGTACCTCACCGAGGTGCTCGACGACGACCTGGCCCGCCGTCTCCTCGACAGCTTCTCCGTGCTGCTCTGCGACGCGCTGGCCCGACCGGACAGCAGCCTGGCGGATCTGCAGCTCCTCGGCGCCGAGGAGACGGCCTGGCTCGACCAGATGTCGCGGGGTGACGAATTCATCTGCCCACCCGATACTCTCGGCTCGTTGATCGCCCTGCGGGCGGCCACGCAGCCGGACGAGACGGCAGTCGTCTACGAGGGTCGCCACTACAGCTACCGCGAGATCAACGCCGAGGCCAACCGCATCGCGCACCGGCTGATCGCTGCGGGCATCGGGGCCGAGGACAGCGTCGCCGTCCTGCTGGGCAAGTCACCCGAGCTGGTGACCACCGCGCTGGGCATCGTCAAGGCGGGTGGGGTCTACCTGCCCGTCGATCCTGAGTATCCCGCCGAACGAATCGCGCACATCCTCGCCGACGCCGATCCGGTCATGGTTGTCCGGGAGCCGATCCCGGGAACCGACACCTTCCCGGCCACCGACCCCGCTCCCGCTGACCTCGTCCGGCCGCTGACTCCTTCCAACACCGCCTATCTGATCTACACCTCGGGATCGACCGGACTGCCCAAGGGCGTCCCGGTGCCGCACGGCCCGGTCGCCGACTACTTCCGGTGGTTTGAGCAGGAGTACGCCATCGGGCCCGGCGACCGGCTGCTCCAGGTCGCCTCACCGAGTTTCGACGCGTCCATCGGCGAGATCTTCGGCGTCCTGGTCCAGGGTGCCCGGCTGGTGATCCCCCGCCCCGACGGGCTGCGCGACATCGGCTACCTCACCGACCTGTTGCGCCGCGAAGCCATCACGGCCATGCACTTCGTCCCGTCGCTCCTGGCGTTGTTCCTGTCGCTACCCGGTGTGGAACAGTGGCGCACGCTGCGCCGGGTCCCGATCGGTGGTGAGGCCCTGCCCGGCGAACTGGCTGACAAGTTCCACGCCACCTTCGACGCACTGCTGCACAACTTCTACGGCCCCACCGAGACCGTGCTGAACGCCACCCGGTTCAAAGTCGAAGGCAGGCAGGGCAGCCGAACGGTGCCGATCGGCACGCCGAAGATCAACACCCAGATCCATCTGCTCGACGACGCCTTGCGGCCCGTCCCGGTCGGTGTGATCGGCGAAATCTACATCGGTGGAACACATCTGGCCCACGGATACCATCGAAGGCCCGCCCTGACCGCCGAGCGCTTCGTCGCCGACCCGTTCACACCCGGTGGACGGCTCTACCGTTCCGGTGACCTGGCCCGCCGCAACAGCTCCGGTGACCTCGAGTTCGTCGGCCGCGCCGACGAGCAGGTGAAGATCCGCGGCTTCCGCATCGAACTGGGTGAGGTCGCGGCAGCGATCACCGTGGACCCCAGCGTCGCCAACGCGGTCGCCGTCACCGCCGAACTGCCGCAGCTCGGTAAGAGCCTGGTGGCCTACCTGACGCCGGTGGCCGGGGAGACCGTGCAGCTCGACCGGGTCAAAGCCCGCGTCGCCGCGGCGCTACCCGACTACATGGTTCCGGCGGCGTATGTGGTGATCGACCAGATACCGGTCACCGCCAACGGTAAGCTCGACCGCTCGGTCCTGCCCGATCCGGACATCGGACCGGTGGCTCGCTACCGGGCGCCGGCCACCGCGACCGAACACGCCATCGTCGCGCTGTTCGCCCAGACCCTCGGAGTCGACGAAGTCGGCTGCGACGACTCGTTCTTCGACCTCGGTGGCCACTCGCTGTTGGCGACTAAGCTTGTCGCGGCGATCCGCGCCGCCACCGGGGCGGAACTCGGCATGCGCGAGTTGTTCGAACGCGGAACCCCGGGAGAGATCGCCGCACTGGTCGATTCCCGGCGGCAGACGCCGGGTGCGGCGAGCCGGCCCGCGCCCGTCGCGCACGGTGACGCGACCGAGCCGTGCGCCCTGTCGGCGGCGCAGCTGCGCAGCTGGTTCCAGTACCGGCTCGACGGACCCAGCCCGGTCAACAACGTGCCCTTCGCCGCTCGCCTCACCGGACCGTGCGACTTCGATGCACTCGCCGCCGCGGTAGGTGACGTGATCGCCCGACACGAGATTCTGCGCACCGTCTACCGGGAGGTCGACGGCGTCGCCCACCAGCTGGTCGAACCGGCCCGACCCGTGGAGGTCCGGCGCCTCACCGGCAGCGGCGAGCATTGGCTGACAACGCAACTCGATGCTGAACGCACCTACTGCTTCGACCTGGAAGCCCAGTGGCCGATCCGCGTCGCGGTTCTCAGCACCGGCGAGAACGCCGTGCTGTCGATGGTGGTCCACCACATCGCCGCCGACCACTGGTCGGCCGGTGTGCTGTTCGACGACCTGCTCACTGCGTACCGGGCGCGGCGCGAAACCGGAGCCCCGCCAGCGTGGGCTGCGCTGCCGCTGCAGTACCGTGACTACGCCGCCTGGCAGGCGCAGCTGCTGTCCGACCCCGAACTGACGGGCACGCAGCGGGACTACTGGACCAGACAACTCGACGGCCTGCCGGAGGACACCGGACTGCGGCCCGACCTCCCGCGCCCGCCGGTGGCCGGCGGGGCCGCGGCCTCGATACCGCTGCGCATCGACGCCGGAACCCGGCAGCGTCTGGTCGCACTGAGCCGTGAGCTCGGCATCACCGAGTTCATGGTGCTGCAGGCGGCGGTCGCGGTCGTCCTGCACAAGTCCGGCAGCGGTGACGACATCCCGCTGGGCACCCCCGTCGCCGGCCGCAGCCACACCGAATTCGATTCTCTGGTCGGATTTTTCGTCAACATCCTGGTGTTGCGCAACGACCTGTCGGGCAACCCCACGCTACGCGACGTCATGGTGCGGTCCCGGGAGATGGCGCTGGCCGCCTATGCCCACCAGGACCTCCCGTTCGACCGGGTGGTCGACGCCGTCAACCCGGTACGGTCGCTGTCGAGGAACCCGTTGTTCGGCGTCGTGGTGCACGTCCGCGAGGAACTGCCCGAGAACCAGATCATCGACACCGGACCCGGCGGCGACACCGTATTCTCTGCGCTGGAGCCGATATTCGATATCGCCCATGCCGATCTGAGTGTCAACTTCTTCGTCGGCGACGACGGCTATCGCGGCCACGTCATCTACCGCACCGAGCTGTACCACCCGGCGACCGTGACACGGTTTACCGGCTGGCTGCGCCGCGTGATCGACGCCTTCGCCACCGGTCCCGACACCCCGCTGCGTGACGTGGTTCTGCTCGACGACGCCGAACAGGACAGCATTCTCGCCCGTAGCCGTGGCCCCGCCTCACCCGCCAGCAGGCCGAGGACCGTCCCGCAGCTTCTGGAAACGAATCGGCCGCCCGATGCGAGCCGGGTCGCCGTCCGATGCGGCGACCTGCAGATCGACTACGCCGAACTGCATCGCCGCGCCGACCGTTTCGGCCATCTTCTCGCGCGCCACGGTGTCGGCCCCGGATCGCTGGTGGGCATGTCGATGCGTCGCGGCATCGACATGGTGGTCGCGCTGGTGGGGATCATGAAGGCCGGCGCCGGTTTTTTCCCACTCGATCCCGGCTATCCGGCAGCCCGCAAGCAGCTCCTGCTCGACGACGTCGGGCCTGCGGTCGTGGTCGCGACGGCTGAGGCCGCCGAGACGATGCCTCCGGCAGCCGGGGTCACCGTGCTCTCGATCGACGACGCGGCGATCCGAGCGGAGCTGGACCGCACCGATCCGCAGGCACCCCTTCCTGCCCCGCATCCCGACGACCCGATGTACCTGATGTTCACCTCGGGCTCGACAGGCACACCCAAGGGCGTGGTGGGAACCCACCGGGCCATGAGCACCAGACTGTCCTGGCAGGTACGGCACTACCCGCTGCCCGGACAGGACATTCGCCTGGCGCAGGCGCCGATGACCTTTCTGGAAGGCTGTATCGAGACGCTGGCAGGCCTGGCCGCCGGTGCCACCCTGATCCTCGCCGACGACGCCGAACACCGCGACGCCGAAGCGCTGGCGGCAATGATCGAGCGGCATTCGGTCGAACAGGTCACCGCCGTCGCAAGTCTGGCCGCTGCGCTCGTCGACTGTGCACCCGGCGCGCTCCGCTCGCTGCAGCGCCTCGTCTGCTGCGGTGAGCCGGTCAGCGCCGCACTGCTGGATCGGCTGAGTACCTGCCTCGGACCTGAGCACCCCGGTGAGCTGCTGAACGCGATCGGCGCGACCGAGACCTCCGGGGCATTGGTACGCGGCCCGCTGCAGGTACCTGTCCCGAAAATCGGTGTGCCGATGGAGGGTTCGCAGGTCTACCTGCTCGACGACGCGCTCAAACCCGTCCCGGTCGGAGTTGTCGGCGAGTTCTACTACGCCGGAGAGCAATTGGCGCGCGGCTACTGGAAACAACCGGGCCTGACGGCCACCCGATTCGTCGCGAACCCCTATGCCCTTGAGCCCGGTGCCCGGTTCTACCGCAGCGGTGACCGCGGCCGGTGGACCGAAGACGGCAGGCTGGAGTTCGTCGGCAGAACCGACCACCAGGTCAAGGTGCGGGGGTTCCGCGTCGAACTCGCCGAAGTCGAGGCGGCCCTGAAGCAGGCCGTCGGGGTGGCGGTCGCGGCCGCTCGCACCTGGGACGGCCCGGGCGGTACGGCCCTGGCCGGGTACGTGGTCGCCGATTATCCGGTGGCCGATCCCGCTGCCTTCACCGCCGCGGTGCGGGCCTCGGTGGCCGCCGCATTGCCGGGTTACATGGTGCCCGCGACGATCTCGGTCCTGGAGACGATGCCGAAGACCGAGTCCGGCAAGCTCAATCGGCCCGCCCTGCCGCGGCCCGAGGTGCACACGACGGGGGAGCGTGAACCGGCCAGAAGCCCCACGGAGCGGGCCGTGGCCGAAGTGATGGGCGATCTGCTCGACGTCGCCGGGATCGGACGCGCCGACGAATTCTTCGCCCTCGGCGGCGACAGCATCCTCTCGGTGCAACTGGCGTCCCGGCTGCGCGCCAGGGGATTTCACGTCCAGCCGCGGACAATCTTCGAGCACCCCACCGTCGCATCGCTGGCCGAGACGATCGACGCCACCCACCAGGCCGGTGAGACCCACGACATGCGGCACCAGCCGATGACGGTCTCGGGCCTGTCAGCCGGTGATCTGGACACGCTCACCGCGTTATGGTCACAGGACCGGCAGTCATGACGGGCACCGACATCGAGGACGTCCTGGCACTGTCGCCGCTTCAGCTGGGTCTGTTCTCGCACACCACCCTGCTCGGGCCCGGCGCCGAGGACCCGTATGTCATCGCGATGTCGGCCGACATCACCGGCCCGCTCGATGTCAGCCTGCTGCGGGATTGCGCGGCAACGATGTTGAGCCGCCACCCCAACCTGCGGGTCAGCTTCTGGCACGACGACCTGCCGCGGCCCGTCCAGATCGTGCCGGCCACCGTCGACGTGCCGTGGCGGCAGGCTCGTGCCTCGGCCCACCAGGCGCCGGGGATCGAAGAACAGGAACGGGCAAGGCCGTTCGATCTGGCTCACGGTCCGTTGATTCGCTTCCTGCTGATCGAGCTACCGGAGCAGCACTGGCGCCTGGTCATCACCGCACACCACATCGTGATCGACGGCTGGTCACTGCCGGTGTTCATCGGCGAACTGCTTACGCTGTACCGCCATGGCGGCACCCCTGACGTTCTCGCGCCGCCCCGGTTGTACCGCGACTACATCGGCTGGCTCGCCGGGCGGGACCCGCGCGCCGACGAACGGGTGTGGCGCCGCCACCTGAGCGGCTTGCCGGGGCCGTCACTGTTGTCACCCGAGCTCGGCGGCCCTGGGGCCGGCCTGCCCGGCCGCACCGAGATCACGCTGCCCGTGGAGGACACCGAACACCTCGCCGCCGCGGCTCGCGCCCGTGGGCTCACCCTCAACACCGTGCTGCAGATGGCGTGGGCGCTGATCCTGTCCCGGTTGACCGGCCGCGACGACGTCGTCTTCGGTGTCACCGTCTCCGGTCGCCCCTCGGAACTGACCGGTGTGGAAACCATGGTGGGCCTGTTCATCAACACAATCCCGCTGCGGGTCCGGCTGGACCCCAGTCACACTGTGGCCCAGCACTGTTCGAGCCTGCAGGGAGAGGCCGCCGAACTGCGCGACCACAGCTACCTGACCCATGGCGAGCTGCGGTCACTGGCGGGGGTCGGCGAGATGTTCGACAGCCTGCTGGTCTACGAGAGCTTTCCACCCGGCGACGTCGTCGGTGGGCAGGAGTTCACCGCAGGCCCGGTGACCTTCCGGCCTACCGGCATGGAGAGCCTGACCCACTTCCCGGTCACCGTGGCCGCTCACCGCAGCGGCGCGGGCCTGACGCTGATGGTCGAGGTCACCGACGGAGCGCTGGGGTCGATGACCCCCGACGTGCTCGGCCGGAGAATCCTCTCGACGATGCGCAGCCTCGTCGACAGGTGGGACGCGCCGCTGGGCCGGGTCAGCATCGCGGTCGACGACGGGACCGCCGACCGGGCCGTGGTAACACCGCCGGCCACCCGAGTATGCGGAGGAGTCGCCGAACACTTTGCGAAAGCCGCTGCCCAACATGCCGATTCGTTAGCTCTGCGCTGGTCGGGCGGCGAGCTGACCTACCGGGAGCTCGACGAGCGTTCCGATCGGCTGGCGGGCCTGCTCGCCGAGGCGGGCGTCTGCCGCGAGACACCCGTCGCGATCCGGTTATCCCGCGGCGGTGACTACGTGATCGCCATGCTGGGTGTGCTCAAGGCCGGCGGCATGTACGTGCCGCTTGAACCGACGATGCCGCCTGCGCGGACGCTCTCAATGATGGCCCAGTGCGGCGCCACCATCGTTATCGACGGGAACACCATGGCCGCCGCCCTGCAGGCACCGCGCCTGCGGGTACCGGCATTGCCGGACCAGGCCGCCTACGTGGTGTTCACCTCCGGCACCACGGGAGAACCCAAGGGCGTCATCGGAACTCACCGTGCACTGCTGGCCTATATCGACGACCATGCCGACCGAATGCTGCGCCCCGCAGCCGAGCAGCTGGGCCGCCGGCTTCGCATCGGGCACGCCTGGTCGTTCGCCTTCGACGCGGCCTGGCAGCCGCTGGCCGGATTGCTCTTCGGTCACAGCGTGCACATCGTCGACGAGGACGATCGCCGCGACGCCGACGCGCTGGTGCGGATCGTCGGCGGCCACGGGATCGACATGCTCGACGTCACCCCGTCGCTGTTCGGTCACCTTCGCCAGGCGGGACTGCTGGAGGCCACGGCGCTGAAGGTTCTGGCCCTCGGCGGTGAGGCGGTCGGTTCGGCCGAATGGGACGACATTCGAAAGAGCTGCGCCCAGGGAGGGCTGACGGCGCACAACTGCTACGGCCCGACCGAGGCGACAGTCGAAGCTGTGGTGGCGGCGATTGGCGACCACGAGGCACCCGTCATCGGCTATCCCACCCGCGGAAGCGGCTGTGCGGTTTTGGACGCTTGGCTGCACCCGGTACCCGACGGCGTGGTGGGCGAGCTGTACCTGACCGGACATCAGCTGACCCGAGGCTATCTCGGCCGGTCCGCCGAGACCGCCACGCGGTTCGTCGCCACCGCCGGCGGCGGCCGAATGTACCGAACCGGTGACCTCGTTCGCCGAAATGCCGACGGCGCTTTGACTTTTCTGGGCCGGGCCGATGCGCAGATCCAGGTTCGGGGGCATCGCGTCGAACCGGGCGAGATCGAAGCAGTGCTGGCTGCACTGCCCGGTGTGCGGCACGTCCACGTGGCCGTCCACCCTGCCGCGGCAGGCCCGCGGTTGATCGCCTACCTGGTCGGCGAGGCGGCGGTGCCCGATCTGCGCGCCGAACTGCGCAACCGGCTGCCGCGCTACATGCGCCCGCATCGCGTGGTCGTCGTCGACACCATCCCGCTGACGATGAACGGGAAAGTCGACGAGGCGGCGCTGGCCGCCATGGTCGGGCCGGAGGACACCTCCGCACCGCCACGCACCCCGACCGAGATCACGCTGGCGCGTGCGGTCGCAGACCTGTTGAGCCTCGACGAGGTCGACATCGACGCCGACCTTCTGGAACTCGGACTGGACAGTATCGTCGCGCTCTCTGTCGCCCAGATCGCCCGCCGCGACGGCCTGGCCCTGCCCGCGCGGCTGATCCTCGAAAGCGGGACGACACGGGAACTCGCGGCCGCAGTCGACCGCGGTATCGCCGACGACAGCGCTGCCGGTCCAGAACCTCAGGGCCCGGTTCCCGCGCTGCCCAATGCGCACTGGCTCTATGAGCACGGCGACCCGCGACGCCTGGCACAGGTACAGCTGCTAGCGCTGCCGGAGGGCACCGATGCCGAGCGGCTCCGCGTGCTGCTGGACGCCAGCGCTTCTGCTCACGAGATGCTGTGTAGCCGGATTGATCTGGCGACGATGACCTTTCGCAGCGACGGTCCGGGCGGCATCCCGCTGACGGAGATCGAGGTGGCCGGCGACCCGGTAGCTGCGACCGCCGAACATGCCGCCGCTGCCATCGAACGTCTGGACCCCCAAGGGGGCTGCCTGGTCGAGGCGCTGTGGCTGCACCGGCACGCCGAGCCCGGTGTGCTGGTGCTAGCGGCTCAAGTGCTGGCGATGGACCCGTCGTCATGGCGCATCGTCCTCGGTGAGCTCGCCGCGGGCCTGCAGGCCCCAGCCGGTCTCGAACCGATGCCCGAGCAGATGAGCTATCGCCGTTGGGCGGCCCGCGCCGCCGAGCGGGTGGCCGCCCTGGACACGATGGGCTTCTGGCTGGCACAGCTCGACGGCGAGGATCCGGCCCTGGGAGCCAGGCGGATTCGGCCCGGACGAGACCGGGCCCGCGATCTCCAGGTCACCGCGACCGTCACCGATGCCGAGCTCACCGGGCGACTGTTCCGCGGTCAGCGACCGATTCAGGATGCCCTGGCCGATGCGTGCGCCCGGATGATCGACCGATGGCGGGCCGCACGGGCGCAGCCTGCCGCGGTCCCGCTGCTCGCACTCGAAACGCACGGCCGGGCCGGCGGCGCTGATGACACCGTGGGGCTGCTCAGCGCCATCTATCCGCTGCGGGTTCAGCCGGGTCGCCCCATGCCGGAGATCGACGGGTACGCACAGGATTACGCTCTGCTGCGTTATTGGCGCGCCGACACCGCCGAGCGGTTGCGCAGCCTTCGCGAGCCGCAAGTGCTGCTCAACTACCTGGGGCGCGTCGACGGTCTCCCGACGACCGGGGCACCGGTGTCGATGGTGCCCGAACCGAACGCCGCCGTCCGCCACGAGCTGACCCTGATCGGCGCGGTGAGCGGCGGCCAACTGGTCACCCAGTGGCGCACCGTTGCCGACATCTTCAGCCCACCGGAAGTTACTGAGCTGCAATCACTCTGGCAGGATGCGCTGCGCGAGGTGGCCCGATGAAGCTGGTGATCGTCGGCGCAGGCGCGAAGGCGGTTGCGGTCGCGGCCAAGGCTGCGGTGCTGCGCGAGATGGGTGTGCCGGCCCCCGCCATCGTCGCCGTGGAGAGCCGGACGGTCGCGGGCAACTGGCACGCGGCCGGCGGGTGGACCGACGGCAGGCACAGGCTGGGCACCAGTCCGGACAAGGATGTCGGATTCCCCTACCGGTCAACACTTCTGCCCGGCCGAAACGCCGAGCTCGATCAGCGAATGACCCAGCTGAGCTGGCAGACCTATCTGGTGGCCCGCGGCGGGTTCGCCGAGTGGGTCGACCGGGGAAAGCCCGCCCCGACCCACGAGATGTGGGCGGATTACCTGCGGTGGGTTGCCGAGCGTGCCGGACTGACGATCGTCCACGGTGCGGCCGTCAGGCTGTCGCTGGACGGCCCGCAATGGGTGGTGCACACCCACGACTCCCGCGTCCGCGGTGACGCGGTGATGATCACCGGTCCCGGCCAACCGGACCGATCGGTGTTGCCGGGCCACCCGCAGGTGCTCTCCATCGCCCGGTTCTGGCAGCTCGCGTCCCGCAGAGACCGGATCGATGCCGAGCGGGTCGCGGTGATCGGCGGTGGCGAGACCGCGGCGTCGATGCTCGATGAGCTTTTCCACCATCGGGTTTCGACGATCACGGTGATCTCCCCGCAGGCGACATTGTTCACTCGCGGCGAGAGCTTCTTCGAGAACCGGTTGTTCAGTGACCCGACTGACTGGGCGGGGCTGAGCGTCGCGGAGCGGCGTGAGGTGATGGCCCGGACCGACCGGGGAGTGTTCTCGGCCCGCGTGCAGGACTCGCTGCTGGCCGACGACCGGATCCGCCATCTCCGCGGACGCGTCGCCCACGCGGTGGCTGCCGACGGGCGAATCCGGATCACGCTGCAGACCGACCAGGGCGGCGAACGGCTGGAGACCGTCCACGGCTTCGATCTGGTGATCGACGGTTCGGGCGCCGATCCGTTGTGGTTCATACCGCTACTGGGCCAGGACGCGCTGGACCTGATCGAGGTCGCGCTGAACGCGCCGGTGACGGGCGAGCTGTTGCAACGCTCCATCGGCGACGACCTCGCCCTCGCCGGGGTCGCACCGAAACTGTTCCTGCCCAACCTCTCCGGGCTCGCCCAGGGCCCCGGCTTTCCCAACCTGAGCTGTCTCGGGTTGCTGTCCGACCGCATCCTGGGCGCCGACCTCCGTCCAACCGATCCGAAGATCAGGAGAAACCATGAGTACCAACCCGTTTGACGATGACGCAGGCCAGTTCTACGTCCTGGTCAATGACGAGGAGCAGCACAGTCTGTGGCCGGCCTTCGCTGAGATTCCCAGTGGCTGGCAGATCGTGTTCGGCGTAGCGGGCCGGGGCGAGTGCCTCGACTTCGTCGAGCAGCACTGGACCGACATCCGGCCGAGAAGCCTGCGCAGGGGAGGTCTCGACAGTGCCGTCCGGCAGTGCTAACTTCCTCCAAGTTAGTTTAGGCAACCCTAAGTGAAAGGTTGGGCGCGTGGGCCTGGAGGCGGACCTGGTCACCCGGTTCGCGCACTGCTGCAGGGCGCTGGGTGTTCCGGTCTATGAGCGGCGTAGGCCCGCCGACCGTGCCGCCGCGCACCGGGGCTTCACTGAACTGACCCGTATCGCTGGCGATCAATGCGATGTATGGACGGGTCTGGCCGCCGCCGGCGAATCCACACCGGAGGTGCTGGCCGAAGTCGTCCGCACCGTCGACACCAGCGGAACGCTGCAGCGCCGGATCGAACTTCCGACCGGGACATTGGGATTCGACTACGACACCGGGCTGTATCTGCGGTTCCACGCCACCGGACCGGACGACTTCCGCCTGGCATACGCCGCGGCACTGGCCATCGACGGACAGTTCGCCGCGGCCGACCACGCGCTCAGCACCGTTCGCGGGCGGCGGCCGGACTGGCGTGAGGCGCGCTGGGTCGACGCGGCCCTGCACTACCGAGCCCAACGCTGGTCGGATGTCGTCAGGCTACTGACCCCGCTCGTCGGCGATCCCGCCCTGGACCCGGTCTCCGGGCACGCGGCACGGGTGTGTCTGGGCATCGCACTGGCCCGCCTCGGCATGTTCGCGCCTGCACTGTCGCACCTTGACCAGCATGACGGCCCGGTCGCCCTGGCGGCCCTCGATGGCGCCCTGGCCAAAGCCCTGGCGCTGCGCGCCTACGGGGACGACGACTCCGCGGCAGACGTCCTGCACGAGGTGTACGCGGCCCATCCGGGCAACGACCAGGTCGAGACGGCCTTGTCCGACCCGACGTTTGGCATCGTGACCACCACCGCGGCACGCATCGAAGCCCGGACCGATCCCTGGAACCCCGAAACAGAGCCCACCGCAGGCGATTTCATCGACCCTGAGGCTCACGACCGCAAGGCGGCACTCCTGCAGGACGCCGAGCGGGAATTGGCCGAGTTCATCGGTCTCGAGGAGGTCAAGGATCAGGTTGCGCGGCTGAAGAGTTCGGTCGCGATGGCGCTGCGACGCGAGGAGCGCGGTCTGACGGTTGCGCAGCGTTCGCACCATCTGGTCTTCGCCGGCCCGCCGGGAACCGGCAAGACCACCATCGCCCGGGTGGTCGCCAAGATCTACTGCGGGCTGGGCCTGTTGAAAAAGGAGAACGTCAAGGAGGTGCACCGGGCCGATCTGATCGGTCAGCACATCGGTGAGACCGAAGCCAAGACCAACGCCATCATCGACAGCGCCCTGGACGGCGTGCTGTTCCTCGACGAGGCCTACGCCCTGGTGGCCACCGGCGCCAAGAACGACTTCGGCCTGGTGGCCATCGACACCCTGTTGGCCCGGATGGAGAACGACCGCGACCGACTGGTGGTGATCATCGCCGGCTACCGCGCCGACCTCGACCGCTTCCTGGACACCAACGAAGGTCTGCGCTCCCGGTTCACCCGCAGCATCGACTTCCCCTCCTACACCGCCGGTGAACTCGTCGAGATCGCCAGCGCGATGGCCCGCCAACGCGACAGCGTCTTCGACGAAGCGGCGCTCGCGGATCTTGAGGCGCTCTTCGAACAGTTGGCGGGTTCCACCACGCCGGATTCGGCCGGTGTGGCCAGGCGCAGCCTCGATATCGCCGGTAACGGCCGGTTCGTACGCAACGTCGTCGAACGTTCCGAGGAGGAACGCGAATTCCGGCTTGACCACACCGGGCCGGCCGTGGCCGACTTCACCGACGAGCAGCTGATGACGATCACCGCCCCGGATGTGGTCAATGCCGTGCGGCCGCTGCTGCGCGGACTGGGCCTGTTGGTCCCGGCATGACCGGAGCGCACCCCGAGGACGACCGGCGGTCGTTCTCCTCCCGCACGCCGGCCAACGCCAACCCCGACCGGGTGATCTACCGGCGGGGGTTCATCACCCGGCATCAGGTCAGTGCATGGCGGTTCGTGATGCGCCGCATCGCATCCGGGCTCGCGCTGCACGACACCCGCATGCTCGTCGAGCCGCTGCGTAGCCAGTCCCGCGCGGTGTTGATGGGGGTACTGCTGGCGGTGACCGCCGTGCTGGGCTGCTTCGTCTTCTCCCTGCTACGTCCCGCCGGTGTTGCGGGCAGTGATCCGATCCTCGCCGACCGGTCGACCGCCGCGCTGTACGTGCGTGTCGACGGAAAGTTGCATCCGGTGCTGAACCTGACCTCCGCGCGGCTGGTGAGCGGGCGTCCCGCGGAGCCGACCATGGTCACCAGCGATCAGCTCGACGGCTTCGCCCGCGGCAATCTGATCGGCATCCCGGGGGCACCGGAACGCATGGTGCAGAACCCAATCCGGGACTCCGAGTGGGCGGTGTGTGACGGCAGCGAGCCGCGCGCCGATGCCGCCGGCGTCACCGTGATCGCCGGACCGGTCGACCGCAGCGGAGCGCGTGCACACGACCTTCCGGCGTCCGCCGCCGTCCCGGTCGCCGGTCCCGAGGGGACCTGGCTGTTGTGGGGCGGGCGGCGCAGCGCGATCGACCCGGCCGACCGGGCGGTCGCCGACGCACTCGGCCTGCCCGCGGCGGGCGGTGCGGCCAGGCCCATCTCACCGGGATTGTTCAACGCGATTCCGGAAGGGTCGGCGCTGCGGGTTCCACAGATCCCGGGTGCGGGGCTGCCGCCAGTCTTCGCACTCCCGGTCGCCGCGCCGGTCGGGGCGGTGGTGATCGCCTACCGCACCGACGGCACCCCGACGAACTACGCGGTACTGCCGGACGGACTCCAACCCGTCAGCCCCGTGCTGGCCGCGGTGCTGCGTAACGCGAACTCCTACGGGTTCGCGCAGCCCCCCACACTGACGGCCGATGACATTGTTCGCCTTCCTGTTTCGTCGCAGTTGGATGTGGCGGCCTTTCCCGACCGTCCCGTCGCTCTGGTCGACCCCGCGCAAGCACCGGTGACATGTGCGCTGTGGCAGCGGGCCGACGGTGCGACAACGAGTTCCCTGACGCTGCTTTCGGGCTCGATGCTTCCCACACCTGACGGGACCCACCCGGTCGATCTGATCGGCGGGAACACTGCGGGCACGGCGACCCGCGTGACGTTGCCTGCCGGCCGCGGTTACTTCGTCCGGACCGTCGGTCAACAGGACAGCTCACCGCCCTCGGGTGCGTTGTTCTGGATCTCCGACACCGGGGTGCGCTACGGCATCGGCACCGACCCGTCGACTACTGAAAAGACCGTTGCCGCTCTGGGTTTGACGCAGCCACCGATTCCGATGCCCTGGCCGGTGCTGAGCCTGCTCGCACCTGGCCCCGCGCTGTCCCAGTCCGACGCCCTCGTGGTCTACGACGCGGTCCGGCCGGCCCTGCCCCAGGAGGCCCGATGAGCCGGTTGATCTTCGAGACGAGCCGGCGGCTGCCGGGTCCGACGGCCCCCAAGGGAACGATCGTCATCGAGCCGCCGCCGGAACTGCCCAGAGTGTTGCCACCCTCGCTGCTGCGCAGGGCGCTTCCCTACCTGATCGTCATGCTGATCGTCGGCATGATCGTGGCGATGGTCGCCACCGGGATGCGGCTCATCTCGCCGCAAACCCTGTTCTTCCCGTTCGTGCTCCTGCTGGCCGCGACCGCGCTGTATCGCGGCACCGACAACAAGATGCGCACCGAGGAGGTCGACGCCGAGCGTGCCGACTACCTGCGCTATCTGTCGACCGTCCGCGACAACGTGCGGGCCGCCGCCGCCGCACAGCGCGCCGCCTTGCTGTGGTCCCACCCCGCCCCCGCGGACTTGCTGACGGTTCCCGGGTCACGCCGGCAATGGGAACGCGATCCACACGACAGCGACTTCCTGGTTCTGCGCGCCGGGATACACACCGTGCCACTGGACACCGCACTGCGGGTCAAGGACGCCGCCGCAGACCTCGACCTCGAGCCACTGTCACACAGCACGCTGGCCGCCCTACTGCACACGCAGCGGACCGTCCGTGAGGCTCCACGTGGTATCGATCTGAAGACGCTGTCCCACATCACCGTCGCAGGTGATCGCGCCGAGGTGCGCGCGGTGCTGAGGGCCTGGCTCGCACAGGCCGCCGCATGGCACGACACCGCGTCGCTGGGCATCGCGCTGGCGAGCCCCGACGTGGAGTCGCCGGACTGGTCTTGGCTGAAATGGCTGCCCCACATTGACATCGGTGGCCGCGTCGACGGCTGCGGACCGGCTCGACAGCTGGCGACGAACGTCCCGGACCTGATCGCATCCCTTTCTCCGGCGCTGGCTCAGCGTCCGCTGTTCGATACCGGGCAACCCGAACCCGGCCGGCACCTGATCATCGTCGTCGACGACCCCGGCCAACTGCCGGGAGACTCCGTATTGGCGACCGGCCGCGCCGGTGTGACGGTGATCTACACCGGTGACGCCGACGCCGCACCGGCCCCCGGCCGGTACCCGAATCCGGAACAGCCGTTCTACCGCGTCGCCGACGCCGCGATCTCGCGCTGGGAATCCGGCGGGTGGCAACCCTTCGTCACGGCCGCCGACCAGATGTCAACGGGTGAGGCCGTCCATCTGGCCCGCGGTCTGGCCCGCTGGGATTCCAACCCGACGCTGCCCGGACTTCGCTCCGCCGCCAACCGGGGCGCGAGTTTCACCACGCTGCTCGGGATTCCGGATGCTTCGGCACTCGATGTGGCCGACCTGTGGGCACCGCGACGGCGCGAGGACGAATTGCGGGTCCCCATCGGTGTCACCGCGACCGGCGAGCCGCTGTACTTCGACCTCAAGGACGAGGCCGAGGGCGGGATGGGCCCGCACGGACTGATGATCGGCATGACCGGATCGGGCAAGTCGCAGACGATCATGTCGATTCTGTTGTCGCTGTTGACCACCCACAGTGCCGAGCGTCTCATCGTGATCTACGTCGACTTCAAGGGTGAGGCGGGCGCCGACATCTTCCGCAACTTCCCGCAGGTCGTCGCCGTCATCTCCAACATGGCCGAGAAGAAATCGCTCGCCGACCGGTTCGCCGACACGCTGCGCGGCGAGGTCGCCCGCCGCGAGAACCTGTTACGCGACATCGGCCGCCGCGTCCAGGGCAGCGCCTTCAACTCGGTGGCCGAGTACGAGGCCGCCGCCCCGGCCGCGCAGGCGGCCGGTATCGAACTGCCGCCGCTGCCAACGCTGTTCGTCGTCGCCGACGAGTTCACCCTGATGCTGGCCGAGCACCCGGAGTACGCCGACCTGTTCGACTACGTCGCCCGCAAAGGGCGGTCCTTCCGCATCCACCTGCTGTTCGCGTCACAGACCCTCGACATCGGCCGCATCCGCGACATCGACAAGAACACCTCTTACCGGATCGGGCTAAAGGTGGCCAGTGCGGCCGCCTCCCGGCAGATCATCGGCGTGGAGGACGCCTACCACGTCGAATCAGGCAGGGAACACAAGGGAATCGGCTTCCTGGTACCGGCCCCAGGTGCCGCACCGGTCAAGTTCCGCAGCACCTACGTCGACGGAATCTACGACCCGCCCCGCCCAGCCGTCCCCTACGTGGTGCCCGCTGTCCCCGAACCGGTCACCTTCACGGCAGGGCCCGTGCCCTATCAGGACGACGTCGTGGTGCCCGCACCTGGCGACGCCGCACCCGCGGCGCCCGCGCGCAAGCTGATCGCCACCATCGGAGACCAGCTGGCGAGGTGCGGCCCGAAAGCACCGCCGCTGTGGCTGCCGCCGCTCGACGAGCCGATCCCGCTGAGCGGCGTGCTCCGGCAGGCCGGCGTGCCGCCCCGGCAGTGGCGGTGGCCACTGGGTGACATCGACCGGCCGTTCGACATGCGCCGCGACCCGCTGGTGTTCGACGCGGCCTCGGCTGCAGGCAACGTGGTCATCCACGGCGGCGCGAAGTCCGGCAAGTCCACCGCGCTGACCACCTTCGTGCTGTCGGCGGCCGAGCTGCACTCACCACGCGAGGTCACCTTCTATTGCCTGGACTACGGCGGCGGGCGGCTGCGCGCGCTGGCGGACCTGGCCCACGTCGGCAGCGTCGCCTCACCGCTCGAGCCGGAGCGGATCCGGCGGACCTTCGGCGAGCTCGCGCAACTGCTGCGGGC
This sequence comes from Mycobacterium sp. DL592, assembly GCF_011694515.1. Taxonomy (NCBI): domain Bacteria; kingdom Bacillati; phylum Actinomycetota; class Actinomycetes; order Mycobacteriales; family Mycobacteriaceae; genus Mycobacterium; species Mycobacterium sp. DL592. The sequence goes on along the minus strand of NZ_CP050192.1, from coordinate 4,702,252 downwards.
CCGGCAGCTCGACCCCGCAGTGCACACCGCGAATCCCGAGTCCCGTGCGGACGGCCATGGCGAAGTGTTCCTGGTGATCGACAACCTGTATGCCTTCGGCCGCGAAAACACCGACCAGTTCAACACCCGCAACCCGCTGCTGGCCCAGGTCACCGAACTGGCCAACACCGGCCTGGCGTACGGCATCCACGTCGTCGTCACCACACCGAACTGGATGGAGGTTCCGCTGGCGATGCGCGACGGCCTGGGACTGCGCCTGGAACTGCGGCTGCCCGACCCGCGGGACAGCAACGTGCGGATGCCCGGCAGCCTGCGCCGCCCGGCCGACGCGGTGCCGCACGACCAGCCGGGCCGCGGCCTGACGATGGCAGGCGAGCATTTCCTGATCGCGCAACCCGACCTGGCCGCGATCGCCGACATCAATGCGCGCCACTCGGGCCTGCAGGCGCCGCCGGTGCGCCTCCTTCCGGCCCGGCTCGACCCCGCCGTGGTGGCACCCCTACACCGGGGCGGCGAACGGGTAGTGCTCGGTCAGCGCGAAATCGACCTGGCCCCAGTGGTATACGACTTCGCCGAGAACCCCCTGCTGATGGTGTTCGGGGACAGCAGGTCGGGGAAGACGACGCTGCTACGCCATCTGATCCGCACCATCCGGGAGAACTCCAGCGCACACGACGTCGCGTTCACGGTGTTCGACCGGCGGCTGCACCTGGTCGACGAACCGCTGTTCGACGACAACGAGTACAGCGCGAACATCGACCGGGTCACTCCCGCCGTCATGGGCCTTGCCGCGCTCATCGACAGCCGACGCCCGCCTGCGGGACTGCCGGCGGCCGAACTGGCGTCGTGGAGTTACCGCAGACCGGGCGAGGCGGTGCACGTGCACTATCTGATCGTCGACGACGTCGACCAGATCCCCGACGGGCCAGCGCTCAGCGGTCCCTACGCCGGCCAGCGGCCGTGGACGCCACTACTCGGGTTACTCTCAGCTGCAGGCGATTTGGGGCTGCGTGTCATCGCCACCGGCCGCGCGGGTGGCTCGGCGCACACGCTGATGACCAACCCGCTGCTGCGCAGGATGAGCGATCTGCAGGCCAACGTCGTGATGCTGTCGGGGAACCCCGCCGACGGAGCCAAGATTCGCGGCCACCGATTCAGCAGATTGCCGGCCGGGCGCGCCCAGTTCCTGGGCGACGGCGACACCGCCGACCACATCCAACTCGTGGACCCATTCACTCCCGTGCACAGCACATCCGAGAACCGATCCGGAAAGGACTACCCGTCATGACGCTGCGTGTCGTTCCCGAAGGACTGGCCGCCGCCAGCGCGGCCGTAGAAACGCTCACCGCGCGGTTGGCCGCCGCGCACGCCGCGACCGCCCCTCTGGTCACCGCCGTTGTGCCGCCGGCCAGCGACCCCGTATCGCTGCAGACGGCGGCGGGTTTCAGCGCCCAGGGTGCCGAGCATGCCGAGGTGGCCACCCAGGGGATCACCGAGTTGGGCCGGTCCGGGGTGGCCGTCGGCGAGTCCGGCGCGGGCTATGCCGCCACCGACGCCGCGGCCACCGCGTCGTATGCGATCGCACGGGGAGGCCGATGACCGCCCCAGTGTGGTTGGCGACCCCTCCCGAAGTCCACTCGGCGCTCCTGAGCGCAGGTCCCGGCGCGGGCCCACTGCTGGCGTCGGCGTCGGCATGGAGCGCCCTGAGCGGCGAATATTCCACGACGGCAGCGGAACTGGCCGCGATGCTCGCCGACGTGCAGGCCGGGTCGTGGCAGGGGCCCAGCGCCGCGCAGTATGTCGCCGCCCATACCCCGTACCTGATGTGGCTCGAGCAGGCCAGCCTCGACAGTGCCGGGGTAGCCGTCCAGCAGCAGAGCGCCGCGGCCGCCTACATGACGGCACTGGCCACGATGCCGACGGTGGCCGAGCTGACCGCCAACCACCTCACCCACTCGGTGTTGTTGGCTACCAACTTCTTCGGCATCAACTCCATCCCCATCGCCGTCAACGAAGCCGACTACGTGCGGATGTGGATTCAGGCGGCGACCACGATGAGCGTGTACCAGGCCGTCGCCGGCACCGCACTGGCCGCGGCACCACGCATCACGCCCGCGCCGATGATCACCGTGCCGGGAGCAGAGGCCGCCGCATCGGCTGACCTGGCCATGGGTGCTGCCGCGCAGGCACAGGCAGGTGAATCCGCAGGCGCGCTGAGCAATTCCAACGTCATCGTCGACCTGTTGGAGTCCTACATCAAGTCGCTTCCCGACGGCGATCTCATCTGGGACTTCCTCACCAACCCGGTCTCCACGATCCAGCAGATACTGGTCGACTTCGCCACCAATCCGGCGCAGGCGCTGACCACCTGGGGGCCACTGCTGTCGGCGCTGCTGTACCAGGCGATCTTCCAGCCGCTCGGCTGGACCACCTGGGGTCTGGTCCTGTCCGCACCGCTGTGGTTGCCGCTGGCCCTGGGGGCCGCACTCCCACTGCTCGGCCTGCTGGCCATCCAGGCTCCGGTGCCCACCGCGGCGCCCGGGGCCCAGGCGCTACCGGAACCCGCCCAGGCACAGCGTCCCGGCCTGTGGCCGGTGTCGACCTCCGCGCCGACCGTACCCGCTGCCGCGCCCGCCGCACCGGCGGGCACCGCGGCGCCGACGCCCGCGCCCGCTGCCACCGCGACGGTTCCTGCGGCACAGGGCATCTTGTATGCCGTCGCCGGGACCGACCCCGACGACGGTCCGGGACCGACGTTCACCGAGGGCGGCTCGAGCAAGGCCGCGGTCCCGGCGGAGGCGCCCGCCGCGGCGGCTCTTGCCGGCCAGCGGACCGCCTCACGTGCCCGGCGCCGCCGTGGTCAGCAGGCCAAGGACCGCGGCCACCGCGACGAATACATGGACCTCGACAGCGGCCCGCCGCAACAAGAGTCGAGCCCACCACCGACCGTCTCGACCTCCGATCGTGGCGCAGGACAGATCGGGTTCACCGGAACCGAGACCCGCACCGGCCGTGGCGCCGTCACCGCCGCCGGGCTCGCCGAACTTGCCGGGGGATTCCCCGGCGAGCGTCCCACCATGCCGATGCTCCCGGCCACCTGGGACGACCAGGACGACACCGACACCCACCGAGACTGATTGGAGAACCACCGTGAGCATGCTCGATGCCCACATCCCGCAGATCGTGGCCGCCGAGGCCGCGTTCGGCGCCAAGACCGCACTGATGCGCTCCACCATCGCCCAGGCCGAACAGGCCGCGATGTCCGCCCAGGCGTTCCACATCGGTGAGGCCGCGGCCGCGTTCCAGGCGTCCCACGCCCGATTCGTCGAGGTCGCCGCCAAGGTGAACTCGCTGCTCGACATCGCACAGCTGAACCTCGGCGAGGCCGGCGGTAGCTACGTCGCCCAAGATGCCGCTGCAGCAACGACATACGGAGGGTTCTGATGTCTCAGATCATGTACAACTACCCCGCGATGCTCGCCCACGCCGGTGACATGGCCGGCTACGCGGGCACATTGCAGGCCGTCGGCGCTGACATCGCCACCGAGCAGGCCGCCTTGCAGGGTGCCTGGCAGGGCGACACCGGGATGACCTACCAGGCCTGGCAGGCCCAGTGGAACCTGGCGATGGAGGAGCTGGTGCGCGCCTACCGTGCGATGGCCACCACCCACGAGACGAACACCCTGTCGATGCATGCCCGAGATCAAGCCGAAGGCGCAAAGTGGGGCTGAGCCGTGCCCGCACATAACGCGGTCGAGCTCACCGCCGATGCGGCGTGGCTCGTCGCGGAAAGCATTGGCGCCGGGTCATTTCCGTGGGTGCTGGCGATCACCCCGCCGCAGGCCGATCCCCACGCCGAGCTGACGAGCATGGGTGTGTTGTCAGCGCGCGGAGCCGTCGATCCGGCGGTCGCCCGCTGGACGCGCACCGCGTGCGCACCCGAGCTCTGGCTGGAACTGCGCTATGTGCGCGGCAGCGAGGCCCGCATGCTGCGGGGACTGGTCGCCCGCCGTGGGGAGAGCACCGTCGCAGTGCTGCGCAGCGGCCACCTGGTTACCCTCACCGAACTCGACGTCACCGCTCCCGATCTGCTCGCTGCCGCGGTCACCACGCCGTTGCAGGGACGGGCGGCGGCGCGGTTCACCGAGTTCGTCATGCCCATGCGGGTGGGTCAACGCGCCGACGATCGGCTGCGCGCTGGGGCTGAGGTGGACAGCGTCCTGGACTTTCTGGGCATCCCGCCGTCGGCGGCCGCCCTGGTCCGCTCGGTGTTCACAGGACCGCGCAGCTATGTGGAGGTGCGGGCCGGATGCGCCCGCGACGGCGTGCACCGCCTCAGCGACGTCGGCGTCGGCATCGTCGACACGCCGCTCGGTCGACTGCTGGTCAGCCCACATCGGGCCGACGACGGGACGTGGCTGTCCACGTTCGCCCCCGGCACACCGCTGGCGATCAGCGCAGCGCTCGAGCGGCTCAGCGACACTCTGCCCGCGGGTCGCTGGTTCCCGGAGTCCGTGCTGGTCCGCGAATTCGCCGAGCACCGAACGTAACAGGAGACGACAACGATGACCCAAACTCCGGTGCTGCCGATCGTGCGCATCGCCGTTCTGGCCTACGGCCGGATCACCGACGTGGCCGTGCCCACCGAAGTTCCGCTGCGCGAGATCGTGCCCGCGGTGGTCCGCTTGGTCCCGAAACCGGATTCGGCTGCCAATGACGGTGACCTGACGCCGCTGACGCTGGCCCCGATCGGGGGCGCACCGTTCAGCGTCGATGCCAGCCTCGACACCGTCGGTGTCGTCGACGGTGATCTGCTGGCACTGCAGCCGGTGTCGCATCGGCACACATCGCCCGGCGTGGTCGAGGATGTCGCCGACGCGGCGGTCATCTTCTCCGCAGCCCGTATGCGCCCGTGGGGTCCGGAGCGGCTGCGCGGCGGTGCCCGACTCGCGTTCGTCACCTTCGTCGTGGCGTTGTCGGCGGTGGCATTCGCGCACCGCGCCGCAACCGGCTCGGTCACCGGGCTCTATGCGGTGTCGGCGCTGGCCGCGCTGTCCGCCGCGGCGGGCCTCGTACTGCGCAGGTACTCCGTGCGGATCGCCACCGAGGTGTCGGTGGCGGCACTGGTACCGATCGCATCGGCGTTCTGGCTTGTCGTCCCGGGGACGTGGGGGCCAGCGCAGGTGATGCTGGCGGCCGCGGGTGTCGCGGCATGGTCGGTGATCGTCCTGACACAGAGCGACGACGGGGTCGCTGTGTTCACCACCACCGGGATCGTCAGTCTTGCAACACTTCTGGCGACGGGTGCAGCCGCACTGTGGCAGCTGTCCGGCATCGCGGTGGGCTGCGCGCTGATCGTCATCGGACTGCTGGTCACCGTGTCGGCCCCACAGATCGCCGCGACATGGGCCCGGTTTCCGCTGCCGGTCATCCCAGCACCAGGTGATCCGATCCCGGCCGGCGTGCCCGACCGGCTGCTCGCCGATCTGCCGCGCCGGGTGCGTGTCGCCGAAGCACACCAAACCGGCCTGATCGCGGGGGCAGTGTTGGTATCGGTGGCGGGATCGCTGCTCGTCGCGTCGGCACCGGGCGGTCCCACGGGATGGGGCTGGTACCTGATCGCGGCTGCCGCGGCTGCGGCAGCCCTGCGTTCCCGGGTATGGGACAGCGCCGCGTGCAAGGCCTGGCTGCTGGCTCAGCCGTTCCTGGTCGGCTGCGCACTGTTGATGATGTACGTCGCCGACCGCCAGTTCGTCGCTGCCATGTGGACCCTGATGGCGCTCGCTGCAATGACCGCGGTGTGGGTGCTGGTAGCTGCTAACCCGGATCTGGCTTCGGCCCAACGCTATTCGTTGCCGGTGCGGCGGCTGGTGGGATTCGCGGCGGCCGCGCTGGATGCCTCGTTGATTCCGGTGGCTGCCTACCTCGTCGGCATCTTCGCCTGGGTCCTGGATCGATGATGCGCACCGCCGCGATGGTCGCGGTGGCCCTGCTGGTCACCGGGCCCTCCGCCGCCGCGCTGAGCCCGCCGGTCGCCGACCCCGCTGTGCCGCCGCCGTCGGGTGCGGCCGGCCCGGTCGCGGTGATGAGCCAGCGCGCCGAGTGCGTGCAGACAGCGATGCGTCCCGGCGCCGATCCTGCATCGGTGACTGTCAACCAGCAGATGCTGAACATCTCTGCGGTCGCGAACTATTCGCGCGGCGAAGGGCAGACCGTGGCCGTCATCGACACCGGAGTCCAGCCCGGTCCCCGACTCCCGAATGTGACCGGCGGAGGCGACTTTCTGTCCGCCGGCGACGGGCTGACCGACTGTGACGGGCACGGAACCGCGGTCGCCGGGATCATCGGTGGCCAGCCGGGACCCGACGGCTTCGTCGGTGTGGCACCGGGGGCCCGGCTGCTGTCGATCCGGCAGTCCTCGCCGCGATTCGCACCCAGTGCGGCAGGGGAGGACCCCCGCGAGGTCGCGGCTCGGGTGAACATCGCAACCCTGGCCCGCGCGGTGGTGCGCGCCGCCGACCTCGGTGCCACGGTGATCAGCATGGCGACGGCCACCTGCCTGACAGCCGACCAGGTGGGCGACCAGCAAGCCCTCGGAGCGGCACTGCGTTACGCCGCCGTCGACAAGGACGCCGTGATCGTCGCCGCTGCAGGGGATTCCGGTGGCCCTGCGGTCGCCGACGGCTGTTCGTCCAATCCGCTCGGCAGCCCGGCGCAACCGTCGGATCCACGCAACTGGGCCGCCGTCACCTCGGTGTCGATCCCGTCATGGTGGCAGCCGTACGTGTTGTCGGCCGGTGCGCTGGCCGCCGACGGTCAGCCTGCGGCGTTCACCATGGCCGGTCCGTGGGTGGGCATCGCTGCACCCGGTACGAACATCGTGTCGCTGAGCAACGACGGAGCCGGCGGCCTGGCCGACGGGACGCCGGACGGCCGCGGCACCATGACGGCACTGGATGGCAGCGGGTTCGCCGCCGCCTATGTCGCCGGTGCGGCCGCGGTGGTGCGCAGCCGCTACCCGGACATGCCCGCCGCGGAGGTGGTGCGGCGCCTGACGGCCACCGCGCACAATGCCGCGCAGGCCCCGTCGAACCTCGTCGGGGCCGGAACCCTCGACCCGATCGGCGCCCTCACCTGGGCGGTCAACCCACCGAACGAGTCTGTCGCGACCGCGAGACGCCTGGCCGCTCCCGTGCCACCGCCGCCGACCGATCACACCCCGCGAAACGTCGCCTTCGTCGGTACCGCACTGCTGGCCGTCGCCGCCGCTGTCGTAGTCGCGCGCCGCCGAAACAGGGAGCCCACATGAGCCGGATGACGCGCCCGCCACTGCCCGGTAGCGTCCGGCTGACTGTCGCTGTGGTGGCGGTGATGTCCGCGGCCTTCGCCTATCCCTGGGCATCGTCGACCGACCGATGGGTGCTCGCCTGCGCCGCCGTGCTGACCTTGACGGTCTTGGCGTGGTGGCGTGGCTGTTTCGTCACCACGATCCTGGGCCAGCGCGCCCGAATTGCGCTGCAGCCCAGATCGATCCGTATTCCCACGGTGCACGAGAGTGTCACCGACCTCGACGCGGTCACGACAGTGCTGCTGCGCGTCGACGGCGGTACGCGTGAACCCCCGACCGAGATGCTGGCCGGATACCTCAACCGCTTTGGCCTGCAGTGCGATTCGATCCGCATCACCACCCGCCTGGCCGGCGACGACCGCAGGATGTGGATCGGACTACGGTTCAGCGCGGCAGCCAATCTGGCTGCCCTGCAGGCTAGATCCACGCGGATACCGCTGCGGGCCACCGCACGGAATGCGGCCCGCCGACTCGTCGAGCACCTGGACGATCGGGGCTGGACCGCGCATCTCGTCGAACCCGACCAGGTGCCCGAGATGCTCGCCGCTGATGCCCGCGAAGGCTGGCGGTCGGTCCGCGATGCACGCGGATTCCTCACCGCCTACGGCAACGCCGAACCGACCGTCGGCAGCGAGGCCACCGAATGCTGGTCGGTGGTCGAGATCACCGGCACCCGTGCGGATCCGCGCATCAGTACCGGCATTGCGATACGCACCGAGGACCCACCGCATCCGCTTCCGGGCCAGGCAGCGCTCACCGGCCGCCAGGCCAGCGCACTCGCCGCACTTCACCCGTTGTCGAGCACCCGACTGCTCACGTGAGAAATGGAGAACCGATGACCGACACCAAACTGTCCCGCGGCTGGCAGGGCGCCATGCTCAAACTGCTGCGGGCCGGCGACTACGAACTAACCGTCACCGGCCGCGAGCAGATCACCGAACACTTTCTGCGACTGAACTTTTCCGCCGGGGGACTGCTGGCCGACCGTCCCGTCCATCCGACCATGTGGGTGCGGATGTGGTTTCCCGACGGCGCCAAACTGCACCAACGCGGCTACACCCTGGTCAATGCCGACCCCGACAACGACTCGGTGGACATCGAATTCGCGCTGCACGACGGCATCGCATCCCGGTGGGCGTGTGCGGCCCGGCCCGGTGACACGATCGGCGCCACCGTGCTGGGAAGCAACTTCACCCTCCCGGTGCCACAGCCGGCCGGATACCTGATCGTCGGTGACACCGCGTCGTTGCCCGCGATCAACACCCTTCTCGATGCCATCGGCGATACGCCGGCGAAAGTCTTTCTGGGCGCCGGCCACGACGACGACCGGACACTTCCGGTCGCCCGGGACGCCGGCGTCGTCTGGATAGACCGCGGGGAGACCGGTGCAGCCCTTGTCGACGCCGTCAGCGCGGCCGCCTACGACGCCGAAGACCACTTCGGCTGGGTCGCGACCGACAACCGCACCACCCGGGCCGTCGCCAAGGTGCTACGCGAGGACTACCGCATTCCGCGCACGTCGATCAAGGCCCAGGCCTACTGGGCCGAGGGGGCCTGACGACCCGAATACCCTTCCCAGGGACTGTAATCGGCGATCAGGGCTTCCTGCGGCGGACGCTGCGCAGCGGGCACGTGTTCGAGGTTGATGCGGATGCGGTACCAGATCGAACTGGGCCCGCGCATGCCGTCGACGAGGATGTCGGTCGGCGCCAGCAGCGCCGCCGCCTCCGGATAGCGGGACCGCCACACCGCCAGGGCAGCCAGTGCCTCGTCACGGGTCTTGGTGCGCGCCACCTCGATCAGCGGCTTGCTGCCCTTCGGTGGCTTCTCGGCCGGGCCCAGTTCTTCGGCCAGCCGAAGCAACCCGTCCAGCGAGCCGACAGCCTCGTCCATACCCGCCCACGGGTCGCCGCGCTCGGCGAACCGCGCCGGCACCGTCGCGATGGTGAAGGTCTCGGGCCGACAGCCGGGAACCTCGTCCCACACCAATGGTGTCGAGACCCGGGCGTCGGGCGTCGCCCGCACCGAGTACGCCGACGCGACCGTGCGGTCCTTGGCGTTCTGGTTGAAGTCGACGAACACGCCTTGACGGTCTTCCTTCCACCACCGGCTCGTCGCCAACTCCGGTGCGCGCCGCTCCACCTCGCGGGCCACCGTCTCGGCGGCCAGCCGAACTTGTTTGAACGGCCACTGCGGGGCGATACGGGCGTAGATGTGAAAGCCGCGCGAGCCCGACGTCTTGGGCCACGCCGTCAGGCCGTGGTCTTCGAGCACCTCGCGCGCCACCTGTGCGACGTCGAGGATCTGCGGCCAGGTCACGCCGGGCATCGGGTCCAGGTCGATGCGCAGTTCGTCGGGGTGGTCGAGGTCGGCGGACCGGACCGGGTGCGGGTTGAAGTCGACGCACCCCAGATTGACCGCCCACACCAGCCCGGCGGGTTCGTGAATCACGGCCTCCTTGGCCGAGGTTCCCCGCGCGTAACGAAGCTCGGCGACGTCGATCCAGTCCGGACGTTTCTCCGGGGCGCGCTTCTGGAAGATCGCCTCCTCGGTGATGCCTTTGACGAACCGTTTGAGGATCATCGGCCGGTCGACGACCCCGCGCAGCGCGCCGTCGGCCACGGCTAGGTAGTAGTCGACGAGGTCGAGCTTGGTCACCGGGTCTCGGCCGTCGACACCCGGGAACACCACCTTGTCCGGATGGCTGACGCTGACCTGGCGGTCCCCGACGCCGATGAAGCCCTCCATAACGCAATGCTAGTTACGGGCGCATTCCGCACGGCCCGCGACCTGATTCACCTAGGGTGGCGGCATGCCTAGTCTCAACGACCTGCCCTCGAAGGCGCTGGCCAAGGTCCAGACGCTGGCCGACCGCGGCGCCGCCGAACTGCACTACCTGCAGAAGATGATCGAGTCCGGGGCGTTCGGGCTCGAGCCACCGCAGAACCTGGTCGGCATGGTCGCCGACATCCGCCGGTGGGGCGAGATCGGGATGGTGCCCGCCCTCAACGCCCGCCGCACCCCCAACCGGCTGGCCGTCATCGACGACGAGGGCTCCCTGACGTGCAAGGAACTCGACGACGCGGTCAATGCCGTGGCCAACGGTCTGCTGGCGATGGGTGTCAAGGGCGGTGACGGGGTCGCGATCCTGGCGCGCAACCACCGCTGGTTCGTCATCGCCAACTACGGCGCCGCCCGGGTCGGGGCCCGCACGATCATGCTCAACACCGAGTTCTCGGGTCCACAGATCCGCGACGTCTCCGAGCGCGAAGGCGCGCGGGTCATCATCTACGACGACGAGTACACCGAGGCCGTCAAACTGTCCGAGCCGCCGCTGGGCAAGGTGCGTGCGCTGGGCAGCAACCCAGACAAGCCGGAGCCGTCGGGCAGCACCGACGAGACGCTGGCCGAACTGATCGCCCGCAGCAGCAGCGCACCCGCGCCGAAGGCCACCAGGCGGTCCTCGATCGTCATCCTCACCAGCGGGACCACCGGCACGCCCAAGGGCGCGACCCGGCACACCCCGCCGACCCTGGCACCGATCGGCGGTGTGCTCTCGAGTGTTCCGTTCAAAGCCGGCGAGGTGACGTCGCTGCCGTCGCCGATGTTCCACGCGCTGGGCTACCTGCACGCCACGATCGCTCTCACACTGGGCTCCACCCTGGTACTGCGCCGCAAGTTCAAGCCGGTCACCGTGCTCGAGGACATCCCCACCCACAAGGTGACCGCGATCGTCGTCGTCCCGGTGATGCTGTCCCGGATGCTCGACGCCCTGGAGAAGATGGACACCAAGCCCGACCTGTCGTCCCTGCGGATCGTGTTCGTGTCGGGATCCCAACTGGGCGCCGAACTGGCGACCCGAGCACTCAAACTCCTCGGTCCGGTGGTCTACAACCTTTACGGCTCAACCGAAGTCGCACTGGCCACGATCGCAGGCCCGGAACAGCTGAAGAAGAACCCCGCCACCGTCGGCTCGGTGGTCCGGGGCACCCGGATCAAGATCCTCGACGACAACGGCAACGAGGTGCCCCAGGGCGAGGTCGGCCGCATCTTCGTCGGCAACAGCTTCCCGTTCGAGGGCTACACCGGCGGCGGCAACAAGCAGATCATCGACGGTCTGCTGTCCTCCGGTGACGTCGGCTACTTCGACCACAACGGGCTGCTGTTCGTCAGCGGCCGCGACGACGAGATGATCGTCTCCGGCGGCGAGAACGTGTTCCCGGCCGAAGTCGAGGACCTCATCAGCGGCCACCCCGACGTCATCGAAGCCACCGCCCTCGGGGTCGACGACCCCGAGTGGGGTGCCCGCCTGCGGGCATTCGTCGTCCTCAAGGAAGAGGCCGAGACCACCGAGGACGCTATCAAGAACTATGTGCGCGAACACCTTGCGCGCTACAAGGTTCCGCGCGAGGTCGTCTTCCTGACCGAGCTGCCGCGCAACCCCACCGGCAAGATCCTCAAACGCGAACTGCGGCAGATCGAAATCCAGTAACCGACCGCCTGCCTTTGCGCCCAAACCAACGAACGGGCGCGAAAGTGCGAGTGCTCGGCTACATTTCGTCGATCTCGGCGCAGCTTACGGGTCGCGCGGCAGACCGAGCAGCCGCTCGGCGATGATGTTCAGCTGTACCTCGGAGGTGCCGCCGTAGATCGTGGTGGCGCGGCTGGCCAGCAGGTACTCGGCCCACTTACCCTGTAGCGACTCGGGATCGCCGATGGCACCGTCGATACCGAACGATGACACCGCGAACTCCGCATAGCCCTGCCCGGTGCGCATCGACAGCAGCTTGGAGATCGCCGCCGACGGCATCGCGTCACCACCGGCCAGCGTCAGCAGCGTCGAGCGCAGGTTCAGCAGTTTGGCCGCATGCCCTTCGGCGATCAGCTCACCGGCCCGGTGATGCCCGACCTGGTCGAAGTGGCCCTCGGTGACGAACTCGACGAAGCCGTCGAGGTTGGCCAAAAAGCCCGGCTCACTGCTGCCGATCGAAACACGCTCTGCGGTAAGGGTATTGCGGCTGACCTCCCAGCCACGGTCCACCTCGCCGAGGACGAGTTCGTCAGGGACGAAGACGTCGTCGATGAACACCGTGTTGAACAGCGCGTTGCCGGTGAGCTCGCGCAGCGGCTTGACTTCCACGCCTTCGCTTTTCATGTCGAGAAGGAAGTAGGTGATGCCGTTATGCTTGGGTGCGTTCGGGTCGGTGCGGGCGAGTAGTGCGCCCCACTGGGAGAACTGCGCGGCGGTGGTCCAGATCTTCTGGCCGGTGATGCGCCAGCCGCCGTCGACCTTGGTGGCCTTGGTGGTCAGACTGGCCAGGTCGGACCCGGCGCCCGGCTCGGAGAACAGCTGGCACCAGATCATCTCGCCGCGGAACGTCGGCGGCAGGAAGCGCTGCTTCTGTTCGTCGGTGCCGAACGCGACGATCGACGGGATCAGCCAGGCCGCGATACCCATCTGCGGGCGGCGAACCCGGCCCTCGCTGAACTCCTGGGCGATGATGACCTGCTCGACCGGGCTGGCCGCGCGGCCCCACGGTTTGGGCAGGTGCGGTTGCACCCAGCCGCCCTCGGCGATCGCGGTGGTGCGCTGTTCGCGCGGAATCGCTTTGAGCGCTTCGACTTCGGCGCGGATCTCGTCACGCAGCTTCTCGGTCTCGGGGTCGAGGTCGATGTTGACCGGCCGCATGCCCGTGGTGGTGGCGGTGTCGAAGACCTTCTGCTGGTAGTCCGAGGATCGGCCGAACGCCGCGACCAGGCCGAGGGTGCGGCGGTAGTAGACGTTGGTGTCGTGCTCCCAGGTGAAGCCGATACCGCCGTGCACCTGAATGCAGTCCTGCGCGCACTGCTGGGCGGCGACGGGCGCCAGGGTCGCGGCGACGGCGGCGGCGAACTCGTAGTTCGTTTCGTCGTTGTCCCAGTTCTTCTGGACCGCTTCGTCCAGAGCGCGGGCGGCGTCCCACACCGCGGCGGTGGCGCGCTCGGTGGTCGCGATCATCGCGGCGCACTTGTGCTTGACCGCCTGGAACTGACCGATCGGGCGGCCGAACTGTTCGCGAATCTTGGCGTATTCCGCCGCGGTGTCGGTGGCCCAGCGGGCCAGGCCGATTGCTTCGGCCGACAACAGGGTGGTGACGATGGCCCGCCCGGCGCTCTGGGACAGGTTCGACAGCAGCTGGCCGGTGCTGACCTCGACGCCGTTGGCGCGCACGTGAGCCACCGGCCGCAGCAGGTCGACCGACTTGACCGATTCGATCTCCAGTTGGGCGGCGTCGAGTACCACCCACTCGACACCGCTTCCGATGGCCACCGGCAGCACCAGCACCGAGGCCTGCGCGGCGGACGGCACCGAGCGCGCTTCGCCGCGGATGACCAGCCCGTCGCCCTGCTCGCTGGCGGTCAGCTCCGACTCCAGTGCGTAGGCGGCGATGACCTCACCGGAGGCGAGCTGGCTGAGCAGCTTGGCGTCGGGGTCGTTGGCCGAGATCAGTGCGCTCGCGATCGCCGACGGCACGAACGGGCCGGGCACCGCGCCGTAACCGAACTCGGCGAGCACGATGGCGAGTTCGAGCAGTCCGAAACCCTGCCCGTCGACCGATTCGGAGAGGTGCAGGCCGTGCAGGCCCTGTTCGGCCGCGGCCCGCCAGTACGGCGGCGGGTTGGGGATCGGGTTCTCCAGCGCGTCGTGTAGAACCTCCGACGGCGCCACGCGCGCCACCAGGGACTTCACTGAATCGGCGAGATCGTTGTGCTCGGGGGTGATGGCGATGGGCATGTTCACAGACTCCTGTGTCGGCTGACCATGTCAAATAACCGGTGGGTTGGGACCGAGGGTACCCGCGAACAGAATCGAGTCTGCGGTCAGATCTCAGTTTCGGCGGCCCGCCGCCGGGATCACGATCTGGGCGCAGACTCGGCGGTCCTCGGATCGGGGGTGGCACGCAACACCACGACGACGACCGCGGAGATCACCATGAAGATGCCGACGGCCCACATGCCGGCCTTGTCGTTCCCGGTGAACTGATTGAGCGCACCGGTTGCGTACGGCGCGGCGAAGCCGCCGAGGTTGCCGATGGAGTTGATCAGCCCGATCCCGCCTGCGGCCGCTGCCCCGGTGAGAAACTGGGCGGGCAGTGCCCAGAAGCTGGGGATGGCGCTGAAGACGCCCATGGCGGCGATGCTCACCGGGATCATCACCAGCAGCGGGCTGTGCAGGTACAACGCCACCGGAATTGCCAAGCCGCCCAGCAACATCGGGAGCGCGACGTGCCAGACGTTCTCTCGGGTGCGGTCGGCGTGACGCGACCACAGGTACATGGCGATGGCCGCGCACGTGTAGGGCACCGCGGTGATCAGCCCGACCTGGACGATCGACAGGTGGACGCCGAAGGTCTTCTTGAATCCGGTGATGATCGAGGGCAGGAAGAACGCAAGCGCGTACAGCCCGTAGGCGATGCCGAAGTACACCACCGACAGCGCCCAGATCCGCGGGCTCGTCAGCACCCGGCGCAGCGGAAAGTTGAAGGTGTCGGCCACTTCTCGCTCCTCGGCGGACAGCACGCCGATCAGCCATTGCCGTTCCTCGGGTGCCAGCCAGTGGGCGTCGGCCGGATGGTCGGTGAGGTAGAACCAGCAGATGATGCCCAGGACGATCGCCGGCAGACCGACCGCGATCATCATGAACTGCCAGCCGGCCAAACCGAACGTGCCTTCGCCTGCCGAGATCAGCCACGCCGACATCGGCGTGCCGACGGCCGCGGCGATCGGACTGGCCATCATGAACATGGCCACGATGCGGGCCCGGTAGGCGCGGGGGAACCACCGGGTGAGATAGAAGATGACACCCGGAAACAGCCCGGCCTCGGCCACGCCGAGCAAGAACCGCAGGACGAGCAAGGTGGCGGCATTGGGCGCGAATCCGATCGCTACCGCGACGATTCCCCACGACACCGCGATGCGGGCCAGCCAGCGCCGGGCACCGAACCGCTCCAGCGCCAGGTTCGACGGCACCTCGACCAGGACGTAGCCGATGAAGAAGATGCCCGACGCAAGCCCGAACATGGTCGACGTCAACTGCAGGTGCTCGCTGATGTCGGCCTTGGCGATGCCGAGGTTGGTGCGGTCCAGATAGTTGACGAAGTACAGCGCCATCAGAAAGGGCACGGCGCGGATGATCACCTTGCGCAGCGTGCGCGCTTCCAGCGACAGCTCAGCGGTGGATGCGCTTGCCATCCTGCCTCCCGTTGACGACGTTGATCAGATCTTGCCCCTGGTGTAGTCGCCGGCAGTTGTCGACCGCCTCGAGCAGGTAGCGGCGCATGGTGTCGCGGGTGACCCAGGTGACGTGCGGGGTGAGTACCACGTTGTCCAGCTGCAGCAGGGGGTTGTCGTCGGTCACCGGTTCGACGGCGAACACGTCCAGCCCGGCCGCGGCAAGCCGGCCGTTGCGCAACGCATCGATGAGGGCTTCTTCGTCGACGACTCCACCGCGAGAGGTGTTGATCAGCAGGGCTTCCCGCTTCATCCGGTCCAGGGCGGCCCGGTTGATGAGCTTGTCGGTGGCGGCGGTCAACGGCAGGTGCAGGCTGACGATGTCGCTGTCGGCGAGCAGGGTGTCCAGCGGGCGCCAGCTGTCGCTGCCGTCGTCGGATGTGTTGGTGTGCAGCACCCGTGCGCCCATCGCGTGCAGGATCGCCTCGACGCGCTTGGCGATGTTGCCGTAGCCCACCAGGCCGACGGTGCAGCTGCCGATGTCGCGGACGGTCTCGGCCAGGGTCGGGTCCGTCGGCCAGCCGCGGCCCTGCCGGATGGCACGGTCGAGGTGGGGTAGCCGGCGCAGTGCGGCCAGCATCAGCAGGACGGCGCCCTCGGCGACCGACGGAGCGTTGGCGCCGGGCATATTGGCCACGGCGACACCGAGTTCGGTCGCGGTGTCGACGTCGATGGTGTTGACCCCCGCGCCCAGTTTGTGCACCAGGCGCAGGTTCGGCGCCTGCCGCAGGTCGTCGCCGGACAATGGGCGCAGCACGTGCCAGATCGCCTCAGCCTGCGGTAGCTCGCGGTACAGGGTGGCGTCGTCGTCTTCGTGGCACCACCGGACGTCGAGCCAATCGGATTCGGGCGTAACGACTTCCAAGACAGTGTCTGTCGGCAGGAAGTGCGCGAGCACGCTCAATGCCACCGCTTGCCGATCCATCGCGCAATGGTATCGGCCTGTTCGCTGCGCGCCCCCGGCGTGGTGAAGTAGTGGTCGGTGTCCATGGAGACCAGGGTTTTGTCGGCGCTCGCGAGCGCGTCGAAGATCCTTGTGGCGTCGGACGGGAACACCCCGGTGTCCTGCTCGGCGTTGATCACCAGGGCCGGGCAGCTGATGCGGGCCAGGTGCGGCTCGGCGCGGGTCTGGGCGGTCTTGAGGCTCCACATGCCCAGCCAGTTGCGCAGCGTGCACGCCGCGGCGATGCCGTGCGCTGAGCGGTTGGCCTTGACCGGCACCCCGGCGTAGCAGAGGTTGGGCTGACGTTTGGTGGGTTCGATGGTCGGGTCCACCATTCGGGGGTCGGCCCAGGTGCGCATCACGGTGAACGGCCGGTCGGAGAAGCCCGCCGCCTGCACGCGCTTGAGTTCGGTTTCGGCCCAGTCGGTGATCGCGTGGTTGCGGGCCACCTGCGCGGCGCGGTAGCGCGCGACGAAGTCGGCCGAGAACGGGGGACCGTTGCGGTCGTCGAACAGATCAAGCTCGGGATCGGTGGCCACCGGGTCGTTCTCGTCGACCACCGCCCCGTCCATCCAGGCGGTCAGCACTTCGGGACGTCCCGGATGGGCCGCGCTGGCGACGTAGCCGTCGGCCGCGGGAAGCTCACCCAGCCCGGCCGCCGGTCGCATGCCCGGCAGTGGCGTTACGTTGGGTTCGACGGCTTGGGACTGGTATGCAGCCATCAGCGAGCCGCCGCCCGAATTGCCTAGCAGTACAACTATTTCCACACCCTGGACGTCGCGAAGCCAGCGCACGCCGACGCCGATGTCGACCAGCGCGTGGTCGAGCAGGAAGCTGCTCTCGAAGCCGCGGAAGCGGGTGTTCCAGCCCAGGAAGCCGATGCCGCGGGTGGCGATGTAGTCGGCGAGGTAGTGCTCGGAGAAGTCGATTTGGTAGTGGGTGGCGATGATCGCCACTTTCGGCTTGCGTCCCACGCCCCGGTGGTACAGACCCTGGCACGGGTGGCCGCCCGCGCCGGCCCGGCGGGCGGTCGGTGAGGTGACGCCGACGAACTCACGAACGACTCCAGGCGTTGCCATGGTGAGGGCCTCCTTGGGCGTGGATCGCTGAGGAGACGATATTCGCCAACGTCGCGGTGCACGCCTGATCTTGGACATCCGCTCGCGCGCGTTACCGGCAAGAAGTTGCGTTCGAAAGCATGTTGACCTGGGCAATCAGCACACCGGCTGGTGCTACTTTCGAGGTGACCGTGCGGCACAACCGGGAGCAGTTCATGATCAGGCCCAACTTCACCAACCGGGAGTTCGAACTCGGCGGGATCAACCACGTGGCGTTGGTGTGCGCTGATATGCAGCGCACCGTCGATTTCTATACCGGCGTGCTCGGGATGCCGCTGATCAAATCACTCGATCTTCCCAACGGTATGGGCCAGCACTTCTTCTTCGACGCCGGCCACGGTGACTGCGTGGCGTTCTTCTGGTTCACCGACGCACCGGACGGGCACACGGGGGAGACCACACCGGCGGCACTGCCCGGCGTCGGCGATATCGTCACCGCGGTCGGCTCGATGAACCACATCGCCTTTCATGTGCCCACCGAGCGTTTCGACGAGTACCGCCAGCGCCTCAAGGACAAGGGCGTGCGGGTCGGGCCGGTGCTCAACCACGACAACAGCCCGTCGCAGGCGGCACGCACCGTGCATCCCGGGGTGTACGTGCGGTCGTTCTACTTCACCGACCCGGACGGCATCCTGCTTGAGTTCGCTTGCTGGACCAAAGAATTCGTCGAGGGTGAGGCGACGACGGTGCCGAAGACCGCGGCCGACCGCCGGCCGCGGATGCACGCCGCGCCCTAGTCTCCGAACAGTCGCGGATGACCGACCTCGTCGATCATCGCGGTGATCTGGTCGATGAGGTCAGCCGCCGACAGGCCGATGTCACCGGCCAGCCAGGCGCTGATGGTCTGCCCGACGCCGCCGACGACGAAGTAGGCGAACGCCTTGATCCGATCGTTGGCCCGGCGGTTCAGCGTCGTCTCCACATGCTGGCCCGACAAGACCGCGAACAGCGGGCCCAACTCCTGGCGCTTGCGCACCACGGTGGAGTTGGACAGCTGGGCGCTGAACAACAGCCGGCCCAGGCGCGGGTTGTGCTCGATGCTGTGCACGATGTGGGCGATACCCGTGTGGTTCTGCTCGGCCTGCGGCGCCGCCGCCACGGCCGCCTGGGTGGTCGCGGCCAACTCGGCGACCGCCCAGTCGAACACGGCGGCGACGAACTCGTCCTTGTCGGCGAAGCTTTCGTAGAAGTAGCGGGTGGCCACCCCGGCCTGGCGGCAGATGCCCCGAACGGTCAGCTCAGCCGGGTCGGTGTCGCCGCCGAGCAGCTCCATCCCGGCCAATAGCAGGCTCGCCCGACGCCGGGCCAGCCGGTCGGCGGCGTCCACGCCGC
Organism: Mycobacterium sp. DL592; assembly: GCF_011694515.1. Classification (NCBI taxonomy): domain Bacteria; kingdom Bacillati; phylum Actinomycetota; class Actinomycetes; order Mycobacteriales; family Mycobacteriaceae; genus Mycobacterium; species Mycobacterium sp. DL592. The sequence continues at coordinate 4,683,240 of NZ_CP050192.1, read as the reverse complement.
CGTACGGCCTTGCCTGCGTCATCACGTCATCTTGACACCGGTGACAGGAAACCGGCAATATCAGGAAACATCGGTTCTCAGATGACGCGACAGGTGAGGCAGCAGTGACGATCAGCGAACCCGTCAGCCACGTCGAGCGTGCCGTGAGCGCACCGCCGCTTGCCCGGCGCCCAGTCCGGCGTCGTGGCCCCTCCGACGACCTCATGGGCGTTGCACTGTTGGCGGGTGCGGCCAACGTGATCATGGAACTCGCCCGCCCAGGCGTGGGGTACGGCGTGATGGAGAGTCGGGTCGAAAGTGGTCGCGCGGACCGCCACCCGATCAAACGGGCCCGGACCACGTTCACCTATCTCGTCGTGGCCAGGCGCGGCACCGAGGAGCAGAAGAAGGCGTACCGGCGTGCCGTGGGCAAATCGCACGCCCAGGTTTACTCGACCGACGACAGCCCCGTGCAGTACAGCGCGTTCGACAAGGACCTTCAGCTCTGGGTGGCCGCCTGCCTCTACAAGGGCGGTGTCGACGTCTATCGGACATTCATCGGAGAGATGGATGACGAAACCGCCGACCGTCATTACTGGGATGCCAGAACGCTGGCCACCACATTGCAGGTTCCCGAATCCATGTGGCCGGCCGACCGTCAGGCGTTCGACCGGTACTGGCAGGAGTCGCTGGACCAGGTCCACATCAGCGACGCCGTGCGCGAGTACCTGTATCCGATAGCGGTGTCGCGTATCCGGGGTGTGCGGCTGCCGGGCCCGATCCAGCGTTCCCTGGAAAGCGTGAACCTTCTGATCACCACCGGTTTCCTGCCACAGAAGTTCCGCGACGAGATGCACTTCGACTGGAATGCGGACAAGCAGCGTCGGTTCGACCGGCTGATGAGGGTCATCAAGTTCGGCAACGATCTGGCGCCCCGGTTCATTCGGGAGTTCCCGTTCAATGTGCTGCTGCGCGATCTGGATTGGCGGATGCGGACCGGGCGGCCACTGGTCTGAAGGCTGTCAGATTCCGCGCGTACCCTCGCGGACGTGCGTAGTGACGATGACACCTGGGACATCACCACCAGCGTCGGGTCGACGGCTCTGTTCGTCGCTGCGGCGCGGGCGCTGGAAGCGCAGAAGCCCGACCCGCTGGTGGTCGACGAGTACGCCGAGGTGTTCTGCCGGGCGGTCGGCGGGCACTGGTCGGAGGTCCTCGACGGGACGACGACAGCCAGCAAGCTCGCCAGCGAGTTCGGCACCCACTTCGTGAACTTCCAGGCGGCTCGGACGCACTTCTTCGACAGCTACTTTCAGGCTGCGGTGGCCGCCGGTGTCCGCCAGGTGGTGATCCTGGCCGCTGGTTTGGATTCGCGCGCTTACCGATTGGACTGGCCGGAGCACACGGTCATCTACGAGCTGGACCAGCCGAAGGTCCTCGACTTCAAGCGGGAGGTGCTGACCCGCCGGGGCGACCGGCCCAGAGCCGAACGCCGCGAGATCGCAGTCGACCTTCGGACGGACTGGCCGCAGGCCCTCAAAGACAACGGCTTTCGGCCCGAGGAGCCCGCGGCGTTCCTGGCCGAGGGACTGATGATCTATCTGCCCGCGGACACCCAGGGCACGCTGTTCGCCGGCATCGACGCGCTGGCCGCCCCGGGCAGCTTCGCGGCAATCGAAGAGGGTGAGCCCATGCCGGATCAGGCATTCGAGGCCGCCAAACGTGCCGAGCGGGCCGCCGGTACCGACGGCACCTTCTTCACCCTGATCTACAACGAGATGATCGCACCGGCCGCCGAGTGGTTCGGCGCCCACGGATGGAACGCCCAACCGACACCGCTGTACGACCTGCTGGCCGAGCTGCAGCGCCCGCTCCCCGAACCCGGCACGGAAGCCTTCCCGATGGTGCGAACCAATACGTTGGTCAGCGCCGTCAAGAACTGACCCGAACGTCGGGCTCGTCCCACATCAGTGGCCGCAGGAACCGGTTGGTGCGCCGCAGGTACTCCGGCTGGCTGACGTGCAGGATGTGATTACCGGGAAACCAATGCAGCGCACAACGATCCCAGTGTTCCCACAGTGCCTCGGCCTGCTCGGGCGGGGCCAGCCGATCGCCCAGCCCCGTGATGATCAGCCGCCGCTCCTTGGCCACCAGCGGTTGGTAGTTCAGGGGGCAGTGGTAGGCCGAGGCGGCCACCGACTCCTCGCGGCTCATGCCGCCGAGGTTGCGGCCCAGTGCCACCAGCTTGCTGGTCGGCCACCACTGGTCGAACGCGGATTCCGGGGTGACCACCGGAACGTTCGGGATCACCGCCTCCAGGCGGTCATCGACCGAGGCGATCAGTGCCGAGGTGTAGCCGCCCAGTGACATGCCGGTCAGCGCGATGCGGTCGACACCGGTGTCACCCAACCAGTCCAACACCGACCGGAAGTCATGGACCGCCTGCGCCATCGTCTCGGCGAATCCCGCCATGCCCTGCGCAAAAATCCCGTAACCACTGAAAGGGGAACCCTTTTCGGCGCGCCGGCCATGAAAAGGCATGGTGTAGAGCAGAACGTCGTAGCCGGTGCGGTAGAACCACGGCAGCGAGAAGAACAGTCCGTTGAACAGGTACGCCGACCCCATGAATCCGTGAATGACGCACAGCGTGGGCCGGGGGCCGTCACCGTGGCGCCAATGCTGGGCCCACACGGTGTTGTTGCGCTCCAACTTCTTCCACTGCGGCCGCATCGCAGGGTTGACGGGTTCGAAGCTGCTCTCGAACGAGATGTTGTGGACGTTGCCGTGCGCGATGTATTCGGCGATGGCGTTGGCGGGCCGGCTGGTCACCGCCGGCGAGGCGGTGGGCGCAGGAAACGACAGCGCAGGGTCGTGGTGGCTGCCCAATTCGGCGTAGAACCCGAGGTTGTCGCGCTCACGCTTGGCCTGCGACCCGCGCAGAAGGCCCGTGGTGATCGTCGGCAGCAGCGTGGCGCCGACCAGCGACGAGATCGCGGTGCGCAGAGCGAGGTCGGCGATCGCGGAGGTGTCGACCACGGTGCGCTGCAGCAGGGTCAGGTCCGAGCGGGCCGGCAGTCCGCCGCGTCCGGCGTCGGCACCTGGCACATCCGGCACCGGCACGGGAATGGGCAAGTCGACATTCGACGTCATCGTCGTAGCGCCTTTCCGGGGGACATCTTCAGTGCTGTCAGCCCCCGTCCGGATGCTAGCGGCCCGGACGGGTCACGACAGCCGGAACACCGTTGTCCCCCCGACTTTCACGGGCGGGTAGTGACTGGCCACCCAGCGCGCGATGTCGGTACCGTTGGGGTCGTGACTGCCCAGCCGCCCACTGAGGATGTAGTAACTGATCTTGCCGGCGTGCACCGCCGCAATGAACTGGTCAAGGGTGGGGACAGGGTCGTTGCTCCACCCGCCGATCGCCATCACCGCCGTGCCGGTGGCGACCTCCAGGGAAGCTGCCGCCTGCGAGCCCGGCGTGGCCGCCGACCAGGTGGTCCGGGTGGCGCGCAACAAGTCGCCCAGTTGTGGGTCGACGTGGGCCGAACCCGCGCCGATCATCACCGTCTCCTCGAACCGCTGCCCCACGGTGGGCCACACGGTGGCGGTGTGGGCGGCGTTGGGAATCGACCCGTTATGCGGCGTCGCCGCGGTGGCCACCGAGAACATCGCGGTCCCTCCCAAGGCGGCCAGCAGGGCGATCACCGCCGCCACCGGGGTCAGGCGCGGCCATCGCCACAGGGCGGCCAGCAATGCGATCACCCCGGCGGCCGCGGCGATCCCGATCGCCCAGCGGCTCCACACCGGTCCGAGTTGGGCGCGGTGCAACAACGCCACGCTCCACGCGGCCGCCGACAGTGCCATTACGGCACCGGCCGGTCTGCTCCACACCGCGGCCAGACCGATCAGCGCGCCGATGGCAGGCGCGAGCGCGACGGTGTAGTACGGGTGCACCATGCCGCTCATATAGCTGAACACCGCCGCGCTGACCACGAACCATGCGGTCCACATCACCAGGGCGGCTTTCTCGATGTCGGTCAGCCGACCCCGGACGGCCAAGTACGTCCCGGCGCCGATCGCCACGATGACGGCGGGCAGCAGCCATGAGATCTCGTAACCCATCTCCGCGGAGAACAGCCGTGCAAGCCCCGCGTGGGTGCCCCAGCCGCCGGGATGCGCGTCCGCCGGGTGGGCGCGATCGCCGCCGCCCACGATCCGGTCGACCCCGTTGTAGCCCAAAGCCAGGTTGAGCACGTTGTTGTCGGTGGATCCGCCGATGTAAGGCCGTGAACCGGCCGGCCACAGCTGGACGACCGCAACCCACCAACCGCCCGAAACAACAAGGGCAACAACGGCTCCCGCAACGTGCAGTGCCCTGCGTGCCGGTGTGGTCGGGGCGAACAGCAGGTAGGCCAGCGCGAAGGCGGGCAGCACCAGCAGTGCCGCGAGCATCTTGGTCAGGAACGCGAAACCCAACGCCACCCCGACGAGCGCCAGCCACCGCCATGACGCTGTCTGCACCGCCCGGATCAGGAAGTACGCCGCCACGGTGATCAGCAGCACCATGAGCGCGTCGGGGTTGTTGTAACGGAACATCAGGGTTGCGGCTGGCGTGACGGCCAGGACGGCCCCGGCGATCAAGCCGGCAATCGCGCCCCGGGTCGGGTCATCGAGGGTGCGGCGCACGGTCGCGTACAGCACGGCGACGGCGGCTACCCCCATCAACGCTTGGGGAACCAACACGGCCCAGCTGTTCATCCCGAACAGCCGGACCGAGAGCCCGGTGACCCACAGTGAGGCCGGCGGTTTGTCGACGGTGATGAAGTTGTTGGGATCCAGCGACCCGAAGAACCACGCCTTCCAGCTCGTGGCGCCGGACTGTGCGGCCGCTGCGTAGAAGGTGTTGCCGTAACCGTTGATCGGCAGGTTCCACAGGTAGAGCGCGGCAGTCGCGGCCAGCAGGCCCAGCAGCGCGAAGCGTGGCCAACGCAAAGTCACCGCACTACGGTGCCGTACCTGACTGGGAAGTCGCTGTGAGTAACCGGCTCAGGTCGGGAGCTGACGCTTGCGATCGAGTACTTCGAGCACGCGCCCCACCAGCTCGTCGATGTCGGCTCCGGTGGTATCCACGACCAGGTCGGCGTCCTCGGGTGGCTCGTAGGGCGCACCCAGACCGGTGAGACCTTTGAGCTCACCGGAGCGGGCACGCTTGTATAGGCCCTTCGGGTCCCGCTTCTCGCATTCGGCCAGTGGGGTCGCTACCCATACTTCGATGAACGGCAGTTTGGCTGCCTTGTTCAGCGCGCGGGCGATCTCTCGGTCCGATTTCAGCGGCGACACCAGTGAGGCCAGCGCCACGACGCCGGCGTCGGCGAACAGCCGCGTCAGGTGGCCGACTCGGCGGATGTTCTCCGCGCGGTCACCGGCCGAGAAGCCCAGGTCATCAGATAAGCCGTGACGGATGTTGTCGCCGTCGAGGAGATAGGCCACCTGGCCGGACTCCACCAGCGCACGCTCTACCGCGACCGCCAGGGTGGATTTTCCGGAGGCGGGGAGCCCGGTGAACCAGATTGTGGCGCCGCGCTGTTGTGTTGCGGACCAACGGTGGTCGCGGTCCAGGGAGGACGGGTGCCACTTGATGTCGTTGCGGGTCTGCTCGCCGGGCTTGACCTCGCGCGGCTCCAGGATCGTTCCCGCACCAACGGTGTCGTTCGAGTGCTCGTCGATGAGGATGAAGGCCCCGTTGTCACGGTTGTCCAGGTAGGTATCAGCCACGACGACCGAGCTGGTTCGAAGCGTTATCGAGCCGATGTCGTTGATGGCCAGCTCCACCGGCCCGTCGAGTTCGTCGAGCGTCTCCGGATCGAGGCGGCTGTGCAGTGCCTGGACAGTGGCGCGGACCGTGCGGGTTCCCTGCTTGAGCGCCAACCGGTCGCCCGCGCGCAGCGGCGTGTCGGTGAACCAGCACACGGTCGCGTCGAGTTCACGTGCGAGCACCGGTAGGTGTGCGTTGTCGAGTCCGCTGACCAGAACGTCACCGCGACCGATGTCGATGTCGTCGGCGAGCTCGACCGAAACCGAGAGTGGCGCAACGGCAGTCGTGCGGGCGTCGTCGAGCGCGTCGAGTGCCGTCACCACCGAGCGGGTGCCGGCAGGCAGCGAGACAACAGCGTCCCCCACGCTGAGGGTTCCGGCAGAAAGCCGTCCGGTGTAACGACGACGCTGATCCGCAGTCGGGCGGGACACCCACTGGATGGGCAGGCGCAGCCGCTCCGACTCCGGCGACGGCGCCGCGAGTTCCAGATGTTCGAGGTACTCCAGCAACGTCGGCCCGGCGTACCACGGTGTGCGCTGCGAAGGATGGACGACGTTGTCGCCATGCTTGGCCGCAATCGGGATGACGGTCAGGCCCAGACCACCCAGCCGCGCCGACAGCTGACGCAGTTCCCGCTCCACTTCGGCGAAGCGCTCCTGGTCGAACTCGACGAGGTCGATCTTGTTCACCGTTGCCACGAAGTGCTTGATCCCAACGAGTTTGGCGATCCGCGCGTGTCTGCGAGTCTGACGCAACACTCCCGCGCGGGCGTCGACCAGAAGGATTGCCACGTGGGCGTTGGAGGCCCCGGTGAACATGTTGCGTGTGTAGCGTTCGTGTCCGGGGGTGTCGGCGAGTATGTAGCTGCGGGTATCCGTGGAGAAGAACCGGTACGCGACGTCGATGGTGATGCCTTGTTCGCGTTCGGCGCGCAAGCCGTCGGAGAGGGCGGCCAAGTCGGCCACGCCCTCGTCGTCGGTCACCGCTTCCAGGTGATCGAGCGGCAGACTGTCGGTGTCGTGAAGCAGCCGGCCGATCAGCGTGCTCTTACCGTCGTCGACGGATCCGGCGGTGGCGATGCGTAACAGCTGCCGTGTCACGGTGATGGACATCAGAAGTAGCCTTCGCGTTTGCGGTCTTCCATGGCTGCCGCCGAGGTGCGGTCATCCGCGCGGGTCTCGCCGCGTTCGGATACCGTCGCAGCGGAGATCTCGCCGATGACGCCGTCGATGCCGGTGGCGGTGGAGCGGACCGCGCCGGTGATGGTGAGATCACCGACGGTGCGGTACCGAACCCATTCGACCGCCGACTGCTCGGAACCCTCGGGGCGGGCGTACTCCGAGACCGCCAGCAGAATCCCGTCGCGCTCGAAAACCTCGCGTTCGTGGGCGAAGTAGATGGACGGCAACTCGAGGTTCTCCAGAGCGATGTAGCGCCAGATGTCCAGCTCGGTCCAGTTGCTCAGCGGGAATACCCGAACCTGTTCACCCCGCCGGATCCGCCCGTTGTACAGCGACCACGGCTCGGGCCGTTGCGCCCGGGGGTCCCACTGACCGAACTCGTCGCGAAAGCTGAGGATCCGCTCCTTGGCGCGCGCGCGTTCCTCGTCGCGCCGCGCACCGCCGAATGCGGCATCGAACCCGCCGGCCTCCAGCGCGTCGAGCAGGGTGCGGGTCTGCAGACGGTTACGCGATGCGCCCGGGCCCGGATCAGCGACCCGGCCGGTGTCGATCGATTCCTGCACCGAGGCGACGATCAGTTTGTGTCCCTGGTCGGCGACTCTGCGGTCGCGGAACTCGATGACCTCGTCGAAGTTGTGCCCGGTGTCGACGTGCAACACCGGGAACGGCAGCGGTGAGGGACGAAAAGCCTTCTCGGCGAGCCGCAGCAGGACGATCGAGTCCTTCCCCGCCGAGAACAGCAGCACGGGCCGTTCGAGTTCGGCGACCACCTCGCGGATGATGTGGACCGACTCGGATTCGAGTAGCCGCAGTTCGTCGACGTGGGTGGTGTCGACGGGTGGATTCGGTGATGTCACGTCGGCAGGCCGTCGCGTTCTGCGTCGCTGCGGTAGCGGTCCACCCATTCGTCGGAGCGTTGGTCGGCTTGGCGTTCCAGCACCGGGGGCGGAGCCAGCCGCGGATCCTGGCCCAGCGCCTCGAGAATCTCCGCCACGACCTGGGTCAGGTTGCGCCATAACACCGGGTAGGGGACGTCGATCGGGTGGACGTCCTCCTCGATGAACCAGCTGCGCCACCCCTCCTCCTGGGCGCGCAGCATCTTCACCACGTGCGCGATCGCGCCGGCGTGATATTCGGCCCTGGCGTCTCGCACCGGGTCCGGGCGACCGCGCCAGACCCTGGTCTGCACGGCCCGCCAGAACGACACGGCCTGCGAGATGACGTCGGGACGGTAGACGTGGATCAGCACCGGATCGCTGCCCACCACGTCACGGATGGCCGACAGCAGCCCCGACCCGGAGCGGTTAGGGAGATCCTTGGCGCGGCTGAGCAGAAGGGGCGTCTGGTTCCACATCAGCTTGCCGCCCCAGATGCCATTGGGGGTGCGGCCGACGGTGCGGATGTAGTCACGCCAGATCTCGGCCGGCGCCAGGTCCGGTTTGCCCTCGATCAGAGGGTCGAGCAGCCGCAGGATCGAGTCGTCCTCGACGTCGGCGAACCACTCCCTCGGCTGCGGCGACATGCTGGTGGTCGGCAGGTACTGGAAGAACTCAGCCGGCTCACCGGCCACGCCGGTGGCGCGCAGCGACTCGACCAACAATGTGCTGCCGCTGCGCTGCGACGCGAGCACCAGGTATGCGGACGCGGGGTCTGGCATGGGCAGAGCCTAACGGCACATTCGGCACCGTGCTTCGAGGGCCTGGTTTAACTCGCCTTGACGAAAATCATTGCGCGAAGCCAACTTCATCATCGATGCCACGCTCGGTGGCGATGGCCGAGCGGCTGGTCAACGTGATGCCGTTGATCTGGAAATACGTCTCGGTGTAGCGGGCCGCGATGCGGGTCCCGGCGAAATCCGACGGGATGACGTCGCCGGTCTGCTGGCGCCAGTCGTTGAGTCGGGCGGCGAGTTCGCCGGCGACCTTCTCGGCATCGTCGGTGATCTCACCGACGAGCAGGTTGGTCGTCTCGGTCGGATCGGCCACCAGGTCGTAGAGCTCACGGGGCGGCCGGGGCGTGGTGATGAGCGGCTCGACCGCCTGCCCCGACGGGCTCTCCTCGATGTCCAGCGGCAGGTCCAGAAGCGGGCGCTGCGCGTAGTTCTCGATATAGCTGTACTCCTTGGTGCGGATCGCCCGGATCGGGTCGAACGAGTCGTGGTAGGTCTTCTCGGTGTAGACGTGATCGCGGACCTCGTGTCGATCATCCTGCGCACCAACCAGATTGGCGGCGTGCGAGAGGCCTTCGACGTCATCGCCCGGGGTGATGCCGACGAGTTCCAGCAGAGTGGGTAGCAGGTCGACACCGCTGAACAGTTGGTCGTAGACCTGCGCGGGACGGCCGAGTCGCAGCGGCGGCCGGATGATCAAGGCGATGCCGGTGCCCGCGTCGTACAAGGTGGACTTCGCGCGCGGGAAGGCCGGGCCGTGGTCGGTCATGAACACCACCCAGGTGCTCTGGTCCAGGCCGGTCTCGGCCAGCGTGTCGAGCAGGCGCCCGACGGCAGCGTCGGCGACGGCGATCGAGCCGTAGAACTCGGCCAGGTCGCCGCGCACCTCGGGGGTGTCGGGCAGCGAGTCGGGCACCTCGACGTCGGAGGTGTCGGCGGGCTCGTAGCGGTCCCGCGGATAGGGCCGGTGCGTCTCGAAGAACCCGGCGGTGAGCAGGAAGGGAATGCCCTCCTCAATGGGTGCGCTGTCGACCAGCCACTCCTGAGCGCGCTGCACCACGTACTCGCAGTAGGAGTTGGAGACGTCGAACTCGTCGAAGCCCAGCCGCGCGGGGAAGGAGGTTTCATGCTGCATACCGAAAAGAGCTGAATACCAACCATTTTCGTGCAAGATGTGGGGCAGCGTACGCACTCCGGGCCGGTACTCGAAGCCGTGATGGGCGAGCCCGACCAGACCGTTGCTGTGCGGGTAGCGGCCGGTGAACAGTGATCCGCGCGACGGCGAGCACAGCGGTGCGGTCGCATGGGCGCGGGTGAACAGGATGCCGTCGGCGGCGAGCTGGTCCAGGCGTGGGCTGGAGATTCCGGGATGGCCGTAGACGCCCAGGGAGCGGCCCAGGTCATGCCAGTGGACGATCAGCACGTTGTCCTGTTGCGGCTCGCTCACGCGGGATGCCTCCATTCGATTCTGCCGGTTCAACCTTGCCTCGGGGTGCGAGGCTGCCCTGAGCCGGCCGTCTGGGGCAAGGGTTTCACTCCGGCCGATTACCTGGGTTTTCCCCGCCCCGTGCGCCGAGCGTAACGCCACAGCGGTTCCGAGCTGGGATTTCCGCCGCGGCGTTACCCTCGCGGAGATGACTTCGAGAACCCGCTGGGTGGTCATCGCGGCCGTGGGTGCGGTGATTGTCTACGCCGCGATGTGGATCGGCTACGTCCAGAACTGGGCGTGGCTGGACACCGTCGACACCGTGTCGCTGCGGGTGTTCTACGACTTCGGTATCAGCCGCCCTCGCTGGGTGTTCTCCTGGCAGTTATTCTGCACCGTGTTCGGCCCCACCGGTTTTCGGGTGATCGCCCTGGTGTGGATCGTGATCGCGGTGCTGCGCGGCAGTATGCGGACGGCGTTGTTCCTGGCGGTCAGCGTCGGCTTGATGGGTTTCGTCACCGAAACCGCTAAGACGATCGCGGGCCGGCCCCGGCCGGTCACGGCGATGACCGAGGCCACCTCGTCGTCGTTCCCGTCCGGGCACGCCCTGGGCGTGATGGTCGGTGTGCTGGCGATCCTCACCATCGTGTGGCCGGTGGCGGGGCGGCTACGGCTGCCGCTCGCGCTGATCGGGGTGGCACTGATCGTCCTGGTCGGCGTGGGCCGGGTGGTGCTCAACGTCCACCACCCGTCCGACGTCGTCGCCGGATGGGCGCTGGGATTCCTGTTCTACCTGTTGTGCGTGCGGCTGGTGCCGCCTCGGCCGCTCACGGCAGCGGGCGGAACACCGGCAGCGCTCGATACTGTGCGGTGAAGCTGGCCTTGTCGTAGGTGCTGCCGACCTCCCCGTCACGGGCCACCGGAGTGGGGCCGTCGACCGCTTCGAAGGAGAACTGCGGCACCTGCATCTCGTGGTAGAGCGGGCTGCGTTCGAGTCGGCCCAACGCCAGCGCGCTGAGGATGCGCAGGCGGCTGAGCCGGCGGCCGGTTTCCAGGATGCGGACGTCGAGCAGCCCGTCGTCGAGCCTGGTGCGCCGCGCCGGGGCGAACCCCGACGGCAGGTAGACCGAATTGCCCAGGAAGAACAGCGAGGTCTGCAGGGTCTTGTTGTCGTAGCGGATACGCACCGGCTGCTCGCGGCGCAGGGTGTGCAGCATCGCGTACAGCCCGGCCAGCGGTTTGCCGATCTTGTGCTCGAGCTTCTCGCGCGTGCGCACGAACCTCGGGTAGGCCCCGATACTCGCGGTGTTGATCACCGTCTGGTCCTCGTTGAGGCACACCAGGTCCACACGGGAGACGCTGCCGGCGCGGATCGCCGACACCGTGCGCTCGACGGTGTCGCAGCCGATGTCCTTGGCGAAGTGGTTGAAGGTGCCGGCCGGGAACACCGCCAACGGCAGCCCGGCGGCGACCGCGACCGCCGCTGCGCACGCCACAGTGCCGTCGCCGCCCCCGACGGCGAGCACCTCGGCGCGTTGGGCGGCCTCGCGCAGCACCGACTCCGGGGTGTCGTCCTCGCCGAGTTCGACGATCTCGGCCTTGGGCAGCTTCGCGCGGACCTCGTCGACTACCCGCGCGCCGTTGCCGCTGCCGGAGGCGGGGTTCACGACCAGCACGACCCCGGCGCCGTCGGGTCGTGGCGGGGCGTCGACGACAAGCGGCTCGGTGGACGGCAGCTTGGCCGGGACGACGGGCGGCACCAGCCGTCCACCCAGCACCCCGATTGCCGCGCCGATCCCGAAGCCGGCGAACACGTCGCCCGGATAGTGGGCCCCGGTGGCCACCCGCGACAGGCCGACTAGCCCGGCCAGCAGCGCCAGCCCCAGCCCCAGCGGCGGGCTTTCGAGCCCGACGCCGACCGCGAATGCCGCGGCGCTGGCCGAATGCCCCGACGGCAGCGAGTTCGACGTCGGCATCCGGCGGGCCCGCCGCACCAACGGCACCAGGGCGCCATTGGGCCGGGGACGTTTCCACGCCCTCTTGGCCACCTGATTGGTCAGCAGGCTGGTGACCGCCAGCGTCGCCACGCCCCGGCCGGCACCGCGGCGCACCGACGGCGAGCCCGTCGCAGTCAGGGCCGCCGCGATGCCCAGCCACAGCTTCGAGTGGTCGGCCGCCCGCGTCAGGATCGGCATGGCCTTGTCCAGCAGAACACTGGGGGATTCGGCGACCGCTTCGAACACCTCGCGGTCCAGGGTTCCCAGTCCGCCCGTGATCTGACGGATGCCCTGGGCGTCAAGCAAGCTTCGCGACCTCATCAACCCAACGTAGCCGGGTCGGTTTCAGACACGGTCGTCAATTCTGGCGCGAACCCAAGGTTGGGGGTGTCCAATCGCAGGAGAACTGACGCGGCGAAGGGAACAGTGATGAGTGGTGCCAGGTATGTCGGCCGGGTCGGCGGTTTGGCAGTGGCCCTCGGGGTGGGACTTGCGATCGCTGCCGCCACCGCGCCGGCCAGTAACGCCGACACCGGAACCTCGGGCTCGTCGAGCACCCACGGAAGTTCGGCGCGCAGTAGCGGGGCGGCGCACAACGGTGCCAGTGCCTCGTCGCACCAGACGATCGCCCAGGCCTATGTGGCCGGCGGTGCCAGCCCCAGTCCCCAGGATCCAGCGACCCCGGCCCAGGCCGTGGCCGCCGCCGTCACCGAGGTGGTCCGCCGCGAGGTCGGGCACAGCGCGCGAATCACCTCCGGCGGCCTGCTCACCACCGCGGCCGTCGTGACCACCCCGGCCCCGGTGCTCAGCAGCGGCAACCTGGTGGTCAACTCGGGCGCGGAAGTAGGTGACCCGTCGTTGTCCGGGTACAGCTCGGTGACCATTCCTGGCTGGTCGGTGACGGGAACGCCGACGGTGATCCAGTACGGCACGCTGCGACGCCTGCCGGGTCTGTTGGGAACCGAGGGACCGACGCTTCCTGCGTTCCTCAGCTTCCCGCAGAGCGCCCCGACAGGTGGCGGTAACCAGTTCTTCGGCGGCGGCAACGTGGCCACTTCGTCGCTGTCGCAGACGGTGGACCTCAGCGGGGCGGCCACGGCGATCGATCACACCGCCGACCCCAATGCGGCGGGTTTGGCGTTCGCGTTGAGTGCCGATCTCGGTGGCTACCTGATCGATCCGTCCCGGGCATCGGTGAAAGTCACCTTTCTCGATGCCAACAAGGGCTACCTCGGTAGCGCCGACGTCGGACCTGTCACCGCGCTGAACCGGTTGCTACAAACCGGTTTTCAGGAGCGCGACACCACCGGCTACGTCCCGGTGGGCACCCGCAGCGCGCAGATCGTGGTGACCTTCAAGGATCTCAATCCGATTCTGGGCAACTACAACAACGCCTACGCCGACAACGTGTCGTTCAGCGTCGAATCGACCAACGTGGCTCCGGCGCCGCTGACGGTGCCGAGCTCGAATGTCGGATCGCTCGACCACCTCTTCCTGGTGTACATGGAGAACCATTCCGCCAGCGACATCATCGGAAGCCCGAACGCGCCCTACATCAACAGTCTGATCAACGCCTACGGAAACGCGCAGAACTACTACGCCCTGACCCATCCGAGCATGCCGAACTACTGGCCGATCTTGGGTGGCTCGGACTTCGGACTGAACTACAACTGCGCCGCGAAATGCTTCCTCGAGCCCAACCTGATCAACCAGGACGGTCTGTCGTGGGCGGCCTACCAGGACGGCGGCGGCGGGTACACCACCCCGAATGACCGCACCCCGTTCCTGGCGTTCACCGACATCTACAACGACCCGGCGACCGCTGCGAAGATCCGCGACATCTCCGCTCTGAAAACCGATCTCAACAACGGCAATCCGACATCGGTGGCCGCCTTCAACTGGATCGCCGGTGACGATGCCACCAACATGGAAGGGCCCACGGGGTCGCTGACCGGAATCCTGAACTGGGCGGTCAGCCAGCTCACGACGCACCAGTACAACATCGCGGCGGGCGACAAGTTCATGCAGGAGCAGCTGTCGACGGTGTTCAGCTCGGATCTGTGGAACGACCCCAATACCAAGAGTGCGGTGTTCCTCACCTTCGACGAGGACTTCAACAACATCTCCCTGGGCCTGGGCAATGACGGCAATCATGTTGTGATGGTGGTGATTCCGTCACCCGGAGCGCTGGCCAGCGCGACCAACCCGAACGGGATGAGAGGCGGGGCTTTCATCGCCACCGACTACTACAACCACTACAGCCTGCAGCGCACCATCGAATTGGCGTTGGGCAATCTAACGCCGTTGACCAACAACGACAAGTATGCCCAGCCGATGAACGAGTTCTGGGTGTAGCTATTTGTTGTCGGCCGGCGGATCGTCGGTGGGCGTGGCGTTGGGTACGACGATCCGCTTGGTGGCCACCGGCTTACCGTCGACCTTCTTGACCACCTGGGGCGGTGCGGGCGGCGGTGCGGTGATGCGGCCCTGAACGGGTGCACCGTTCCTGATGCTCGGCACCGACACCCGTTTGGTGGCCGCCTTGTCGTCCTTGTCGGTGCCGGCGCCGCCGTGCATCGCCCCGGGCGGGACCATCGGCATGCCGGACATCCCGCCTGCCGGGGTCGACGCCGAAGTCGGTGTGACGGGCGGCGATGTCGCCATCGCGGGCGCGGCTGACGGTGACGTGCCGGCGGACGGGACCGGGGGCGGGCCGAGCATCGCGGTGGGCGCGGTACCGCCGAACCCGCCGCCGCCACCGCCGCCTGCTGACCCGCCGCCGCCTGCGCCCCCGAATTCGCCTGCATCCGCGCCATATTCGTCCAGGGGAAGCTCGGAGAGGCTGGCCTTGTCCAGCTCGGCGGCTGAGCCACCGGCCTGCTGCATCATCCCCATGCCGGCCTGCATGGCCTGCTGCGCGCCCTGGGCGACCTGCTGGGGAATCTGGGCCAGGGGTTGCAGTGCGCCACCCATCGCACCGGCCAGTGCGCCGGCGATACCGGAGGCCATCTGCGGCAGCTGCTGAGCCATCTGCGAGGCATCGCCTTGGGCTGCAACGCCTTTCATCTCAGCTGAGGCGGCCTCGTCCTGGGCGGGGAATTTAGCGGCGGCCTCGGCGGTCTTGGCGTCACGTTTGGCGTGCTCTTCGAGGCTCTCGGCGTTGTCCTTGGGGTCGCCCAGATTGGCGGCCAGGCCCAGCACTCGGAGCAGCTGTTCGATCGGGGTTGCGCCGGCAACCAGCGGGTCCGAGGTGATGGGAGGCGGCGGGGCGTTCATCGCGTTGGCCTGCAGGTAGTGGCCCGCGCTCGCGGCGAGCTGGCCTTCGGTCATCGGCGCTCCTCCCCTCGGGCTGCCAGGTTAACGGCCTGAAACCAGGCAAAGTGGTAGTTGGCGCTGGTCTTTTCGCCCTTGATCAGGGCGTCGATGGTGGCTAGCAGCTGCCAGTTGCCGACCTTAGCGGCGTCGATCGTGTCGGGGTAGTCACCCAGAACCTGGCGGGCCACGGCGGCGAGGTGTTCGTGGAGCAGCTCGACCTCGGAATCAAGGTAGCCGGTGCCAGTCGAGGTGGCTTTGGCCAGCGTGTGGGCCAGCCGGGGAAGGCCGTCGCGCCACTTGGTGGCCTGCACGAGTTCCCAGCCGAGATCCTCGACGGCCGGTGTCTGGCGGGCGCGGATGGACATCGGCACCGGTTCGCAGTCTTCGGCTTTGGGGATGAACTGGCCTGGGGTGTAGGCGGCGGTCAGGGTTGTCGATGTGTATAAGGCCCACCCCCGGCAGCCGCCGCGATGGGCGGCTGAATAACGGGCGCGGCGGCTGCCGGGGCGGCGGCGACGACGGTCTGCGGCGCCTCGGCGACGGGCGTTGGGGCGGGTGCCTCGACAGGTGTTGCAGCGTGGGCGGTTTCGAAGACCGGCACACCTGCAGAAGGTGTGGTGGGCGCCATCGGGGTGGACATCGCTTCGGGGTGTATCGGGGCCTGCGGTTGCATGGCGTGCATCGCGCTAGTGGACAGCGCCTCGCTACCGGCCGACATCGGAGAGCCTGCCTGCGTGCCCGCGTTGAAGTTCTGGGCGAAGCCTTCGGGGGAGAGGGCGTTGGTGGGGGCGGATGGGAGAGAGGTGCCGCGGCCACCGAGTGCAGCAGTGGCCGACGGTGTCGAGACTGCGGACTGCGGAGGTACCGCAATGCCGCCTGCGCCAGGCGATCCTGCCGGGACTGATGATGTTGGCAATTGAGAAGTTGGAGGGAGCGAGCTGGGTCCGAGCGCTGCAGAACCTCGGGTCAACACGTTGGGCATATTTACCTGCCCCGAATCAGCAGTCGCCGCGCTCACGTTCGATGCCGTCGATGAGACGGGTCGGTCGACGCCTGCCATAGAGGTTGTGCCGCCACTGATTGCGGTCGCCGTCTGGGACGCAGCAGGGCCCCCGTTCGAGGCGCTGCCGGGGGATGATGCGTTGCCGAAGTTGCTCTGCCGCCCTCGCTGGATAGCTTCGGCTGTTCCCCCCTCGGCGAGGTTTGGGCCGCCTAGCGTCGTAGTTACGTCGCGGCGGATGGCGTCTCTGTCCGGCGACCCCCACGCACGGTCGAGGTTTACGCCGTGACTGCGCGCGAATTCCGTTGCAGAGGGCTCGAATCCTTGCCGAAGGAGGATCCCTTGGATGGCAGAGTTTAGATTCGCGGCATGGGCGCTAGCCTTGACGTTGGAGTCCATCTGAGCCTCGGCGATGACATCCACGATCCTGGATAGCTTGATTGCGGCCGGAGCATCCGAAGCCTGGATCGTTTCGATGGCGGCGTTGCCTCGTGACGCGATGTCTGTCAGCGCCGCGCGTAGGTCAGAGATCCACGTATGCGCGGATCGATAGGCCCCCGCCTTGGCCGCGTTCGTTTCGGCGACATCCCGGGAGAGGTTCTCACCCAATTGAAATCTATCGCGTGTGGCATCGGCGGTGACTCCCTCCTGCGCACCGAGAGGTCCAGTTCGAGTGGAACGCAGAAGGTTGGCGTAGGTTTCAAGGTCCGACGCACTCTTTGCGCGGTTCGCGCTCGCGCCGGCAATAACCTGAAGTGCAGCGGCACTTGGCCACTGGTGGCCCACTAGTATCGGCGACCACTTGCCTGGTGGGAAGTCGCTCATTTACACGCTTCCGTTATTCGTTCTATGTCCTTATCTGCGCCAGTGGCGAGCGGCTGTAGATCGGAATTTGATGCGTCTGCGATTTGCCTCATTGCGATCTCGCGGTACCGACTCGCGAGCAGGCGAATTGGTTCTGCCAAAGTCTCCGGAGTCGCGGGATTGGCAGTTAATTGGTCTGCGAGATAGCTGCTGCTAGTAGTGAGCGCCAAGCGGATGTTGACGGCCACGATGAACGAATCGGTGGGATTGTCACCCGACTTTCCCCCAGCGGTGTTGACGGTGCTCTTGACTTGTTCAAACGCGTCGCACACAGCCTTCTTCGCTTCCGTGACCTCCTGCTCGCTGTAGGTCTTCGCAGCAGGAGCCTCCGCCTTCGGGGCCGGCCTGAACCAGGCCCCGATCGCTACCGCGACGGCAATCAACGCGATGACTATGGCGATGATCGTCGGCATCCGTGACGGTCCGCCAGACGCAGGCGGCGGTCCTTGCGGAGGCCAGGGTGCGGGTGCAGCGGGCCCAGGTCCATAAGGAGCTTGCGACATGTTGGCGATGGTATCGCTTGTGTTTGCCGGAGCGCTATTCACCTTTGACGCCAGCTCAACGCCCCACGTACGGGTTACCGCAGATCAGCACGGTGTTACGCATCAAGAATCCGCTCAATAACGGATGCTCGGGCGAGCCACTTATCGCATAGCCGCACGGCCTCCGTTAGCTGGCCCAGACCCAACTGTGGCCCAACCTTGACTTGACCCCACAGAAACGCCACGGGGACCATGAAGTGATGCGCCGAGTCTTGCTAGCGATGTGTGCTGCCTTCAGTGCGGCGCTCGTCGCCCTGACCTCGGCACCCCCCAGCTTCGCCGAAACCCCATGGTTCCAGGCCAACGTCGGCAACGCCACCCAGGTGCTCTCCGTCGTCAGCACCGGCGGAGCCACCGCCAAGATCGACGTGTGGCAGCGCGGCGCCAACGGCTGGCAACCCGTCGGCGTCGGCATCCCGGCCCACGTCGGCGCCAACGGCATGACGCCGCAATCCCGCGATGGCGAGATGAAGACGCCGATGGGCATCTTCACCCTCGACTTCGCCTTCGGCACCCAGCCCAGCCCGGGCGGCGGCCTGCAGTACGTTCAGGTGACCCCGGACTACTGGTGGGACGGTGACATGAAGAGCCCCACCTACAACACCATGCAGGTCTGCAAAAAGGCCGACTGCGCGTTCAATACCGACCCCAGCAGCGGTACCGAGAATCTCTACATCCCGCAGTACGCCCACGCCATCGTCATGGGTGTCAACAAGGCCCGCATCCCGGGCAACGGCGGCGCGTTCTTCGTCCACACCACCGACGGCGGGCCGACGGCGGGCTGCGTATCTCTCGATGACGACACTTTGGTCAAGATCATCCGTTGGCTAAAGCCCGGCGCCCTGATCGCCGTCGCTAAGTAGTCGCGACGGCCTTGCCCGGCGTCGCTTTGAAGTTCATGTTCTCCGTCGACTGCGTCACCTCGTAGGTGCGGTCGTATCCGGTCTTGCTGATCTTCCAGCCGTCGGGTGTCTTGCGATAGCGGTCGCGGTAGAACCCCGCCCCCATGAGCATGAAGTTGTACTCCGGCACGATCACCCGGTCCTGCAGGTACCAGATGGCCTCGGCCTCGTCGCCGTCGACGGTGATCTCCGGGTGGGTCACCCGGTGCTCGGTCAGCACGCCGGCAGGCATCGACTTGCGCATGAACTCCACCAGCTCGGTGCGGTTGGTGAAGTGGTGTTCCTCGCCCAGCGACGAGCCGTAGTCCCCGATGATGTCCTCGGTCAGGGTGTCGGCGAAGTCGTCCCAGTGCTTGGTGTCCAGGGCCCGCATGTAGCGGTACTTGACCTGTTTGATCGCCTCGATTGCTTCCGCGTCAGCCATGCCGGTCATTGCAGCACAACGATGCCGTCACCGGGTAGGGCTGTCTCAGACGACGAAACCGGCGACCCCGAGGGGGTACGCCGGCTTCGGTCATGAATCAGGTCAGCGGTGAGTGTTCTCGTACCGCTGGGCGATGGCGACGAGCTCATCGCGAACCGTTGACGGGGGCATCGCACTGATGCGTGCGTGCAGGCGGCGACGGTTGATGGCCCGCTTCATGTCACTGCGAAAACGCGCGAGCGACGACATTGTTTTCAACTCCTCTTTATGCCCCCGGGTCTGCAGGGGCTTGTTTGCTGCTGGCGTTCACCTATCCGGGATCGCCAGCTAGGGGAACGGCTCGATGGTCCTTGTTAATTCCGTGTAAATCAACTTTGTGCCTGTGACTTTGGTGACAGCACTGCCGTGACCAGGGGAGTGTGACGCGCTCTGTGACAGCCGACACCCCGATACGCAGAGGCGCAACGGCGATTCGCTGGGGCGGTTCAGCGGTCCTGGAGGTAGCGGGTGACCATGTCGACGAGCAGCCGACGTTCGCGTTCCCACTCCAGATGCGAGTTCATGATCATCTCGACGAGCACCATGCCCCGCAGGGCCGACCAGATCACCTCGGCGACCCCCGGGTCAGCGGAGATCAGCCTGCCGAGCTGGTTGATCGCGTCGTTGATCTCCAGCAGGTGCCGACGCCCGCTCTGGCCGTGGGTGCCGCGCATGGCACGCAGAATCTCGAACGCCGCCAACGACGTCGGGCTGCTGTAGCAACGGAAGGCGGTGTCGACGACGAGTTCGATGCGCTCCCGCAACCCCAAATCGCCCACCTCGGCGGCCGAGAGTTCTTCCACCAGTCGGGCCACACCCTCGTCGACGACGGCCATCAGTAGACCGTTGCGGTCACCGAAGTGGTACTGGATGACACCCCAGGTGACGCCGGCGCGCTCGGCGACGTGCTTGGCGGTGGCGGCCTGGAAGCCCTCCTCGACCACGCAGCGCACCGTTTCGTCGATGATCAGCGCGCGGGTGTCGTCGCCCCGTTTGCGTGGCGCCTGGGTCTGCCGCGTGGGCGGGGTGCCGAGTGCCTTCACATCGTTGACTTTATAACATTGAGCCAACTATGTTTCGCGTGTGAGCGAATCGCACAGCCGCTATGCCCAGCTGTCCCGAGCCGAACTGGCCGTCCTGGTACCCGAACTCCTGCTGATCGGCCAACTCATCGACCGGTCCGGAATGGCGTGGTGCATCCAATCCTTCGGCCGCCCCGAGATGCTGCAGATCGCGATCGAGGAGTGGGCCGGATCCAGCCCGCTCTACACCCGGCGCATGCAGAAGGCCCTCAAGTACGAGGGCACCGACATCATCACGATCTTCAAGGGCCTGCAACTCGACATCGGTGCCCCGCCGCAGTTCATGGACTTCCGCTACACAGTCCACGACCGCTGGCACGGCGAGTTCCACCTTGACCACTGCGGCGCCCTGATGGACGTCGAACCGATGGGCCCCGACTACGTCAAGGGCATGTGCCACGACATCGAGGACCCGACCTTCGACGCCACCGCGATCGCCACCAACCCCAAGGCGCAGGTCCGCCCGATCCACCGCCCGCCGCGCACCCCTGCCGATCGCCAGCCGCATTGCGCGTGGACGGTCATCATCGACGAGTCCTACCCCGACGCCGGCAGCATCCCCGCGCTGGACATCGTGGCACAAAGTCGAGCCGCCACATGGCAGCTCGACGAGATCGATCCCAGCGACGAGGGCCAGGCCGACTACTCCGGGCCGCTGCTGTCCGACGTCGACTTCACCGCGTTCTCGCATTCGGCCCTGGTGCGTATCGCCGACGAGGTAGTGCTGCAGATGCACCTGCTCAACCTGTCGTTCGGTATCGCGGTGCGCGCCCGCGCCGGGGACAACACCGACCTGGCCACCCAGATCTGCACCAAGCAGCTCATCGGCATCGCCGGGGTGGCCGCCGAACGGATCCAGCGAGCCCTCAAGTTGCCCAACGACTTCGACGGTCTGGCAAAGGTGCTGGAGTTGCATCCGCTGCTGAACCCGGCGGGCTACGTCGTCGCCGAGATCGAAGGCGGCCGGCTGCACGTGCACCCCTCGCCGGCGCATCAGGACGGCGCCTGGATCTCGCTGAGCTCGCCGGCCTCGGTCGAGCCGTTGCAGGCCATCGCCACGGCGATCGACCCGCACATCGCCGTGCGCATCACCGGCACGGCCGACGACTGGACAGCGGAGTTCGAAAAGTCCGACACCGCAGCCAAAGTCGCGCCCGAAGTCGAGGTCACCAAGTTCAGCGGTGGAGCGACCTTCGAATTCGAGGAGCGGCGCTCGCTTCCGCTGACGGTCGTCTAGCGATGACCTACCGCGTGGTGCAATGGGGCACCGGCGCGGTGGGCGTGGAAGCGATCCGCGGCATCCTCGACCACCCCGATCTGGAACTGGCCGGTGTCAAGGTCTACACCGACCAGAAGGTCGGGCGTGACGCCGGAGACCTCGCCGGGACGGACCCGCTGGGCATCGCCGCGGCCAAGGACGTCGACACCAGCGGAGTAGACGCGGTGCTCTACGCACCGCGTCACCCGACGGTCGACGAGGCGGCCGCGATCTTGGCCTCCGGGGCCAACCTGATCACCACCGCCTTCGCCTTCCACCCGGCCCGCATGGCCGCCGCCGACCGCGATCAGTTGCAGCGCGCCTGCACCGCAGGCAACAGCTCGCTGCACGGGACCGGCCTCAACCCCGGCAACCTCGGTGCGATCATCCCCATCGCGCTGTCCGGAATGTCGCGCAGCATCGAGCACATCACGATCCAGGAGCGCGCCGACTGGTCGGTGTACGACAGCGTCGAGATCACCTTCGACCAGATGCGGTTCGGCAGCCCGCTCGACGAGGTCACCGCCGAGACCGAAGGTCCCAAGTTCACCAGTGAGCTCTTCCAGCAACAGGTTTGGCTGCTCGGCGACGCACTGGGGCTCGGCGTCGACACCGTCACCACCGAGCTGGAGGTCATCGCCGCCAGCGAGGACCGCGACATCTGCGGGCGAACCCTGCGCGCCGGCACTGTCGCCGGACAGCACTGGCGCTGGACCGGCACCCGAGCCGGCACGCCCGTCGTCGACGTCGAAACCCTGTGGACTGTCGGCGAACCTCAGCCGCGGCACTGGCCGGCACCGCAGCACGGCTGGACGGTCACCATCGAAGGCACACCCTCGATGCGGGCACACCTGATGACCCTGGCCAGCTTCCGCCGCGACGTGCCGCTGGAGGAGCACGTCCGCTCGGCCAGCGTGGCCACCGCGATGGCGGCGGTCAACGCCATCCCCGCGGTCTGCGCGGCCCAGCCTGGTTTCGTCACCATGGCTGACCTGCCGCTGCGCCTGTTCGGCTGAGGTTTCGCTGCTCGCGAACCTGAGGCAGTCGACGCGGCAGCAAACGGGGCGCACACTGTGAGCTATGGAGAACAACGGACCGTTCGGGTTCGACCCGGACGACATCGATCGCGTCGTGCGCGAGGCTGGTGAGGGCCTGCGTGACGTCGTCGAGCGATTCGGCAGGCTGATGAATACGCCGGGCGAGGCTGCCGGCTTCGGCATGCTGTTCGACGAGTTCACCCGCCGCTCACGGCCCCGCACACAGCCGGAGACCGCAGGCGAGGCCGGCGACGGGGTGTGGGCCATCTACATCTCGGATGCCGACGGTAAGGCCCATGTCGAGCAGGTCTACAAGACTGAACTCGACGCCTTGCGCGCCAACAAGCACAACACCGATCCCACCCGCAGCGTGCGATTCCTGCCCTACGGCATCGACGTCAGCGTCCTGGACGCCGGGGTGGAGAAGTCTGAGCCGACCGAGGACTAGCTACGTCGTCAGGACCATCCGGTAGCGGGCGCGGCCGGTGTCCATCGCCTCGTAGGCCTCGGCGGCCTGCTCCAGCGACACCTCCTCGATGCGCGCCCGCACCCCGGACAACAGCGCGAAGTGCATGGTGTCCTCGATATCGGCTGACGTGCCCGACGGATGCCCGATCACGCTGTAGTTGCCGAAGATCAGATCCCCCGGCGAGATCGGCAGGGGATCGAATGTGGCGCCGATGATCACGAGTTCACCCTGCGGAGCCAGCCCGCCGACCGTCGCGGCCATGGCCGCCGAGTTGGCCGCGGTGGCCAGCACCACCTGCGCACCGCCGAGCGCCTGAAGCGCCTCGGCGACATCCCCGGCCGTCGAATCGATGTAGTGATGGGCGCCCAGTTCTTTGGCGTCGTCGGACTTGCCGGACCCGCGGGCGATCGCGATCGTCTCGAAGCCCATCGCGCGGGCCCACTGGACGCCGAGATGGCCCAGCCCGCCGATGCCGAGCACCGCCACCCGGTCGCCGGCAACGGCCTTGGTGTGCCGAAGCGCGTTGTAGGTCGTCACTCCCGCGCAGCCCATCGGGGCGGCCTCGGCGAACGAGAGCCCGTCGGGAATCCGCGCGAGTGCGGTGGCCGGTGCCGTCAGCGACTCGGCATAGCCGCCCGGATAGTGCCAGCTGGGGATCTCTCCATTGACGCACTGCATGAACTGGCCCTTGCGACACGGCAGGCAGTGATTGCAGTTGCCGCCGAACCAGCCGACCGCCACCCGGTCACCGATCGCGAACCCCTCGACGCCCTCACCCAGTTCGGCGATCGTGCCGGCCGCTTCGTGCCCGGGAGTGACGGGCCAGCTCAGGTTGGGAAATCCGCCGTTGACGAAGGCGTGGTCGGTGCCGCACACGCCGCAGGCGTTCACTGCGATGCGAACCCGGCCGGGACCGGGCGGCGTGGTCTCTACATCCACTAGCTCGAGGGGTGCTCCGGCTGACGGCACGTGTACTGCGCGGTGGGTGGGCATGAGTCCTCGATTCCTCTGGGTTCAGTCAACTGAACTCAGCATATAGGGGTCTTTTATCCCTATCTACCCCGATCGCCGCGAACATACGATCCCCGCATCTGGGAGGGGCACGGTGATGACCGGAACACTGAGCGCAACACAAGATCAAGCCGACGACAACCGCACCGCAGAGATCGACGCGATGGTCGACACCGCCGCGCAGGCGGCACGAGAGTTCCGCAAGCTCAGCCAGGAACAGGTCGACGCCATCGTCGAGGCGATGGTCCGCGCCGGCGTGCGTGCGGCCGGCGAACTGGCCGCATTGGCTCTGGAGGAGACCGGCTTCGGCGTCTTCGAGGACAAGGTCGTCAAGAACTACGTCGCGACCGAGTTCCTTCACGACTACCTCAAGGACAAGAAGTCGGTGGGGGTGGTCGACGAGGATGTCGAGCACAACATCGTCTACGTCGCCGAACCCATCGGTGTCGTGCTGGCGATCACGCCCGTCACCAACCCCACTTCGACCGTGCTGTTCAAGGCGATCGTCGCCGCCAAGACCCGCAACGCGGTGCTGTTCCGGCCGTCGCCGTACGCGGTGCGCTGTTGCGAACGGGCGGTGGCGATCCTGCGCGAAGCCGCCGAGGCGGCGGGCATGCCCCCCGGTGCGCTGCAGGTGATTCCCGACGCCGCCCACGAGGTTACGCACTACCTGTTCAAACACCCCGGCGTCGACTTCATCTGGGTGACCGGCGGCCCGAAGATCGTCGCGCTGGCCAATCAGGCCGGCAAGCCGGGCCTGAGTGTCGGACCGGGCAATGCCCCGATCTACATCCACAAGACCGCCGATGTCCGGGGTGCGGTCGTCGACATCCTGATCTCGAAAACCTTTGACTCGTCGGTGATCTGCCCAGCCGAGCAAACCTGCATCATCGACCACGAGATCTACGACGCGATGGTCGCCGAGTTCGAGAGAATGGGCGCCCGGATGCTCAAGCCGGCCGAAGCCGCCAAGATCGCCGAGTTCGCATTCGGCTGCGGCGACAAGGTGTCGATGGACGCCGTCGGCCAGAAGGCGCCGGAGTTGGCCGCCCGCGCGGGCTTCAGCGTCCCGCCGGGTACCAAGATCCTGTTGGCTCCGCTGCCGTCGGATCTCGACGAGCTGGCGGCGCATCCACTGGTGCAGGAGAAGCTGATGCCGGTGCTCGGAGTGGTGCGGGCACGGAACTCCCAGCACGCCATCGATACCGCCGTGCTGGTGACCGAGCACGGCGGGCTGGGCCACACCTCGGCCATCTACGCCCACGACCAGCCGGTGATCGACGCCTACAGCCTGGCGGTGCGCACCGGCCGGATCCTGGTCAACGCCCCCACGGCCGTCGGGGCGCTCGGCGGTGTCTACAACAACCTGACGCCGACATTCTCGCTGGGCTGCGGCACATGGGGCGGATCGAGCACCACCGAGAACGTCAACTACCGCCAGCTGCTCAACATCAAGACGGTCTCGCACCGCAGAACCCCGCCGCAGTGGTTCCGGGTTCCGGCCAACACCTACTTCAACGCCGGCGCGCTGGACAACCTGCGCGAGTTGGATTGCGAGACAGTCGTTATCGTCACCGACAATCTGACCGACGAGCGCGGAGTGGTGGAGTTGTTACGCAGCAAGCTGCCCACCCGGCACGTGCACGTGTTCACCGACATCACTCCCGAGCCCGACGAGGAGACCATTCAGCAGGGCGTCGCGCTGCTGGAGCGGGTGCAGCCCGACGTCCTGATCGCCGTTGGCGGCGGCTCGGTGCTCGACGCGGGCAAGGCGATGCGACTGTTCTACGAGCACCCGGAGAAGACGCTCGATGAGCTGACGATGCCGTTCCTGGATCCGCGCAAGCGGGTTGCCGACTATCCGACCGATCGGCACAAGCTCCAATTAATCGCCATACCAACGACATCGGGCACCGGCTCGGAGGTGTCCCCGGCCGCGGTGATCACGATGGGGCCGCGCAAGCAGACGCTGGTGGACTACAGCCTGGTGCCCGACGTGGCGATCGTCGACCCATTGCTGACCTCGTCGATGCCGCCGAACCTGACCGCCGACACCGGGGTCGACGCACTCACCCACGCCCTGGAGGCGGCGGTGTCGATCTTCGCCTCGCCCTACACCGACGCGCAGTGCGCGCAGGCTGCCCGGCTGATCTTCGATGCGCTGCCACGGGCCTACCGCAACCCCGACGATCTCGAGGCGCGCACCCAGATGTCCAACGCGGCGACGCTGGCCGGGCTGGCGTTCTCGAACGCGTTCGTCGGCACCAACCACGCCTTGGCTCACGCCGTGGGTGCGGCGTTCGGCATTCCCCACGGAAGGGCCAACGGCATCTTCCTGCCCTACGTGTTGCAGTACAACGCAAGTCTGCCCAGCAAGTTCATGCCGGCACCGGGGTACTCGGCGTACGTCGCGCCGGAGAAGTACGCCCAGATCGGCTCACTGATCTTTGGCGGGCACACCCCCGAAGACAGCCGGGCGAGGCTGTTCGCCGGGGTGGATCAGCTGCTCGACGAGCTGCACATGCCGCGCTCGCTACGCGAATTCGGCGTCGATGAAGCCGAATTCACCGCGGCGCTGCCAGTGCTGGCCATGACGGCGTTCGAAGACCTGAGCAACCGCACCAATCCGCGGATGCCGTTGGTCAGCGAGATCACCGAACTCCTGCGGCAGGGCTACTACGGCAACCGCTAGTCGAGGATGCGCCGTGCGACATTAGTGCTCACCAGGTCGAGCAGCTCGCCGCCGCGGCCGGCGAGGATCGTACGGATCGCATACAGGGTGAACCCCTTGGCCTGCTCGGCAGAGATGGCGGGCGGGATGGACAACTCCTCGCGTGCCACCACGACGTCGATCAAGGCGGGACCCGGGTGGGCCAGCGCGTCCGCGATGGCCTGCTCCAGATCGCCGGGCTGCTCGACGCGGCGGCCGAAGATGCCGATCGCCTGCGCGACGGCGCCGAAGTCGGGGTTCTTCAGATCGGTGCCGAAATTGACCACGCCGGCGGCCTTCATCTCCAATTCGACGAAGTTCAGCGACGAGTTGTTGAACACGACGACCTTCACCGGCAGGTTGCTCTGCACAAGGGTGAGCAGTTCACCGAACATCATCGACAGCCCACCGTCACCGGCCAATGCGACGACCTGGCGGCCCGGGAAAGCGGTCTGGGCGCCGATGGCATGGGTCAGCGCGCACGCCATCGTCCCGTGTGTGAAGGATCCACTCAGCCGGCGTTTACCGTTCATGGTCAGGTAGCGTGCCGCCCAGATCGTCGGCGACCCCACATCGAAGGTGAAGACGGTGTCGTCGTCGGCCAACCGGTTGACCACGCCGGCAACATATTCCGGCCGGATAGGTGTTCGGTCGCGGTCGTTGACGGCCAGCGCATCCAGTGACTTGCGGGTCCGCTGGTAGTGGTGCAGAGACCTGTCCAGGTGAGTCCGGTCCACCTTGGGCTGCAGCAAGGGCAGCAAGCCGTCGATGGTGTCCTTGACGTCACCGACCAGACCGAGGTCGACAGGGGTACGCCTGCCCAGGTGGCTGCCACGCAGGTCCACCTGGATCACCGTGGCGTCCTCGGGGTAGAACTGCGAATACGGGAAGTCGGTGCCCAGCATCAGGAGGACATCGGCTTCTTTGATGGCCTTGTAGCCCGAGGCGAAGCCGAGCAGCCCCGTCATCCCCACGTCGAACGGGTTGTCGTACTCGATGTGGTCCTTGCCCCGGAAGGCATGCACGATCGGTGATTTCAATGTGTCGGCGAGCCGGATGAGCTCGGCGTGCGCGCCGGCGGTTCCCGCGCCGCCGAGGATGGTCACCCGCGATCCCGCGTTCAGGAGGGCCGCCGCGTGACGCAGGGACTCGTCATCAGGGCGCAGCACCGAGCGCGTGGGCAGCACGGGGCGAATGTTCCACGCGCGATCCGGAAGCTTGGCCAAGAACACCTCGCCGGGGATGACGAGCACCGCGACGCCGTTCTCCTCCACCGCGGTCCGCATCGCGATCTCCACCAGCCGTGGCGCCATCTCCGGTGTGCTGACCAACTCGCAGTAGACGCTGCACTCGCGGAAGAGTTCCTGGGGGTGTGTCTCCTGGAAGTAGCCGGTGCCCACTTCGGCCAGTGGAATATGTGCGGCGATGGCCAGCACCGGCACCCGGTGCCGTTGTGCGTCGTAGAGGCCGTTGATCAGGTGGGTGTTTCCGGGCCCGCAGCTACCGGCGCAGACCGCCAGCCGGCCGGTGAGCGCGGCGTCGGCAGTCGCCGCGAATGCCGCGGTCTCTTCATGGCGGACGTGTTCCCAGGTGATGTCGTCGGATCGGCGGATGGCGTCGGTAAAGCCGTTGAGGCTGTCGCCGGGCAAGCCGTAGACGCGGCGGACGCCGCTGGCGGTCAGGGATGAAAGGATATGTTGCGCAACGGTTGGCACGACTACAGCCTACGGCTGCGACGCCGACTCGTCGCCCTGTTGGTCAGCGGCCAAGCACAGCAGGCTGGCGACGAAGGTCGCAACGGTGATCCCGCCCGCCATGTAGGACTGATTCGGCGATGCTGTTCCGAGAGCGCTGACGAACAGGGCGAATCCGATGATCGCAGTGAAGTTCAGCAGCAGCCCCACCGTTCGGAGGACCTCGCCGGCACCGCCGTGCTCGCTTTCCATGCCCCCTCAGTACCCCCGATGTCGACGCGCTAATCGCCGCTCACCGACGACAACCGCGCCGAAATCACGACGACGTGCGGGGGTGGTGGCAGGCCACCATGTGGCTGTCGGCATGCGCGACCAACGCGGGTTCCTCGGTGCGGCAGATGTCGGTGGCCGACACGCAGCGGGTGTGGAAACGGCAGCCCGGCGGCGGGTCGATCGGACTGGGCACGTCGCCTTCGAGCGTGATCCGTTCCCGCGCGAAGTTCTTGCGCGGGTCCGGTATCGGCACTGCGGACAGCAGGGCGTTGGTGTATGGATGCAGCGGGTTGTCGTAGAGCCCATCGGAGTCGGAGTTCTCCACGACCTTACCCAGGTACATCACCGCGACCCGGTCGGAGACATGGCGGACGACGCCCAGATCGTGAGCGACGAACAGGTACGACAGCCCGAACTCCTGCTGCAGATCCTCGAGCAGGTTGATGATCTGCGCCTGCACCGAGACGTCCAGCGCCGACACCGGTTCGTCGGCGATGATCAGCTTGGGCTGCAACGCCAGCGCGCGGGCGATGCCGATGCGCTGCCGTTGCCCGCCGGAGAACTCGTGCGGGTACCGGTTGTAGTGCTCGGCCTGCAGACCCACTCGGTCGAGCAGATCCTGCACCCGCCGCCTGAGTTCGGCGCCGCTGGCCAGCCCGTGCAACTCCAGCGGGTCACCGATGATCTGACCCACCCGCTTGCGCGGGTTCAGCGAGGCGAACGGATCCTGGAAGATCATCTGCATCTCGCGGCGCAGCGGCCGCAGCGCACGCCGCGAAAGCCCGACCAGCTCCTGGCCGTCGAAACGCACCGAGCCCGACGTCGGCGTCACCAGCTGCAGGATCGCTCGGCACAGTGTGGACTTGCCGCAACCGGATTCACCGACCAGGCCCAGGGTTTCGCCTTCATGAAGGGTGAAGCTGACGCCGTCGACGGCGTGCACGCGGGCGACCTCGCGGTCCACCACGATGCCCGACTTGATCGGGAAGTGCACGACGAGGTCGCTGACCTCCAGCAGCGGATCGCCCCTCATCGGTTCGCCAGCTTCTCGTCGGGTGTCAGCCAGCAGCGGTCCAGGTGGCCGGGGTTGCCGACGCGGGCCTCCAAAGCCGGTGGTTGCGTGCACTTTTCGAACGCATACTGGCATCGGGCAGCGAAGCGACAGCCCGTCGGTGGGCTCAGCAGCGACGGCGGCTGGCCCGGAATCTGCGGCAGTCGTTCGGGGCGGGCCTCGTCGAGACGCGCGATCGACCCCAGCAGCCCCCACGTGTAGGGGTGTTGCGGGTTGTAGAAGATCTCCTCGAGTCGGCCGTCCTCGACGATCTGACCGCCGTACATCACCACCACCCGGTCAGCCATCTCGGCGACGACGCCGAGATCGTGGGTGATCAGCACGACCGACAGGTTGCGCTCGGCGTTGAGGTTCTCCAACAGCCGCAGGATCTGCGCCTGGATGGTGACGTCGAGGGCCGTGGTGGGCTCGTCGGCGATGAGCAGCTCGGCATCCAGGGCCAGGGCCATGGCGATCATCACGCGCTGACGCATGCCACCGGAGAACTCGTGCGGATAGTCCCGGACTCGGCGCTCCGGGTTCGGAATGCCCACCGAGCGAAGCAATTCCACCGCTTGGGACAGTGCCTCGCTCTTGGAGACCTCGCGGTGGGCACGGATCATCTCGGCGATCTGATCGCCGACCCGGTACACCGGGTTCAGCGAGGTCATCGGGTCCTGGAACACCATCGCGATGTGTTCGCCCCGCACACCGCGGAAGTCCTCGTCGGAGAGCTCGATCAGGTCGCGGCCCTCGAACATCACCGAGCCGGTGATCTTCGAGTTCGGGGCACGGGTCAGGCCGATCAGCGTCTGCGCCGTCACGCTCTTGCCGCTACCGGACTCGCCGACGATCGCGACGACCTCGCCGGGGGAGACCTCGAAGGACACTCCGTCGACCGCGCGCACCACGCCGTCGTCGGTGCGGAAACTGACCTGCAGGTCGCGGACGGTGAGGATCGGGGTCATGATGGTGCCGCCTCACCCAGCCGGATCCGGGGATCGAGCACGGCGTAGAGGATGTCGACGATGGTGTTGAACAGCACGATGAAGAAGGCCCCGAACATCGTCACCGCCATCAGCGGCGGCAAGTCGAGCTTGCCGATCGCTTGACCGGCATAGAGGCCGACTCCGTTGATGTTGAAGACCGTTTCGGTCAGGATCGCCCCGCCGCCGACGACGGCGCCGAAATCGAGCCCGAACAGGGTGACGATCGGGATCATCGAGTTGCGCAGCACATGGCGGATTCTTACCTGGCGTTCGCTGATGCCTTTAGCCCGAGCGGTGCGCACGTAGTCCTCGTTCATCGCGTCAAGCATGTTGGAGCGCAGCACCCTGCTGTAGAACCCGACGTAGAGCACCGCGAGGGTGATCCAGGGCAATATCAGGTGATACGCCCATTGGAGCGGATCTTCAGACAGTGGCACGTAACTGCCGGTCGGGAAGAGCTGCGTCTTGAAGCTGAAGAAGTACAACAGGATTGCCGCCAACCAGAACACCGGCATCGAGATGCCGACGAGCGCCAGGATGGTCAGCGCGCGATCGGTGAACCCGCCCGCGCGTACGGCACTGAGGTAGCCGAACCACACCGCCAGCGCCATCCACAGCACCGCCGCGCCGATGGTCAGCGACAGCGTCGCTGGCAGTCCGTCCCAAATCTGTTGGGCCACATTCTGACTGCTGGCATAGGAGGTCAGCTCGCCGGTGAAGATCTGCTTCATCATGGTCAGGTACTGCACCGGCAGCGGCTGATCGAGGCCGAGGTCGGCACTGACCCGCGCGATGAGCGCCGGGTTGGCGTTCTTGCCGGCGATGCGGGCCGCGGGGTCTGAGTTGGGGATGACGTTGAAGATCAGGAAAACGATCACCGAGATCGCGAACAGCACTGCGACCATCCCGATGAGTCTTCTGGCAGCGAATCGAAGCATGCTAGTGCTCCAACCGGATCTTGGCACGCGGATCTAGGGCGTCTCGCAGCCCGTCACCGAATACGTTGAGCGACAGGACCGTCAGGACGATCATCAAGCCCGGCACGATCGTCAGGTGCGGTGCTGTGTAGATGTTCTGGTAGCCGTCGGCGATCATCGTGCCCCACGACGCGTTGGGCGGGCGCACGCCGGCGCCCAGGAACGACAGTGCCGACTCCAGCAGCATGTTGTTGGCGATGTTGAGGGTGAAGAACACGATGATGGTCGAGACGATGTTGGGCAACAGCTCGGAGACCATGATGCGCACCGGCCCTTTGCCCTGCGCCACAGCGGCTTCGACGAACTCCTTCTCCCGCAGGGCGAGGATCTCACCGCGGACGGGCCGGGCCATGTACGGCACGTACACCAGGCCGATGATCAGGATCGGAATCCACAGGGAGTCGCCGGCCACCACCAGGCCGCCGATCTTGAAACCGCCCAGCGCCAGTGTGGTGCCCAGCGCGATACCGAGCAGCAGCACGGGGAATGCCCACACCACGTCGAGAAT
Organism: Mycobacterium sp. DL592; assembly: GCF_011694515.1. Classification (NCBI taxonomy): domain Bacteria; kingdom Bacillati; phylum Actinomycetota; class Actinomycetes; order Mycobacteriales; family Mycobacteriaceae; genus Mycobacterium; species Mycobacterium sp. DL592. Next base: position 4,651,028 of record NZ_CP050192.1, on the reverse strand, counting down.
CCGCGACAGGATCGAGTCGACCCAGCCGCGGTAGTAGCCCGACAGCATGCCGACGATCACCGCGAATACTGTGGTGATGACCGCGGCCATCACCCCGATGTAGATGGAGGTGCGCCCGCCGTACATCAGCCGCACCATGACGTCGCGGCCGTTCTGATCCGCCCCCAGCAGGTAGCGGCCACGCAGACCGGGACCCAGGGGCGTGCCGTCGGGTGAGACGACGTAGGTCTCCTGGCCGTCGATGAGCACCTTGTCGGTGATGTGGTTCTGGTTGGGTCCGGTGTGCGCGACGTGGTCGGCCCACAGCGGCGCGGCCAGCGAGAACAGCACCAGCAGGATGAACAGCGCCCCGAAGGCCAGCGCAACCTTGTTGCGGCGCAATCGTTCCCATGCCAGCTGCCAGGGACTGCGCCCCTCGACGGTGGCGACCATGGCGTCGGCTACTTCAGCGCGAACGAGGTGTAGTCCTGGTTGAACAGCAGATGGCGATAGGACTTGTCGAAGTCCATCCGCTCGGACAGGAACGTCGTGTACTGCTCATTGCCGTACGGCGCCCACACCGCCTGCTCCATGTAGGCCTTGTCCAGCTCGGCGTACTGCTTCTTGACGTCGTCGGTGAGCTGCTTGGTCAGCAACTCGTTCTGTTTGGCGTCGAGTTCGGGGATGTTGACCCGGGAGAAGTTGTTGCTGTTGGTCGGCAGGATGTTCGCACCGTTGAGCAGCGGACGGAAGAAGTCGTCGGGGTGCGGGAAGTCCTGGAACCAGTCAGAGAACCCGGTGTCCAGATCCGGGGTCGACTGGTTGCCGATGGTCTGGAAGTAGGTGTCACCGGAGATTACCTTCAGCGTGGCGTTGAAGCCGAGCTGGGTCAGCACGTCGTGGTAGTACTCGCCGATGCGTTTGCGGTCCGGCTCGTCGTCGGTCCACACCGTGATGTCCTTGTCGGCCGGATTTGCTTCGGCGAGCAAGGCTTTGGCCTTCGCCATGTCCGGTCCCGGGTACAGCTTGTACTCGTCGTGGCCTGGCATGCCGGGCGGCAGGATCTGCTGGGTGGCGTGCAGACGGCCACCGAACACCCGGTTGAGCGCTTCGGGGTCGATCGCGTAGTTGATGGCCTGGCGCACCTTGAGATCGTTGAACGGCGCCTTCTGGGTGTTCATCCAGAAGTAGTAGGTGTTGATCGAGTCCTCGAGCCGGAATCTGCTGGAGTACTTCGCCTTGATCTCCGGCAGCCGGTCGGCGTCCGGCGGGTCGGTCATGTAGTCGATCTGGTTCTGCTGGATGCCGGTGACCTGCGCGGAGTTGTTCTTGTTCTGGGTGACGACGATCTTGTCGACCTGCGCATCGGTGACCTCAGTGGCCCCGGCGTCCTTGACCGTCTTGAACTGCGGATTACGTTCCAGCGTCAGGGTATTCGGAGCATTCACCTTGGTGATGACGAACGGTCCGCTGGACGGCGGCGGGTTGTTGGTCGCGTCCTTGTCCAGCGGGGTCGTCGGCGGAACCGGAGCGGCGAACATCAGCCCGAGCAGGTTGTTGAACGTGCCGTTGGGGTTGGCCAGCGTGATGGTGATGTCACCGGTGGCGTCGTCGGTCTTGATGCCGCTGATGGTGTCGGACTTGCCGTCGGCGAAATCCTTTGCGCCGATGATGCCTTCGTAGAACACCGACCCGCCGGAGTCGGCCTTGAAAAGCCGTTTGATCGCGTAGGTGAAGTCGGAGGCCTTGATCGGGGTGCCGTCGGAGTACTTCATGTTGGGCCGCAGGGTCAGCTTGTAGGTCTTGCCGTCAGCTGAGATCTCCGGCATGTCTTTGGCCAGGCCGGGCACCACGTCGGTACCCGGTTCACCCTTCTGGTGCTTGTAGGTCAGCAGCGGGGTGTAGGTGTTCCACAGCACTTCCCACCCCTCGAGGGTGTAGGACAGCTGGGGGTCGACGTAGTCGGGGAATGAGGTCATCGTGACGCTGATGTCACCGCCGGTGGCGCCGCTCGTGCTTTTCTTGCTTCCCCCGCACGCTGCGACTCCGAAGGTCGCGACAGCGGCGATGCTGACGATGGTGATGGCGTTCCGCAGCTTGCTCATACCGCTCCTGGAGTCTGCTCGCGTGTCGTTCACAGCCGTCAAGGCTTAGGACACTCTGCCGCAATCCTTAGATCTTGGGGGCAGAACCGCTGACCTGCATCCCGAGCGTGTGCGATCGCCAGGAGTCACCCCACGAAAGGGGGCCTGACCGGCAGCTAGAGGGTGTTCACCGGATCTGTCGGCGGGTACGCCGGCGGCGTCGTGGTGGACAGCGGCAGTCCGGACTCGCCGCGGTTGTGCAGCAACTGGAAGGGATCCAGGACGTCCCAGGCCGTGGTGATCGCCCACGTCTGCAAGTCCAGCGCCTGCTGCTCGAGATTCACCAGATCGGCGATTTCGTTGTAGCCGTAGTACAGAAAGGCGACCGGCGCGATGGTGACGATCAGGTTGTTGACGATGCGCTGCGAGGCGGCCTTGTCACCGGCGAGCGCAGCCTGAAGGTTTGCGCCGATGTTGGAGAACGGCACCACGACGTTGACCCACGGGATCATCTGCGACACGCGGTAGGCGCCCTCGAAGATCTCGCGGGGCACCGGCTTGAAGAAGTCGGGGAAGGCGTTGACGACGGCCTGCTCCAAGTCCCAGATGGGGCCCGGCATGTCGTTGGGTGCCGGCTCCGGCGGCATCGGACGCAGCGGGTTGGGGCTCCACGGCACCGAGACGGTGTCCGAGGCGACGGAAGAGGACTGTGAAGCCTGCGTCCCAGTGGTGACGGTGTCGGTGGTGGCCGTGGCTGCGCGGGCACTGCTGCCGGTGGACAGATTCTTCAGCCGGTCGACCGGGGCGGCAGTGGAGGTGGCGGCCGTCGTTGTTGTGAGGGTGAGGCTCGACGCGGCGGCGGTCGGGACCCTGCTGACTCCGCCTGCGGCGGCATCGGCGGTGCTGCTCGGCTTGGTGTGCGCGCGGGCCGCGTGCGCGGTCGACTTCTTCGGCCCGGCATCGGCGGGTGAGGCTGCGCTGCTCGAGTCGGCGTTGCCGGTCTCCGCGCCGGCGGTGCCCTGAGCGCCTGCGGCGATCGCCGCTCCCACCCCGACCGCGACGGCGACGCCGCCGACATAGCCGATATACCTGCTGCTATCCATTGACGCCGACCCCTTCGTTGACCAAAGGGAATCCTAAGGGGTCGGGCAGGTCAGAACCACTCCGGGCGCATGTCGAGGGTGGTGCGGTCCAGGCTGGCGAGCAGCTGGATCTGCGGGGTGGTGCGCGGCAGCTCGTAGCGGAAGAAGTAGCGGGCGGCCTGGCGCTTGCCCTCGTAGAAGTCGCCCGGGTGCCCGTTGGTGGCCACGAACTGCTCCAGCCACATCCACGCGATCACGATGTGACCGAAGGCCTCGAGGTAGACGGCACTGTTGGCCATCGCCGCCTCGATGTCACCGGAGGCGAACATCGCCATCGTCACCTCGACCAGCCGCTGCCACGACGTGTCGAGGGCGGCGGCCAGCTCGGCGGCCTCACCGCCGAGTTTCTCGGCCGCCGCGACCGACTGGCCGATCACCGTACCGAGTGCGGTGAGACTCGCGCCGCCACGTTGAGTGACCTTGCGGCCCAACAGATCCAGGCTCTGAATACCGTGGGTGCCCTCGTGGATGGGATTGAGGCGGTTGTCCCGGTAGTGCTGCTCGACGTCGTACTCGCGCGTGTAGCCGTAGCCGCCGAGCACCTGAATAGCGAGGCTGTTGGCCTCCACGCACCACTGCGACGGCCAGCTCTTGGCGATCGGGGTCAGAATGTCGAGCAGCAGGGCGGCCGAGTCGCGCTCCTCGTCGGACTCCGCACTGTCCTGCCAGTCGACCAGCCGGCCGCAGTACAGCGCCAGCGCGAGCGCACCTTCGGCATAAGACTTCTGCGCCAACAACATTCGCTTGACATCGGCATGCTCGACGATCGGCACCTGAGGGGTGCCGGGATCCTTAGTCGTGATCGGCCTGCCCTGGGGCCGCTCCCGCGCGTACTGCAGGGATTTGAGGTATCCGGTGTAGCCCAACGCGACTGCGCCCATGCCCACTCCAAGGCGTGCCTCGTTCATCATTTGGAACATGTAGACGATGCCGCGGTGCGGTTCGCCGACCAGATAGCCCACTGCGCCGTTGAAGTTCAGCACCGTGTTGGTGATGCCGCGCTGCCCCATCTTGTGATTGAGACCCGAGATGGCGACGTCGTTGCGCGCACCGACCGACCCGTCGGCCTCGACGAGGAACTTCGGCACGATGAACAGCGAGATGCCTTTGGTGCCGGGCGGACCGCCGGGAATCTTGGCCAACACCAGATGCACGATGTTCTCCGACATCTCGTGCTCGGCACCTGAGATCCACATCTTGGATCCGAACAGCCGGTAGGTGCCGTCGTCCTGCGGTTCGGCGCGGGTGACGATGTCGGCCAGTGACGACCCGGCCTGCGGTTCGGACAGTGCCATCGTGCCGGTGAAACGACCGGCCAGCATCGGCTTGACGAACGTGTCGATCTGGTCGGGGCTGCCGAACTTCACCAGCAGGTTGGCGTTGGCGATGGTCAGCATCAGATAGCCGGCCGTGCTGATGTTGGCTGCGGTGAACCAGGCGAACCCGGCCTGGGCGACAGTTGACGGCAACTGCGCCCCGCCCAGTTCCTGATCCATGCCCATGCTGAGCAGATCGGCGGCGGCGAACGCGTCGATGGCTTCTTTGACCTCGGGGATCACCGTGACGGTCGTCCCGTCGAACGTCGGCTCGTTCTGGTCACTCTTCTTGTTGTGCGGGGCGAAGTACCGGGTGGCCAGGTCTTCGCAGAGATCGAGCACGTCGGAGAAGGTCTCGCGGGAGTGCTCGGCGAAGCGTGCGCGTTTGGTCAGCGCGTCGGCGGCCAGCCACTCGAAGAGCAGGAAATCCAGGTCGCGGCGGGAGAGAATCGTCGACTTCATCAGCTGATCACGTTACGCGGCACCAGGCCGCGACTCAGCCGAATCGGCTCGACACACTGTCCCCGCCGCGCGATGCGTCAGCATTTCCTGCCGACCCATCTTGGCTGTTCAACGGCGTTTCCGTGATCGCTGAGCTGGTGTCGGTAATTGGCACCGGCGTCGAAGAGACCCCAGATGCGCCCTCTCGGGCGCATCGCCCTTAAGGTTTTAGGGTGCCTGATATTGATCGCCGCAGTCTGATGGTCATGGCCGGTTTCGGTGCGATTGCCGCCGCGCTGCCCATGCCGGCGGCCGGTGCCAGCCCCGCTCGACCGGATGCGCCAGCACCCAACGCCACCACTCCCGCGTACCTCTTCCACGACGAGTTCGACGGCCCGGCCGGCTCGGCTCCGGACCCGTCGAAGTGGAACATCGCCCAGGCGCGGGAGATCATCAAGAACCCGGTGTTCTGGGACCGGCCCGAGAACATGGGCCAGTACCGCGACGACCGTGAGCACGTGTTCCTCGACGGCAACTCGAACCTGGTCATCCGCGCGACCCGCGGCGCCGACGGCAAGTACGTCTCCGGCAAAGTGCTCGGTACGTGGTGGGGCGGAATCAATACCACCTGGGAAGCCCGCATCAAGTTCAACTGCCTGACCGCCGGGTGCTGGCCCGCCTGGTGGTTGATGAACGACAACCCGGACGTGGGCGGCGAGATCGACCTGGCCGAGTGGTACGGCAACGGCGACTGGCCGGCTGGAACCACCGTGCATGCCCGCCTGGACGGCACCTCGTTCGCCACACACCCGATCGGCATCGACTCCAACTGGCACACCTGGCGAGTCACCTGGAACGACTCCGGGATGTACTTCTGGCAGGACTACGTCGACGGGAAGGAGCCGTACTTCACGGTGCCGGCCTACTCCTTGGACGACTGGCCGTTCAACTTCCCCGACTACCGGGTGTTCCCGGTACTGAACCTCGCAGTCGGCGGCTCCGGCGGCCGCGACCCCCGGCCAGGCCACTACCCGGCCGACTTGCTCGTCGACTACGTGCGGGTCTGGTAGCCCCGGGTCAGCAGCTGAGTTCGCGCCGTTCGACGTTCTGGCTCAATAGGTTCAGCTGAGCGGCGAACTGCTGTGCGGCCCGGCGGGTGGCCGGCGAGTACGGCTGCCAGCGGTCGATGGCGGTGCCCTCGTGCTCGATGGTGAGGTGGATCCGGTGATTGTGATGACGTCGCACCGGTGATCCGGTTTCCTCGACGTCGACGCGCAGACCGGACAGCGGAATCCGGCGGGCATTGTCGTGATAGCCCATCACCAACTGCTGGTGGGTGATGCGTAAGCCGGCCCAGGTGGTCACCACACCATCGGCCCGGTCACGCAACTTCTGGGCCACATGGGCGGAGACGGCGCCGACGGTCGCGACGAGGATCGGGACGGCGACGATGGCGAAGGCGATGAAGCCTGGACTGTGATGAATACCCATGACACCCCCCGGTTCTGCGCGCCTATTTGCCGAACTTTAGAACGCTGATGCGGGGGCGCGCCACAGATACTCAAATACCCACTTGGGGTGAGTCGAATCCGTTGCGGCGCGGTCAATCTCGTCCATACCGGGGAGTGCGGTGACAGTTATTTGCGGCATTCTTTACGGCATGGGTGTTGCCTTGGTTTTGTGCGGATAGTTTCGATTTCAGCAACCTTCTGTGCGGCCGCGATTGTGACGGTCCAAGGCTGGCCCCCTAAAGGGACGGGTTATAGCTTAGTATGACTAACTCACCATGAGTGCTCCGACGATCGACACCGAGATCCGCGCTGACGAGGCGCGTCGAAGCGGCGTCGCCAAGTGGATCCGCCGGCTGTCCATCCCGATCATCTTGGGCTGGATCGCGCTGATCGCGGTCCTCAACGTCACGGTGCCCCAACTCGACGATGTCGCCAAGATGCGGGCGATCTCGATGTCGCCGAAGGAAGCCCCGTCCATCGTCGCGATGACGCGGGTCGGCAAGGTGTTCGAGGAGTCCGACTCCGACAGCTCGGCGATGATCGTCCTGGAGGGTGACCAACCCCTGGGGGACGACGCCCACAAGTTCTACGACGAGCTGGTGGCCAAGCTGCGGGCCGACACCACCCACGTCCAGCACATCCAGGACTTCTGGGGCGATCCACTGACCCGGGTTGGCGCCCAGAGCGGCGACGGCAAGGCCGTCTACGTCCAGGTGAACCTGGCCGGCAACATGGGCGAGCCGCTGAGTAACAAGTCGGTCGAGGCGGTCCAGAAGATCGTCGCGAACATGACCCCGCCGCCGGGCGTGAAGGTCTTCGTGACCGGCGGGCCGGCGCTGCAGGCCGACCAACAGCACGTCGGCGAAAAGAGCCTGCGGGTCATCGAATTCGCCACCGTCGGCGTCATCATCTTCATGCTGTTGTTCTTCTACCGCTCGATCCTGACCACCCTCATGGTCTTGGTGATGCTGATCCTGGGCCTGTCGGTGACGCGAGGAGTGGTCGCGTTCCTCGGTTACCACCAACTGATCGGCTTGTCGCCATTCGCCACTCAGCTCTTGGTGACGTTGGCGATAGCCGCGTCCACCGACTACGCGATCTTCCTCATCGGGCGATATCAAGAAGCGCGAACGGTCGGCGAAGACAAAGAGACCGCCTACTACACGATGTTCCGGGGCACTGCCCACGTGGTGCTGGCTTCCGGCCTGACGATCGCCGGCGCGACGTTCTGCCTGGTGTTCACGCGGCTGCCCTACTTCCAGACGCTCGGTGTTCCGATGGCAGTCGGCATGGTGGTCGCCGTCCTCGTGGCGCTCACCCTGGGGCCGGCCATGATCACCGTCACCAGCCGATTCGGCATGCTCGAACCCAAGCGGGCCATGCGAATCCGGTTCTGGCGCAAGCTGGCGGCCATCGTCGTCCGCTGGCCGGGCTGGGTGCTGTTCCTGACCATCATGGTCGCGCTCGTCGGTCTGATCATGCTGCCGGGCTACCAACCCAGCTACAACGACCGTAAGTACCTGCCCGACAGCCTGCCGGCCAACGAGGGATTCGCCGCCGCCGAACGGCACTTCCCGATCGCCCGGCTCAACCCGGAAATCCTGATGGTCGAGACCGATCAGGACCTGCGGAACTCGGCCGACTTCCTGGTGATCGAGAAGATCGCCAAAGCCGTGGCCAAGGTTCCCGGTATCGGGCGGGTGCAGTCGATCACCCGGCCCGACGGAAAACCGTTGAAGTACAGCACGATCCCGGCCCAGCTCGGCATGGGCAACGTCATGCAGACGATGAATCGTTCGTACCTGCAAGACCGCATGGCCGACATGATCGTGCAGGGCAACATCATGCAGGACACCATCAACAACATGACCCAGATGATCGGGTTGATGGAACAGATGAGTGGCACCATGCACAACATGGTCGTCAAGACTGACGAGATGGCCGCCGACATCCTCCAATTGCGGGACCACATAGCCGATTTCGACGATTTTCTCCGGCCGATCCGCAATTACCTGTACTGGGAACCGCACTGCTTCGACATCCCGCTGTGCTGGTCTATTCGCTCGACCTTCGACAGCCTCGACGGTATCGACACCATGGCCGACGACATCCAGTCACTTCTGCCCGATATGCACAAGCTCGACGCGTTGATGCCGCAGATGGCCGCGATGATGGTTCCGACGGTCGAGAGCATGAAGCGAATGCGGATCATGATGCTGACCATGCAGGCCACGCAGGCCGGCCAGCAGGATCAGCAGGCGGCGATGAGCGAGAACTCCACGGCAATGGGCAAGGCGTTCAACGACTCCCATAACGACGACACGTTCTATCTGCCGCCGGAGATTTTCGACAACGCCGAGTTCAAACGCGGCATGAAGAACTTCATCTCACCGAACGGCCACGCCGTGCGGTTCATCATCTCCCACGAGGACGATCCGCTGTCCGCAGCCGGCATCAATCGGATCGACGACATCAAGTCCGCCGTCTTCGAGGCCATTAAAGGAACGCCGTTGGAGGGTTCCAAGGTGTACCTCGGGGGCACCGCCTCGGCGTTCAAGGACCTCGAACTGGGCAACGCCTACGACTTGATGATCGCCGGGGTGGCCGCACTGACCCTGATCTTCATCATCATGCTGTTGATCACGCGCGCCATCGTGGCAGCAGCGGTGATCGTGGGAACCGTCGCGCTCTCGCTCGGTGCGTCCTTCGGCATGTCGATCCTGCTCTGGCAGCACATCCTTGGCATCGACCTGCAGTTCATGGTGATGGCCATGGCGGTGATCATCCTGTTGGCAGTCGGTGCGGACTACAACCTGCTGCTGGTGTCGCGCATGAAAGAAGAGCTTCCGGCGGGCATCAACACCGGCATCATCCGGGCCATGGGCGGCACCGGGTCCGTCGTAACCTCCGCCGGGTTGGTCTTCGCGTTCACGATGATGGCGATGTCGGTCAGCTCCATGATCGTGGTCGCCCAGATCGGGACGACGATCGGTATGGGTCTGCTGTTCGACACATTGGTGGTGCGGGCGTTCATGACCCCGGCGATCGCTGCGCTGCTCGGCCGCTGGTTCTGGTGGCCGCAGCTGGTGCGACAGCGGCCGGCTCAGATGGGTGAGCTCGTCCGGTAATCCGGCACGCTGCAAGCTGCTGTGCTTGACTCAATGGCCATGTCGGCACGGTCGAAAACGGTGGTGCTGCCGATGACGGCGGCGGCCGCGTTGGCCGCCATGGCCGTCAGCGTGGTGGTGTCCAGCCCGGCCTCACCGTCAACTGGCGAAAAGTGTTCCACGTTCGAGGTTTTCGACGCCAGGACGGGTATCTGCATGCCCGGCCTGCCGCCGGACATCGTCGAGGAGACCACCGCCGCGGGTGGCGGTCTGCCCGAGGTCGACGGCATCCCGTGCACGGGGCAGAACTCCTATGAATGCATCGGTCTGGCCGAGCAGGGATTGGGGACCGGACCCACCCCGAGTGCGAGTTCGACATTGTCGGAGAATCCGGGCTCCTCGGTGGCGTTGACAGCGCCTGCGGTGGCCCCGCCGGCGTAAGTGCTGGGCCCCGATAATGCGAAAAGCATGGCCATGGGCGTAGCTAGATAAACCCGACACTTTGCTGTTATTGGTTCGTGATCAAGTTATTGTGTTTTGCGTGGGACGCCATGAATTCGCCACGAAGCGGCGTGGGCCGGCAATGGTCCTCGCCGCCGTTGGCGTCCCACTAGCTCTGTCGCTGGCCGTCGGCGGGGATGTCCGGCCGGTGGCCGCGCAACACGTGACGGCGCCGGCGGTGGTCGAGTCGGCGCCGTGCTGCCTGCAGATCGTGGCGGCGGTGCCCAGTCCGTCGATGTCGGCGATCCCCGGGGACGCGGTCAACGTGAGTTTTGCTGTCAGCCAGGTTCCGGCAGGGTCGCGGTGGCGGTTCGACACCCGCTCTCGCGTACTGCCCGTCGGGGTGGCGCCCGAACAAGGCCTGCAGGTCAAGACGATTCTGGTCGAGCGCGCCATCAGTGCCGAGTTCCCGCAGATCCACAGCATGGGCGGGGTGCGGCCCGATGCGCTGCGCTGGCATCCCGAGGGGCTCGCGGTCGACGTGATGATCCCGAATCCCGGTAGTGCCGAAGGCATTGCGCTCGGCAACGCGATCGTCGAGTTCGTGTTCAAGAACGCCCAGCGGTTCGGGATCCAGGACGCGATCTGGCGCGGCGTCTACTACACCCCGAGCGGTCCGTCAGGCTTCGGATACGGCCACTACGACCACGTCCACGTCACCACGACCGGCGGGGGATACCCGACCGGCGGCGAGGTCTACTACCGCTGAGCCGCTTGGCGATCGAGATCGACGCCGTAGGGCCAGAAGCGATAGGCCACCAGAATCGGCACGATGGCCCACGGCAGGTTGGCCGGCAGATAGACGCCCAGGTGCGGCGGACTGTCCGGCCCCAGGAAACGTCTGCATGACGGCCCAGATTTGGCGAGTCGGGCGGGCGGGCATCAACTTCGCGCGGGTACCGCCTCCAGCCATTCCATCGTTTCCGGCTCGGCACTGGTCAGCCGCAGGCCTGCCCCGCGGAGAGCGTCGCGTACATCCTCAACGGCCAAGACCTCCAGATGGAAGCACTGGCTCAACTCCATCCCGTCAGCGATCAACGTGTATTCGCCGTCGACGAGGCCGCCGGGCTCGCGGGCACCGTTGTGGATGGCTACCCGTACGGTGACCTCGTCGAGTGCGGTCGTCCCCACCCAGCCTGACGGACGGGCGGCCCAGAACGAAGGCGGCTTCCATTGAATGATGGCCTTGCCGGTTGGCTTGAGGTGACGGGTCATCGCCGCCAGCACCTCGCGCCGGAGGTCCTCACCGCGGTAATGGATGAGGTTGGTCGCCAAGACGACAGCATCGAATCGCTCTGCCAGGTGAAGATTCTCGATGCGACCGCACACCGGATGCGCAAGCCGAATCTCGGCGAGCATCTCATCGGAGTCGTCGACCGCGGTGACCCGATGGCCCAGCGCGGCCAGCGGATCGGCGATCCTCCCCGTCCCCGACCCCAGCTCCAACACCGAGCTGTACGGTGCTAGTAGAGCGTGAATGTCGTTGGCCTCGAGAGCTTTCGGCATGCGACGGTACAGCTCGATCAGGCTGCCGTCAGCTGTCCTCTCGTCGGTGTCGGACTCGCATAGACACAGTGGCATGGTCGATCTCTCTTTAAGCGGTTTGGTAGAAGCTCGGGCCATCCAGGTAGCGGAGGGTCCACAAGTCGCGGGACACCACCTCGTCGACCTCATGCACCAGGGTGACGAAGACGGGGTAGGTGAGGTCATCGGTGGTGACCGGCAAGTGGTCGCCGGGATTCACCCGCACCTGCATATCGTGGAAACTCTCCAGTTCTTTGATGACTTCAAGGCTGTGGTAGGAGATCAATCTTCCACTGTGGGGCGCGACCATGACGGTCCGCGCGACATGCTGATGTAGCGCATAGGGTTTCCCGCTTGTTTCGACGAACTTGCCGGGCCGGACGTAGGCGTCCACGGTCCAGTCGACTTGGGATCGGCCGGTGGCCAGGCGTGCTGTCGCCGGCAGATTCGCTCCCGCTATGCGGGCGCCCACCTCGATCAGGCAGGGGCCGTCGGTGGTCAGTTTCACCTCGGTATGGGCGGCCCCATGCTGGATCCCGAGCGCATCGAGTACGGCGAACGTATAGGGCACCAGCTGGCCTTGCACCTGTCCAGTCGCTGCCAGCAAGCGCCAGGCAACCAGGAGGTCAGGAATTCCGCTGGTGCAGATGCGGTGACTCTGCCAAATGTCCGTGACGTGGTGAATGCCGTCCCGGCTCACGGTATCGACAGTGTATTCAGCGCCGACGACGCATTCCTGGGCCACCACTCCGTCATTCGATTGCGACAGAGCGCCTGTGCGACCGTTGAGCAGCCGGAAGGCGGTGACGGATTCCTCGGGGCTGCGGCACCACGTCACGCCGTCATTCGCAGCACTGCGCAGCGGTTTGACTACGACCATGCCACCGATATCGGCGTGCCAGGCTCGCAATTGCTCCTCACTGTCCACCAGGAGTTGGCGGGCGCCGAGCAGGCCGCTGCGCTTTATCTGCTCGATCATCAGGTACTTGTCGCGTCGAGCGGCGCTGAGCGCCGTGCCGTTGGTCGGCGCACCGGTTGTCGGGTGGAAGGTCTCGCTGAGTGCGTCGGCGAGCTCAACCGCGGGTTCGGTGGCGGCGACGACAGCGACGGGATGGAAGGGTGCCAACTCTGCGACTGTTGCAGCCAGATCGCCGTGGTGGACGATGTTGTGCGAATAGGGGTAGTTGTCGGCCAGTCCGCGCAGCCCGGCCGGCACCTGCGGCGTGCTCTGGACGCGCAGTGGCGTGAAGCCTGCGTCCCGGAAGCCCTGTGCCAGTTCGGTTCCGATGGTGCCGTAGCTGTCGACCAGAACGACGTATCGTTTGTCCGGCACGCGTCCTCCTCCGCAGTCAGTACGTCGCATGAACTTCGAGTTCATGGTCGCGAGTGGGTAGGAGGAACGAACGCTGACAGGTCATGAAGACGGTGCCGTCGTCCTTCACACCGCGCGTGGTGCAGGTGACGATCCCCTGGTGCGGGCGAGACTCCGACAGTCGCTTGTCGAGGTATTCGGTCTCCGCGTAGAGCGTGTCGCCGATGAACACCGGGGCGACCAGACGAATGCTGTCCCAGCCAAGATTGGCCAGCCCGCGGGCGCTGGTGCTCTGCACACTCATTCCCGAGACGATGGACAACGTCACCAGGCTGGACACCAATGGCTTCTTCCATTCCGTGTTCTGGCAGTAGGCGGCATCGATGTGTAGCGGATGCAGGTTGAGCGACAGGAGAGACATCCAGGTGTTGTCGGCTTCGGTGATGGTCCGGCCAGGCCGGTGCTCGACGATCGTCCCGACCTCGACGTCCTCGAATGTCACGCCGCGGGATTCCCGCCACCGGCGTGGGCCCACCTGCCTATACGCGCGAACGTGGTCCATGTGCGGCTCCGATCGGCTCGTAGGAATCTCGGTCGTTATGCGCGTTAAAGACATTGGCTAGCTGCAGGATTCGGTTCGCTGCATTGACCATGGGTGGGCCCAACATCTGGCCGTCGAGGACGGCGATCCTGCCGGAATGGTCATCGGCCAGGCGAACGATGCGGCGGGCACGGTCTACCTCGGTCGACGTAGGGGTGAAGCCCGCGTTGATCACCGGCACTTGGCGGGGGTGGATCGCGGCCTTGCCGGTGAAGCCCACATTCCGTCCACGCCTCACGTCGATCAGCAGCGCCCGGTCGTCGTGCAGGTCGAATGTCGGCGCATCGATGGCTGCGATGCCCCCCGCGGCGGCAGCCGCGACGATGCGCGAGCGCGCATACAGCAGTGGCTCCCATTCCATCGAGACGCCCAGTTCTGCGCTGAGGTCGGCGGCGCCGAACACCAGCGCCCGCAGCCGGGGCGTGGCCCCGGCGATCTCTTCGACGGCCGCCAGGCCCGCGGCGGTCTCGATCGTCGCCAGGAACGTGATGCCGGCGAGCTGGTCACCGAGTAGCTCGTCGAGGATGAGGAGGTCTTCGGCACTGTTCACTTTGGGGACCAGCAGGGTGTCTGGCCGCGCTTGGCCGTCGATGATGCACAGGATGTCGCGCAGCCCGTCTGCGCTGCGGACGCTGTTGATCCGCAAACCCCGCATCGCACGTGGCGAAGGGAACGCCAGCGCCTCCGCCGCCTGACGGCGCGCCTGGACCCGCTGGTCAGGCGGAACCGCATCTTCGAGGTCGACGGTGCAGATGTCGGCGCCGGAGTGCAGGGCGAATCGGTACCGCTCCGGGTCGATCGAACTCGTCATCAACATTGCACGAAACATGTTGTGCTGCATAGGTTGCTGGTGACTCATAGCGAAGTGCCCACCAAGTCTGCCGATCTCGATCCGGTGAGCTCGCCGACGCTCTCGCAGAATCGGCGAATGTCGTTGGGATCATTGTCGGCGCGCAACATGACCCGCAGGCCGGCGTGGCCCTTTGCAGTGACGGGGAAGAAGACCGCTGAGGTGTAGAAGCCTGCTTCGAGCATTCGGCTCGACGCCTCGATCGCTCTGTCTTCCTCGCCGATCTCGACCACTCGAATCGCGGTGTCCAGGCCAGCCTGCGGGGTGGCGATCATGCTGTCGAACAGGGCCGCGTTGCTGCGTAACTGATGTTGGCGCAGTGCGAGATCCGGCGAGTTGTGCACCCGCAACGACCCCAGGCAGGCGCCGATCGTCGGGCCGTTCTGGGCCTGCGACCACGCCAGCGGGCCGCCGAATCGCATCAAAACGTCGTGGTGCTTCTCGGGTCCGAGCATGATGACACCGCCGGTGGCACCGAAGGCCTTCCCAAGAGACGCGACGACGATGGTCAGCGGATTGAGGTCGTTGGGCAGCAGTGAGCGCACGATGCCCTCACCGTTGCGGCCGTACATAGCCAAGGAGTGGGAGTCGTCGAAGAACAGGAACAGACCGTAGCGGTCCTGCAGTTCCATCAATTCCTTCACCGGCGCAACGCCGCCCAGGGAGTATGCGCCGTCGGCGACGTAGGCCACCCGATCGTGCTTCTTGCACATGTCCTCGATGTAGTCGAGGTCGTTGTGCGGGCACGTGTAGACCGGTGCCTCGTCAGCACAGATGGGTTTGACGTAGTTCAGCGAGAAGTGGCTCAACTTGTCGAAGAGCATGACGCGCGGCTTGCCGTCATCAGTCAGGTGACCGGAGGCGATCAGGGGCAGGACAGCTGCGCTGGCCGTCGACGCCGACAGTGCGGCAACGCTTCGGGCGCGGTACAGCTGCGAGAGGCCGGCTTCGAGTTCGTCGAGGATGGACAGCCGGATACGCAGGCGCGACACGGGAAGCGTGATGGTCTGTTCCGACTCGATCGCGTTGCGGGCGCCTTCCAGAACCCACGGATGGGTGTGCAACCCGAGGTAGGAGCAGGACACCATGTTGACAAAGCGGTGCCCGTCGCTGATTCGTTCGACCCGGTCGTTGCCGACGTAGCGGACGACGTTGTCCAGCAAGAGATTGTCAGCCGCGGCCTGCCAGGAGGGGTTGCCAGTCTCGACGGCCTTCGCGTTGTTGCGGTAGCGATGTTTCTGGTGTCGGTCGTTGTCCATCGGGTTCGTCTCCTTCTGTGCGCATCCATGTCGAGGTGGGCGGCGTTGGGCCGGCCATCCAGGTGTGCTTGTTCTGAAGGTTAGGAAGTGCGGGGCCGCTGCGACATCGGGCGATCGGGTGGAGGTCGGGGTGAATCCGCTTTCCGCCGAACGGGGGACAGCTTCGGTCGGGCGATCGACTAAACCGCAGGTAGGAGTGCACTCCAGCCGTCCCTCGTGGCTGTGAGGGCGGTGTCCACTGGAGTCCCAGGGGACCTGCGACATCGTCGTACAGCGAGTTAACTGCTTGTCCGCTCGATCCTCTGCCCCAGGTCGGCTAGTTCGTCGAGGACGAGGCTTGCTCGCCGTACCTGGTCTCGTTTGCGATCAGTCAATGGGCGTGGAACACCGCCGTCGTGCAGTCGCTTTTATCGCGGCGAACACGCTGCCGCGGGGTGCATCGACAAGTGATGCGATGTTGTTGGACAACAAGATCGGTGTCGACGGCGATAGCATCAGTAGTTTCTCGCTCGCGCTGTGACGCCTGATCGGCCCGGCCATGTTTCGCCACTCAGCTGGTATCTCGGCGAGACGCTCTGCGGTAGTGCGTGATTCGGCGGTAGCGGTCTTTGATGCGTTCGCGAATGTGAGGATCAGCGGGCGTAGATCGCGGGACTTAGCTATAGCATTAGTCCGAGTTATTGCGATAAGTCAGACTTTGGAGTGCATGAGTCCGGGTCGCGAGCGACCATGTGTACAAGCCAAGGCTCGCTAGCAGGAAGACTTGCACCATGTTCGGTGAACTGACCCAACCGCAAATCGAGGAGCTGCTGGGCTCCGAGGTGATCGCGCGGATCGGCTGCCTCGCCGACGGCCGGGTTTACGTAGTACCGGTGACCTACGTCTACGACGGAATTTACGTGTGGGGACACGCCATGGACGGCGCGAAGCTGCAGGCGATGCGAGCTGAACCACAGGTCTGCGTCGAAGTCGAGAAGGTCGAGGACCTGTCGAACTGGCGCAGCGTCATCGCCTGGGGAACCTTCGAGGAATGTCAGGGCGCAGACTGGGACGCGGGGATGGCCCTGTTGGTGGAGCGCATCATGCCGCTGCTGACGTTTCCCCCACACTCACCGCCGCCCGATCTGTCGGGGCTTCGGCGCGGATCGGTGTACCGAATCAGGTTGGACCGAAAAACTGGCCGGTTTGAGAAGGTCAGCAGTACCTGACTGGGGAACAGACCGCGTTTCCGCTGATCAACGTGGAGCCGATGACGGGAATCGAACCCGCGTATTCAGCTTGGGACCCACGCGTCTGCCTGCGTCCGTCGGTATCCGTGAAAGTATTGCAATGCAACACTTTTCGATGTTGATCAGCACGCTGAGATACGGGCAAGTACGCCGCAAGATGCGGCCGTTTCTACGGGGAAACTACGGATTGCCTGCAAAGAGGGGACTGTGCTGCGGATCGACTCCGACCGGTCCCTCAGCACTCGGCCGATCCCACGTCGCTGCAACGAACGGCCCATGCTGGGGATAACTTGTGTACAAGTTGTGAGTAAATCGACACGCCTTGTGGATGAAATTGCTTATTTTCGTCGTTGACCTTGTCTAAACTCCGTACTTGTGGACCCAACCTCCCGCATGGAGGCCCCTGGGCCCGCCGTCAAGGGAGGCCCCGTGTGGGGCCTCCCCTTCACTTTTCTGAGGACCTTTACGGCCACACGACGATGCCGTCGTTGCGTGAGTTCGATACCTCGCTCAGGCGGGCCGCGCCAGCCTCATCCCACATCTGTTCTGAGCACACGCTGCGGCGGCGGCCACCGGCCGGAATAACCTTTCGGGTAGCCGCGTAAGCGCACAGGTCGGCCAACTGCACAAAGTACGAGTGCTGGGAGTCGCGCGGAATCGGATCCTCGACGATCAGCGGCGCCTCAGCATGTTGGCCTAGTGGATTGAAAGTGTGCCGGCGGAACCGGCGGACGTGTTTGCGCAGCTCTTTGTCACGGCTGCCCTGGTCGTGGAGAACGACGATCGGCGCGGAGGTCCCGCGTGAACGCATGCGCAACCGTTGCAACAGAAATTCCCAAGCGAGAGCCTCGGGATCCTTTGACCGATCGAGAATCTCGTCTTTGCGGATCACAATCGCGAAGGCTGCCGAAGAGACGATCGGCAATATGTTGAGGTGTCGGCGATAGATATCGCGTAATTGGCCGTCTCCGAGTTTCTGCTCGCGGAAGTGCTTTTTTACGTTCACGAGCCATTCGCCCTTCACCTCATCACGAAAGCGGATGCGGTAGGTGTCTTTGATAAGGCGGCGCATCTCGACTAAGACGTCCAATCGAACCGTCCAGTGGTCCAACGGGACAACAACGCAACCGAGGCCGAAGGTGGCACTTCCATTGGCCATACCGGGATCGCCACTGTCATCGACGTAGGCGAACTCGGCGCGCGGCGCCGTGTTTGATTGGATCAACCCGGCGAAATCAATGGCCATGGTTTGGCAGTGTCGCAAATCAATGGAATGACCGGGCGCATCGACGCGGGACCTGGCCGGCCAATTTTTCTTGTCGACGTGGTCGTGGGAAGCGTTGCGCATGTGAGACGCAGCCGTTTGGCTGCTCGACCGACCTAAATGTGTTCTAGTCCGCTGCGCGCGTTCCGGACGATCTCCGTGACCGCGTCGGCGTTGGGCAGAGCGGCCATCACGAACAGCTGATCCTCTTTGACGCTTTGGATCGAGCGGCAACTTGCGGGTCGCGAGGTAGGTAGAGCCGGGAATCGTTCCGTTTCAGTAGATGGTGCCCAACACGTCGGCTGCGCCGCCGGTACGCCCGGGAAGATGACCTGGTTCGGCGACGATCTGGTCCCACTTGTGAGGCGCGTAGAAGACTGCCCCCTTTCCAATCTCCCGGATCACGAGCACTCCTCCGTCGAGGAATTCGTACTCGTCTTCATCGCCGTATTCTCGGGGCGGAGTCGTCCCGTAGGTGTATGCCTGGAATGCCATCTCCGGAGCTTCTCACGATACTGCGTGCACCAAAGGGAATTGCAGGTCGGATTCGACGCCAATATCTGACAACACCCGGTATGTGTTCTAGTGCTCCGCTGGCATGGTTCCGGACCACTCGAGCTCGGGGGCTGCTTGGTCGTCCGCCGCTCGCCATCTAACGTTCGCGCGCATTTCAGCCCCATACGACGTGTTGCCCCAAAAGGGCTGCGATCCTCGGCCGTCGACGCGGGCGATGGTGGCTGGCGTCTTGTTCTTGCTCACGCCTGGACCAGAGATCTTGACGTGGAATTTAGGCGTGGCGCTGTCGTTCCAGAGATCCCATGTAGCGCCCTGCCTGTGTTCGATACGCCAGGGAACCCGCTCCGCGGCGGATGCTTGCTCAGCCAAGAGCCTGTTCTGTGCCTCAAGGGCATCGGCGGCGCGTTTGGCTGCGGCTGCGGACTGCTGTTGAGCAGCTGCGGCCTCCTCGGCAGCCTTGACCGCCCGCTTTGAGTGCTCTTCAGCCGCTGCCCGGTAGCCGTCTGTTGCGGCCTCGGCCTTCCTGGCGCGGACTGCCGACATCACTGCCCACACAGCAGACCCAGCAGATACCACGACACCAGCCAGGCTGATCCAATCTCCAACGGTCATGGGGTCAAAGCGTATGCCCGTCGCGATTTGAGCAGGGAACTAATTGGCTCGATGGACGACTATCGGGTCTGAACCTGAGACGACTCGCCCAATCCTGGAGCTTGGACAATCAGGCTTTCTCTCCCCGGGTCGACAGTGCAGGAAAGGGTCGGGCCGTCGATTTTCGAGCCCCGTAAAAAAAATTCCTGATTGGCGGTCCGAACTGGGTCGGGGGGGTGTCCTCAAGAAATATGGCGGGTGCCCCGTCAGCCGATGGGCGCAAAGCTGCTCACCCCTACCTTGGCTATTGCCGCAGGTCGGGGGCTTAGCGGAACCACTCGGTGGTGTCGGCGGGTAGGCCTGACTCGCTATCGACGCCGTAGCCGACCGCGGTGAGCGGTACCGCGGTCTCGTCGGGTACTGACGCCAGCACGTCAGCCATGCCGGGGTCGGCGCCGATGAGGGCGACCCAGTGCTTGCGGCGCGCGGCAGTGATCTTGCCCTTGCGTACGGCGTCGTCGACGGTGGATTCGATCTTGGCGTGCTCGGCCGCGGCTTTGATCTGTCGGCCTTCGGTGGCGTCGCGGCGTAGGGATTCCAGCGATGCGGTTTCGATGACGTCGAAGCCGATGCGCTTGGCGGCGGCGGCGACGGCGGAGGGCTTGGCCATGTCGCCCTCGCTCTGCTCGTCGCTGGCGAGGTCTTGCACCGTCGCGAGGATGGTGTCGACATCGGTCGTGTCGGGGGGCAGGCCGAGCATGTCGAGCAGCGATGCGGCTTGATCGTCGGTGAGGGTGATTGCCATGTGTGTCGTCTCCTATCCGGCGAGGCCGGTCAATTTCTTGAGTGCGAACGGACGGTCAACGGCGAACGCGGGTACCACGAATCCCTGCACCCATGTTGATCGGGTGGCGGGATCGGGCCAGGCATGGACGTTGAGCGGGAACTCGAATCCCACGGTGCCGACCTGGCCGCGCTCGCAGACATAGGCTGTGCCGGCGGTCATCCGCGGGTTGGCGAATAGTTCGAGCCCGGCTGACTTGAGCATGTCGTCAAGGTTTTCGGCGTACGCAGTGCGTAGTGCGGCGGCCTCGTTGGGGTGCACGATCAGCAGGTTGTGTTTGACGCCGAGTTCCTGGAGATCCGATTTCAGTTGTGCGGCAGAGAAGTCGGCGGTTGGTCGGGCGGCGCTGGCGGTGATGCTGGCGAGCGGGCCGACGAACACTTGAGCGCCCCAGTTGTTGCCCGTGACGGTGTTGGCGCTGTCGATCGCGGCTTCGATGGCGGCGAGTGCGGCGATATCGAGCTTGCGGGCCAGGGTGTTGGCCAGCTGCGTGCTCTGCTGGTCGAGGTAGGACACCGCGTTGCGGATGCGCTGTTCATCGGTCACCTGAAAGCGGCCGCCCCAGTCGGCGACGACGGCGAGTTTCGGGTCGGGGTCGACACCCTCGACGACTTTGTATTCGCCTCCGGGTGCACGTTTTTCGACGTCGCTGGTGTAGAAGTCCGACGCTTGGACGACGCTGTAGATGATTCCGCCGCCTTCCACCCTGGCGCCGAATCCGTGGAACAGCTTGTCGAGAACGATCTGGTCGTCCATCAGCTGCGCGATGCGGTTGCGGATGATGGTCGGCTGGTTGAGCGCGACGTCGACGGTGAGCTGGCGGCCGCTCAGTGACGGTAAGAGTGCACTTGGCATTGGTCAATTCCCTTTCAGTAGAGCGAGATTTCGGCGTCGGCGCCGGAGCTGGCACCGGTGAGCGCGTAGCCGACCGCGATACCGGACGTCTTGGTTACGGCGGCGCCGTTGGCACCGACCTGGACCTCGGCGAACGCGGCGATGGTGCCCGACGCGGTGACCTTGACGACGCGGGAGTTTCCGCGGGCGATGGTGACGAGTTCTCCGGCCGCGGCGCTGTTGCGGGCCACGCCGCAGACCCGGCCGGCTGCGGTGGCGGTCACGACGGCGATGTTGCCGCCGGTGGTGGTCGATCGGTCGCCGCTGATGGCGAGGAAGGTCTTGGCTGCGATGGTGCCGGTTGCTTCGCCGGTGATGTTGTCGCCGGGGGCGTAGATCCCGACTCCGGTGGTGATCGTGGTCGACATGTCAGACCTTTCCGTTGATGGTGATTCGGTTGGTGCGGCGGCGCCGGGCGGCGGCCACCGCGACAGTGCGGGCGCGGGTATCGGGCCGGGCAGTCATCGGCAGCGTGATCCGCTTGGCGGCGACGTCGTAGAGCTGAGCGACTTCGGCGAGATTGGTGACGGCGGGTGCGACCGCGCCGAGCAGCGCCACGGCGGTCAGGACCAGTGGCCACACGGTGCCGTCCGGTGCCTCGTAATCGATCAGGGCTTCGATCGAGCGGTCGGGCCATGCGCGCGGCAGTAACGTCGCGATCGCCTTCGGTACGTCGATGAAGTCGCCGATGAGCGCCTGGCCGTTGTCGGCGGTGCGGAGGTTGTCGACTCGGCCGAGGGCGGGGCCGCCGTCGAAACGGGGATCTTCGTGGCCGAGCTTCAAAACCGGTTTGCGCAGCACCCCGGCATCGTGTGCTTTGACCGCTGCGGTGAGATCGTCCGCGCTGACGGTCCATTCGCCAGTGGCGGCGTCCCAGGTGCCGACGCGGATGAGTTCGACGCCAGTGATCGTGCGAAGGTCAGCCACGGCTACCCCCGCTTGGCTGCGCGCCTCTCAGCAAGGGTGACGATGCTTGTCGCGGGGTAGAGCCAACTGCCCCCGGCCCGG
Source organism: Mycobacterium sp. DL592 (assembly GCF_011694515.1). Taxonomy (NCBI): domain Bacteria; kingdom Bacillati; phylum Actinomycetota; class Actinomycetes; order Mycobacteriales; family Mycobacteriaceae; genus Mycobacterium; species Mycobacterium sp. DL592. The sequence goes on along the minus strand of NZ_CP050192.1, from coordinate 4,629,055 downwards.
TGGGCTGGTATCCGCCCACGGCGCGCGAGATCACGAACGCCGTTGGCGGTGATGCCGAGTATGGCTGCAGCCTCGCCGGTCGTGAGCACGTCATAGGGTCGATAGTCCGACGAATCACCACAATTGCCAACATTTCTGGCGTCTGCACCAGTATTGGGCGATGAAACGCCAGATTTCGCAACAGTTCTCCGCAACCGGTCAATGAAATCGCTCAGCTGAGCTGATGGTCGGCGATCGCGTAACAGCATGTTGAACGCGTCGAGGAGATACTGGGCGTCGGTGGGCTCAAGTAAGATCCCGGCGACTCGCTCAATCGTCACGGGCGAGCCTTCAATTTCAGCCACAGCCGCGTTACCTCGTCGCGCAGCGCGGCCGTCGGCCGTTGCCCGAACTGGCGGATGAGAAGGGTCGTCTCGTCGAGGACGTCGCCCAGGTCGACACCCTCGATGCGCATGGCCTCGCACAACGCGGCCGTCTGCTCTTTGTCGCCCGTCGTTGCCGCGAGCATCCATTGCGCGGTGCGCCAACGCAGCTGCAACAGGTCGGTGGTGTTTCTTAGTGGCATGGTGGCTCCTGCATGGCGTTGATTTCTTCTGCGGCGGCGATCAATTGGTGAGCGAATTCGATTGCCTCAGCTGGTGTTGCGGTGATTCGGTGCACGCCCACGCGAATCCGGACGCGACCGTTGCCCTCTGGCCGCGCAGATGCCTCAATGTCATTGGCAGCATTGACCCTCACCACGCGACCTCCGCCCTCGCAAGTTTCTGGTCCCGCGGGAAAAAATGTCGTGAGCTTGGTCGCGACTCGTTACCGCCCCCCACCCCGAACATTTTCGAGGGGGTGTTGCCAAGTGGCGCAAGTTGGTGGTCACGAGGACGACCCATCTACCAACCGGCAGAACGCGCAGAGACCGTCGTCGCCATCGGGCAGTTCCTTCGTGCACTTCCGGCACAACGGCCGCACCTCGGGCTCGTCTTCGCCGAGATGGCCCGGATCGCCACTCGCGGTGACTTCCCAGAAGGCCCAGTGCGATTCGTCGTTGTCATCGGGATTCGTCATCGTAAGACTCCTTCGGTTCGATTCGTTCAGTGATATCCATGAGCGCGCCGAGAAGGCGCAGCGCTTCAGGCGCACTGAGGTCGTAGAGGTTGATCTGACGCCACTGGCGCACGATCTCGCCCAGGATCGGCGTCAGGTCGACGTCGTCTACCTCTTGACGGTCAAGCGTGAAAACCTTCGCGTGAATCTGGTTGCCGTCACCCATTTTGCTTTTGCTCGTCTCTCTTCGCGCGTGCGGTCAGTGGGTTACCTACGTTCCCGATTTGCGTACCGGTGTCGGCCGTCAAGTTCGGTAGGGGTAACGCGCCTTCTTGCACCGCAGGTGCATGAAGGGAATGTGTAGTCCATACAAGGGTTGTCCATTGATGCACCACCGTGGGTGCAAGATGTCTTGCACTGCAGGGGTGCAACAACGCCCGGCTGATGTTGCACAAAAAATGGTGCAGGGTTGGCGCTGACGAACATGCACTGATTCGGTGCAAGGTATAGCGATCCGTCATGCACTGATTCGGTGCAACGTCGACACTCATGACACCCCCCTGAGTCTGTTTGCTGGAAGCTCGATTGGCCCGGAGTGGTGGAACAGTTCGTCGTCGGTGAAACGGCGGCCGCCGGCACACACCACGTAGGCGCACCGGCGCTGCAAGAGCTCACCGGCACGCACGTAGCCTCGGATGATCAGCCGACCGTCTTTCACCGCCGCCTCAATGGCTTTCGTCGCTCGGCGCCGGTTTCCGCCCCACCCGAAATGCTCCGAAATCTGCGCCGCCGACGTTTCCCACACTCGCCGTCTAGAACCCGGCATAGTCGCGCACGAAAGCAGGTAAGCCATCACCACAAACCCGTCAGAGCCCAGCGCCGAGTTGTGTGCACCGGAACGGATCAGCTCGTCCGACAACCAGGTAACGCCTTGACGAACCGGCCCGCCAATCACGTGAATCGGGTTGCGGCGCCCCATGTCACGTGCCGCCTTCGCGGCATCCTCGCGAGAGATTCGGGAACCCTCGCGAGGATGTCACGACGAGTGCAGCGCCTCTGATCAGGGCACATTCTGGGGTGTCCGGGCGGACGGGCGGCGGATGTCCGGCGGATGTCCGGCGCGACTCGGTCACAGCACAGCCGCCATCGCAGTAGCCCGGACCTCGTCGTCATCGACAGCGGTGTAGCGCTCAGTCGTGGCGATGCTGGCGTGCCCGAGAAGCTGCTGCACCGCCCGGAGATTACGGGTCCCGCGATACGCGCGGGTGGCGTACCGGTGGCGCAGCTTGTGCATGGAGTACGCCTCGGGAAGTACGCGGCCAACGAGTACACCGACGTACTCGGCCGTCAGCGGCACGCCCTCGATCCGCGACGGAAAGAGATAGCCCGTGGCCGGCAGACCCGGGGTGTGCCCGCCCGGTCCGGCTCGCACCACCGACGCGAGCTCATCGCTAATCGGCACCAGCCGCTGCTTGTTCCCTTTTCCGTGCACCAGCAGTTGGGCTCCGCCAGCACCGTCGACGAGATCGTTGGTGTGGACCTGGGCCACCTCAGCCCGGCGCATCCCGGCCTCAGCCGACAGGCGCAGCATCACCGTGACCCTCGCATCCGCAGCGGCCAGCGCGTCGCGCCATATCTGGTCGGGTACCGGGCGAGGAGACGGTACCGACTCACGCACCTTGGGAAGATGATCGCCGAGATAGTCGGTTACGCGGCCGGTCTTGTATGCCCAGGAAAAGAAGCCACGCGCCACAGAACGGTATTGGCGACGGGTGTTGAGACCCCATTGGGTTTGGCCGCCGAACCAATGCTTCAACTGGTCGCCGGTTACGTCTTCGGGCGGCACACCGAGGCCGCGGGCTATGCGGGCCAGTCCGAGTCGGCGGGCGCGGATAGTTGGTGCGGTCTGTCCCGCGGCAGCGAGTTCAAGGCAGTAGTCCGTGATCATCGGTGCCCAGGCCTCTGGAATGCGGTGGGCCGCCGGTCCCGGTTGGCGTGCCACGAATCGCTCAGCGAGATAGTTTTCGAGCCTTGAGATGTCGCCCTTTAGCAGCAGGCCGCCGGTCTCGTCGCGTAGCCAGAACACATCACCGCGCCGAACCAGCTTTAGTCTGAGGCTGTTGGCCTTTCGTCGTGCGACGCGGGCTCGACTCAGATCGTTGGCGCTCATAGCCTCGCTGCCGTCCGGATAGCGTCGACACTTCTGAACCACCTTCCGCAGATGCCGCATTGAGTGCTCTGACCCGCATGCAGGACCGCTTCTATTCGATGCTCCCAATGTCGCAGATGGATAGTGCACATCAAGCGTCGCTCGCACCCGTGAGCATCAACGCGCCACTGGGCTGAGCGTGAGCACTGCCAGCCGGCGTTGGTCGTGATCTCACACTGGACCGAGTCGTCCCAGCCAGAGATGACCGCCTGGAACTCGATCTTGATCTTGTGCTCACGTCGAGCAGCCAAGTCGATTGTGTCGGCGGCCCGGGGCTGTACAGTCACAACAGATCTCCTTGCTTACTTGAGGGCGGGTGGATCTCCTGAAGGGCCTCGGGCGCAACCGGGGCCTTTCGCATGTCCTCGGTCTGGTCGGCTTCCGGGTGAAGGCCGAGGTCTTCCGGGTGTGGGTATTCGCGCATCACGCCGCACCCTCAAGTCGAGCGATGAATTGGGCTACCTGGTTGTCGGTGGAGAACCGACGCCTTCCGATGCGCACCGAGCCCAGTTGGCCCGACTGCCAGAGCTCGAAAACCGTGCTGCGGCCGACGCTGAGTTTTTCGGCTACGGCCCTCCAATCGTTCATGCCATACCTTTCGTGTAGCGAAGAATTTGTAGTAAATTCTTCTGGCATCGCAGACACTAGCACGTCATTCGACAGACGCAAGGAAACGCGCCACACTATTCGTGTGGCGAAGGAAGTGGACGGTCAACAGTGGGCCAAAGAGCTGGTTAAGCGCATCGGCAAGGAGGTGAAGGCAGCGCGCGGCAGCAAGTCGGCAGTGTGGCTAAGCGACAGGACCGCCGAGCTGGGCTACCGGATCTCGCCGACCGTAATTGCGAAGCTGGATTCCGGCCACCGAGGTGAGGTACTAAGTGTCGCCGAATGGCTCATTCTTTCTGCAGCCCTTGGGATTACGCCGATGGCACTACTGTTCCCCGACATTCCGGATGGCCCTGTCGAGATGCTTCCAGGCGTAGAAGGGACAGCATTCTCCGCCGCGATGTGGGTCGCTGGAGATGAGATCGAAGGCTTTCTGGCCCTGCCTGATGGGGCGCCGAGATCTGACTATGACTATCGGCAAATTATGCTCTGGTCGAGAGCGCGAGCGCACTACCAGCGGAAATTACGCGAGTTGAAGAACATATTGGGGACGCTCGATTCCGACGATGAGATAGATAACGTCACGAATTCCATGGTCCGGGCGCGCCAGGGCGTGCAACACCTCAACGAGACGCTTCAAAGCTCCGGCGCCGTGGTAGATAGCGATGCCTAGACAGCGCCTCTCCCCTGGCGAGCATGGCAAGATCACCGACACTCGGCGCGGTGAAATCTTCTACGCCACAACTTATGTCCGACTGCACAGCGGGAAGCTGCGTGAGCGGGAGGCATCGTCACGGAAGTCCGCCGAGGACGCCCGCCGGGAGCTGAAACGACGTATCGCCGCGGAGCTGGCGGCTGGGGAGCCGACCGGTGTGATCAACCGTCGGACAACACTTTCCGAGCTATTCGAGGCGTGGCTGCCAGCGAAGATCGCCGAGGATCGGATCGGCGAGCGCACCGCGACTCTGTACCGGGATACGTGGCGGCTGCACGGTGAGCAGCAACTCGGCTCGCTGCGCATCGGTGAGTTGGCGACCAGTCGTGCCGACGCTCATCTGAAAGCGTTGCCATCGTCGGCGGCGATCTACATGCGAATCATCTTGTCGGGCATGTACGGCATGGCCGCCCGGTTCGACGTCGTGAAGCACAATCCGATGCGCGAGACCAGAACCGCCAAGACCGAGCGTAAACCGGCGCGCGCACTCACCGCGATGGAACTCACCCGGGTGCGCGAAGCGGTCAAGGTCTGGTGCGAGCATGCGGGCCCGGGGCCGCGGCGCGGCCGGATGCTGCCGGCGTTCGTGGAGTTGCTCGCGGCGACCGGAGTGCGGCCCGGGGAGGTGCTGGCGATCAGATGGGCCGATGTTGACCTGCTCGGCACTCCACCAACCGTGACCGTCGCGGGAACCGTCGTCGACGCCGGAAGGGTGGGCGGAAAACCGTTGCACCGTCAGGACGAGCGCAAGGGGCGGGCACCGGCACACACCGTCACACTTCCCGAGTTCGGCGCCCATGTGCTCGCGGAGTTGTTCGGCGTCACTGGACCGGACGGCACGGTGCTCAAGAACCGGGACGGCGGCCTGGTGAGTCTGTCGAACATCCGGTCGTCGCTGCGGGAAGCGCTCGCGCCACACGAGGATCTGAAGTGGGTGACCCCGCACAGCTTCCGACGCACCGTCGGGACGGTGGTCCGGGACGGACTCGGTGTTGAGGCCGCGCAGCACCAGCTCGGGCATGCGCAGCTCGCGACGACCGAGGGGCACTATGTGCAGCGGGTCACGGCGGGGCCGGATACCCGCGCTGTGCTGGACAAGTGGTCCAGCAACGGAAATGGCTGACCCAATTTACGGGGAAAGTACGGGATTCTTCAATCCGAGATTTGCTGGCAAACTCTGATACTTGCCTGACCTCCATAAATGGAGCCGATGACGGGAATCGAACCCGCGTATTCAGCTTGGGAAGCTGATGTTCTGCCATTGAACTACATCGGCATGTGCTGCTGACGAAGGATAGCAAGACCTGTCAGGGCAGGGACTCGTTGACGTAGGTGCAGTCCTCTTCGAGGGTGTCGAGCATGTCGGGGATGCTGACGTTGAGCCGGCGCAGCGCCCTGAACGCGAGGTTCTGGGTGTTGCGTGGTCCCAGGTCGGTGTCGAACGAGGCGCTGCGATAGTCGCTGATCTCGTCGTCGAGGTCGCTCAACCGTTTGCAGTCGAACCCTTTCTTCGCCGCAGTGAACTCCTCGACGAGCCGGTTGTACCGGTCGGAGAAGCCCTTCATGTCAGCGGCCATCTGGGCGCGGTCGAAGTTCTCCGGGTGCTGGGCGGGTTTGTCGATCCACGTGTTGTGCAGGATCGAGAACCGGCCGACACCGGGCACCCGCTCACCTTCCGGCGCCCCGGCGTAGAAGTGCACCTCCACCGGCAAGCCGTAGAAATGGATGCGCCCCTCCTGCCGCTGCTCGATATTGCTGCTGAGCAACGCCATGGCCGCCGAAAGTTGCTGCGCAGCAACACCATCAGCATGGGTGTGCACATGCACGTCGAAATCCGACGCATCGTTGTACTCGTAGGAGGCGATGCTGCCGACCAGCGCGACGTCGTCGACCGTGAGGCCGGCGACACCGCTGTCGCGCACCAGGCGGTCGACCATCGCCAGGGTCGCCGTGCGCACCTGCGGCCGCAACTGCTCACCGTCCCAGATGTGCGGTTGGAGCTCAGTGTTGAAGGTCGTGACGGCGGTGATCGCCTTGTCGATCGCCGCCGACGAGTTGTCCGCCAGTGGTGCCGAGGGCACTCGGTCCGCGTCGCGTCCACACGCAGTTCCGCTGAACACCACCGCAGTCGCGATCCCCACCCACAACGCCAACCTTGCGGCCCTTTTCACCCCACCACCCCGTTACGCTCGTCGCGTGCTGCTCTCAGATCGTGACATCCGCGCCGCCATCTCCGACGGGCGACTCGGCATTGACCCGTTCGACGACACCCTCGTGCAGCCGTCGAGCGTCGACGTCCGGCTCGACAACCTGTTCCGGGTCTTCAACAACACCCGCTACACCCACATCGACCCGGCCAAGCAGCAAGACGAGCTCACCAGCCTCGTTGAGCCTGCCGAGGGCGAGCCGTTCGTGCTGCACCCCGGCGAATTCGTCCTCGGCTCCACCCTGGAGTGCTGCACCCTGCCCGACGACCTCGCCGGCCGCCTGGAAGGCAAGTCCTCGCTGGGCCGGCTGGGCCTGCTCACACACTCCACCGCAGGGTTCATCGACCCAGGCTTCTCCGGGCACATCACCCTGGAGCTGTCCAACGTCGCCAACCTGCCGATCACCCTCTGGCCGGGGATGAAAATCGGCCAGCTGTGCCTGCTGCGGCTGACCAGCCCCGCCGAACATCCCTACGGCAGCGCCAGCGTCGGCTCGAAGTACCAGGGCCAACGCGGTCCCACACCGTCGCGCTCGTATCAGAACTTCATCCAGTCGCCGCGGGGCGAGTAACCTCGGAACTCCAGGGTCAGCTGCGCCTCGCCAGCTAAGCCGATTGGCTGTAACACCGCCCCTATCTGCGGCGATGAAACTTTAGGTCGACCGGCTTACGCCGGGGAAGCGCGGTAGCGGGTCGGGAACCAGCTAGCAAACTACCTTGGAGGGTTCGTGGACATCGTGCTTGGTGTGTCGATGACACCAACAACGGTCCGCATGGTGCTGGTCGAAGGCGAGAAGGGCGACGGTGCGACCGTCGACCACGACACCTTCGACATCGCCACAGACGACGGCACGGCAACCACTGCGGCCGAACAGGTGATAGCAGCGATCCTCGGCACCCGGGAGAGCGCGCAGGAGGGCGGCCACCGGCTGATCGCCACCGGCGTCACATGGACCGACTACCTCGGTGCCGCCGAACTGCGCGAAGCCCTCACGGCCCGCAAGATCGACGACGTCCTGCTGATCTCGGAGCTGCATGCCGCCGGGGCGCTGGCACAGGCGGTCGGCCAGGCCGTCGGCTACGAGCGAACCGCCCTGATGTTCCTCGAGCGCGACACCGCGACCCTGTCCGTGGTCGAGACCGCCACCGGAGCCATCGTCAAGGTCGAAAGCCAGAGCCTGCACGCCCCCGATGCGGTGGCCGAGCTGGCCCGCATGGTCACCGGTCTGGAATCGGTCGCCGAGCCCCCGCAGGGCCTGTTCATGGTCGGTTCGGGAGTCGACGTCGCCGCAGTCAAGGCCCAGATCGCCCTCGGGACCACACTGCCCGTGCACGCCCCCGACGAAGCTGACCTGGCGCTGGCCCGCGGCGCCGCGCTGGCCTCGGCGGCAGCCCCCCGCTATGAGGCCTCGACCGTCGGCCTGGCCTATGCCCCCGACCGCGACGGCACCACCGCCGGAGCCGCGTACTCCGCAGGAGCCGACACCGAGATGTCCGCCGGGGCCACCCAAATGGCCGCCGCCGGATACATGGCGCCGCTGGGCTACAGCGAGGTACCCGACGGCGACCTCGATGACCTCGGCTATGACGCGGTGCCCGCCGACCTCGACGAGATCGAGGACATCGCAGAAGAACCCGGCCGTAAGCCCTTCCTGCTGGTCGGCAGCGCACTCACCTCTGTCTTCGTGGTCGGCGTCGTCGCGCTGGTGATCTCCCTGGCGGTCAGCATCCGCCCCACCGTGGACCAGCGTCCCAACCCCGGGGAGAGCGTGATCGTCCCGAGCAGCCAGGCGCCCGTCTCGGCCGCCCCCGAAGCCCAGCCGCCCGCATCGGCCCCGCCGTCGGCCGCCGAGACCATCCAGGAACCGGTTCAGGTGGTGCAGCAGGCGCCGCGGACGGTGTTCGTCACCCCCGCGCCGAAAGCCCCCGCTCCCGAGCCTGCCGCTCCGGCACCGGCTCCGGAAGCACCCGCGCCTGCCCCGGCAGCTCCAGCGCCCGCGCCGGTCGTCGAGGCTCCCGCACCGGTGATCCAGGCGCCGGTCATCGCCCCGCCCGTCGTGGTGCTGCCGCCGATCCTGCCGCCGTTCCTGCGGCCACGAGCTCCGCAGTACCCCCAATACCCGCAGAACCCCTACACCCCGGCGCCGACCTACACGCCGACGCCGACGTACACCCCGACGCCGACCTATACGCCCACCCCGACCTACACGCAGCCGCCCACGTATACGCCGCTGCCGACCTACACCCCGGCGCCTACCTACAGCCCGCCCACCGCTGAGGCGCCCGCCCCGGCCGCGGGCTCGGGTGGCTACGGTTCAGGTGCTGGCGGTTCCGGCTCCGGTGGCTCAGGCAGCTCCGGTTCGGACTCTGGTGGCGGTTCACACGGCAGCAGCGGCCGCGGCTCCGGCGGCGGCAACTCGCAGAACCCGATGTGGCCACTGTGGCCCAACTTCGGCCAGTGAGGCCCGAGTTCACCAGGCGTTAGCCTCACGGCTGGTGTCGCGATGCAGTTAGCTCATCGCCGCAGCCTATTCAGGCAGTATGCGATGCACAGTGTTTGGCACGGGCTACCTGGGGGCGACGCACGCCGCCGGCATGGCCGCACTGGGACACGAGGTCGTCGGTGTCGACATCGACCCCGGCAAGATCGCGAAGCTCTCCGCCGGTGACATCCCGTTCTACGAACCGGGCCTGGCAAAAGTATTACGGGACAACCTCTCTGCTGGACGTCTGCAGTTCACCACCGACTACGAGCTGGCGGCCGATTTCGCCGACGTGCACTTCCTCGGCGTCGGAACGCCCCAGAAGAAGGGCGAATACGGCGCGGATCTGCGCCACGTCAACGCGGTGATCGACGAGTTGGTGCCCCGGCTGACCCGGCCCTCGGTGATCGTGGGCAAATCCACTGTGCCCGTGGGTACCGCCGCCGATCTGGTGCGTCGCGCGCAATCGTTGACCCGCGACGGCTTGGACGTCGAGATCGCGTGGAACCCGGAGTTCCTGCGCGAAGGATTCGCCGTACACGACACCCTGCATCCCGACCGGATTGTCGTTGGAGTGCAACAGGATTCGCAGCGTGCCGAGGCTGCGCTGCGCGAACTGTACGCTCCGCTTCTCGCCGAGGACGTGCCGTTCCTGCTCACCGACCTGCAGACCGCCGAATTGGTGAAGGTGTCGGCGAATGCGTTTCTGGCCACCAAGATCTCCTTCATCAACGCGATCTCGGAGGTCTGTGAGGCCGCCGGCGCCGACGTGCGGGTGCTGGCCGACGCGCTCGGCTACGACCCGCGCATCGGCCGCCGATTCCTCAACGCGGGCCTGGGCTTCGGCGGCGGGTGCCTGCCGAAAGACATCCGCGCGTTCATGGCCCGCGCCGGCGAACTGGGCGCCAACCATGCCCTGACGTTCCTGCGCGAGGTCGACAGCATCAACATGCGCCGCCGCACCCGCATGGTGGAGCTGACCACCACCGCCTGCGGCGGGTCGTTGCTGGGCGCCAACATCGCAGTCCTGGGTGCGGCGTTCAAGCCCGAATCCGACGACGTGCGCGACTCTCCGGCGCTGAACGTGGCCGGCATGCTCCAACTCAACGGTGCCACGGTCAACGTCTACGACCCCAAGGCGATGGAGAACTCGCAGCGGCTGTTTCCGACGCTGAACTACTCGACGTCGGCGCTGGAGGCCTGCGATCGCGCCGACGCGGTGCTGGTGCTGACCGAGTGGCAGGAGTTCCTCGACCTCGAGCCGCAGGCCCTCGCCACGACGGTGCGGGCCAGGGTCGTCGTCGACGGTCGCAACTGTCTCGACAGCGGGCGCTGGGCCGATGCCGGCTGGAAGGTCTATGCGCTGGGTCGACCACCCGCGTAAACAACCTGCGTACCCGGCCACATCCGGGTGTGCGGTTCTCTACAATTCACCTGCCGTGTCAATTTCTGGCCGGTGATCGCGCGCCGCCCGACCAGGCGGACGTTGGGGGTGTGGCTTGGTCAGGACGGCGCATGCTGCCACCGCCGCGGTGGTCGTATTCCTCACCTTCGTCGCGTGGATCGTCGGTGGGCTATCCCAGGGCTTGACGCTGAAAACCGTCGACGACGTCGTCTTCATCTTTTTGACTGTCCCCTCGGTAGGTCTTGCCGCGATGGCAGCCAAGGCGGCCCACGGCCGGCTCCGGGTGGCGTGGATCGCGATGGCGGTCGGGCTACTTGGCTGGGCTCTCGGCGACATCCTGTGGACCTACTACGAACTCGCTGTCGACGAGGTTCCGTTCCCGTCGCTGGCCGATGTGGCATATCTCGTGATGCCCGTCGCGTTCTGCGTGGCGCTGCTGTTGTTCCCCGCCGACGACAGCGCCCGGTTCCGCGGCCGCATGCTCCTCGACGGTCTGATCGTGGCGGGCTCCCTGTTCCTCGCCAGCTGGGTCACGATCCTCAACCCGCTCTATCAGGCGGGCGGTGACAGCACGCTTGCGTTGGTCATCTCGCTGGCCTATCCGATATCGGACGTGGTCATCCTGACCATCGCCGCAATCGCGGCAGTCCGGGCGGCACCCGAGCAGCGCCTGGTGCTCAGCCTGCTGACCGCAGCAATGGCATGTATTGCGCTGTCGGACAGTGCGTTTGCCTACCTCTCCGCCAAGGCTGAATACACCACTGGGAATGTGATCGACATCGGTTGGGTCGCCGGACTGCTGTTCATCATGGTGGCGGCTGTCGCAAGCCGGGATGCGCCCCACCAGAGGAACGGTGCGCTGTCCCTTCCAGGATGGGCGTCGATCTGGTTCCCCTACGCACCGCTGTTGCTGGCCGGCGTCGTCGCTGCGGCGGAGCCACCCCAAATGTTCCAGACGCCGTTGGTCGAAATAGTCGGGGCGCTGGTGGTGGTCACAGTCCTGGCCAGGCAGTTCCTCGCCGTCAGCGACAATCGTCGGCTGCTGAAGGTGGTGGCGGAGCAGGCGCTGCGCGATCCGCTGACCGGGCTCGGTAACCGCTCGATGTTCTCCGAGCGACTCAACCACGCGATGCAGCAGCGCGCACGCGAGAACACCTCGGTCAGTCTGATCGCGTTGGACCTCAACGACTTCAAGCTCGTCAACGATGCGATGGGACATCCAGCCGGCGACGAGTTGCTCAACCGGGTCGGTGAACGAGTGCTGGGCTGCGTGCGTAACAGCGACACAGTGGCCCGACTCGGCGGCGACGAGTTCGTGGTGTTGGTCGAAGGCGACGCCACCTACGCCGACCACGTCGCCCGCCGGGTCGTGGAGTCGTTCGACAAACCTTTCGTCATCGACGGCCGCGAGGTGTTCATCCGCCCCAGCGTCGGCTTGGCGGTCGCCGACATCGACCACCCCGCACTGACGGCCGAGGAACTGCTCAAACGGGCAGATGTGGCGATGTACTCGGCCAAGAAGTCGCGGGCGGCCGCGGTCCAGCTGTTCGCACCCGACATGCCGGTTGACGCGCACGCCGATGACGGTTTGTTCACCCGGCTGGGCGCGATGTCCTCCGCCGCCGACCAAGGCGGCACACCGTTGCTGGCCGAACTTCGCCAAGCCATCGACCAATTCGAACTCACATTGCTCTACCAGCCCAAGTTCGACGTGCGCACCCTGCAGATCGTGGGAGTCGAAGCCCTGGTGCGCTGGCCGCACCCCGAGCGCGGGCTGCTGGGTCCCGACCAATTCCTGCCCATGGTCCGGCGGCATGGGCTGATGGGATCCATCACCGATCTGGTGATCAACATGGCCCTCGACGATGCGCGGCACTTCCATCGCGTCGCGGCGGGTCTCCCGGTGGCGGTCAACGTCTCGGCGCCGCTGTTCGCTGATCCGCACCTGCCCGCCCGGATCGCCCGCGCACTGGACGACCGGCGTCTGAGCCCGGCGGTACTGAGCCTGGAGATCACCGAAGACCTCCTGCTGGGCAACATGGAGAAGACGCAGCAGGTTTTAGATGAGCTGCGCCGCAACGGAATACGCATTGCGATCGACGACTTCGGAAGTGGCTACTCCACCTTGTCCTATCTGTGCGAGCTGCCCGTCGACGAAGTGAAGCTGGATCGCAAGCTGGTGGCTTCCGTCGCCGAGGACATTCGGGTCAGCACTGTGGTGCGACACGTCGTCGACCTCGCCCACGAATTGGGCCTCGTCACCGTCGCTGAAGGCGTCGAGGACGCCGAGTCCGCGGCCCGCGTTGCCGCACTGGGCTGTGATGTGGTCCAGGGTTTCCATTTCAGCCCCCCGGTGACCCCAGCGGAGCTTCTGCGCCTGCTGCAGGCGCCCGTCGCCGATCGTTCGGCCGCCGAGAACTCGAACGCACACTTCTGACGTAGGTTGCGGGTATGCACATTGCCGATGAGCTGATTACGGAGAACGCGGCCTTCACCGAGCTCGTCTGCGAAGCAGACCTGTCGACCACGGTGCCGACCTGCCCGGACTGGACGCTGGGCCAACTCATGCGCCATGTCGGGCGCGGTGATCGCTGGAGCGCCCAGATCGTGGCCGAACAGGCGATGGACGTCATCGACCCGCGCACGGTCGCCAATGGAAAGCCACCCGAAGGCCGGGACGCCGAGCTGGCGTGGCTGCACCAGGGACCGCAGCTCCTCCTGCAGGCGGTCGCCGAGACCGGCGCGGACACCCTGGTATGGACCTTCCTGGGACCCCGACCGGCGAAGTGGTGGCTTCGGCGTCGGCTGCATGAAACCGCCGTGCACCGCGCCGACGCCGCCCTGGCGTTGGGAGCCGGTTACTACCTCGCCCCGGCACTGGCCGCCGACGGCATCAGCGAATACCTCGAGCGGGTGGTGGTCCGCGCCGACCAGGAGGGCCCGGGCTGGGGCGACCGGCCGCTGTTCGACGGGCAGTCGCTGCACCTGCACGCCACCGACCCCGGACTGGGCGAAGTCGGGGAGTGGACCATCCTGGGCCGCCCGGACGGGATCGCCGTCGACCACGAGCACGGCAAGGCCACCACGGCGCTGCGCGGCCCGGCGCGGGACCTGCTGCTGGCCATCGTGCGCCGCGGCGCGGTCGCCGACCTGGACATCGAGATGTTCGGTGATCCGCACCTCTGGGACACCTGGTTGGCACGCACGCCGTTCTGAGCCGGTAACTTGGGCGCTCATGAGCACTTCGGAGATCGCCACCGTTCTCGCCTGGCATGACGCACTGAACTCCTCGGACCTCGACACCCTGGTGTCGCTGTCCAGCGACGACATCGAGATCGGCGACGCCACCGGCGCTGCCCAGGGCCATGCCGCGCTCCGGGCGTGGGCGCAACGCACCGACGCGGCCATCGAAGTCGGCCAGATCTACTACCACGACGGCGTCGTCGTCGTCGAAGAGCAACTGACCTCGAAAACCGACCCCGCCGAGACAAGCACCGCCGCATCGGCGTTCCGCGTGGTGCACGACCACGTCACCTCGGTGTTCCGTCACGACACCCTGGCCGCCGCGCTGGAGGCCACCGAACTGACAGACGAAGACCTCCAGGTCTGACGGGCGGGCCGGTGCCCGGCTCGACTCGGCGATGACTTCGCCCCGCTGACAGGGCCAGTACTTCCGAGACCGATAGGAGGTATGTCCCATGTCGATTGACCACGTGCTGGCCGTGATCCCGGTGAGCGACGTCGACAAGAGCGCCCAGTGGTACGCGGATCTGTTCGGCCGACCGGCCGACAACAACCCCATGCCGACGCTCGTCGAGTGGCAGGTCCGCCCCGGTGCCTGGGTGCAGGTGTTCAGCGAACCGGACAAGGCGGGCAACGGACTGCTCAACTTTGCCGTCAGCGACCTCGAGGCCCACCTGGCCGAACTGCGCGGCCGCGGACTCGAGCCCGGCAGTGCGCTCGACGCCGACAAAGGTGTGCGGTTGTCGAAGCTCACCGATCCGGACGGCAACGAGATCACCATCATCGGGGGCTTTCGCGTCGAGTACTAAGTGGTGAACCCCGGGCTCAGGGCAGGCTGTGGCGGTGACCTGCAGGAGCCGGCGGAGCAGGAGTGGCCAGAATCGCGGCGATCCCCGTGGTCAACGGCACGGCCAGCGCCAGGGCGATACCGCCCACCGCCGAGCGGGCGATTTCGATGGCCACGCTCTCACTGGTCAGCACATCAGCCAGTGACCTGTTGGCCACGCTGAACAGCAGCAGCAACGACAGCGAGCTACCGGCATAGGCCAGCACCAGGGTGTAGACCGTGCTGGCGATATGGTCGCTGCCAATTCGCATGGCGCGCAAGAAGATCTGACGGCGCGACCCGTGGCCCAGATGAGCCAGTTCGAACACGGCGGAGGCTTGGGTGATGGTGACGTCGTTGAGCACGCCGAGGGAGCCGATGATGAATCCGGCCAGCAGCAGTCCCTTGATCGACACGTGGCCCATGGATGCGGCCACCACGTTGTTCTGGTCTTCGGACAGCCCGGTCAGATGTGCGAGTTCGATTGCGCCCCAGGACAGTAGGGCGGACAGCAACATTGCTGTCAGGGTGCCGAGCAGTGCCGCGCTGGTGCGCAGGCTCACGCCGTGTGCCAGGTACAGCGCCGTGTAGAGAATTGCCGCCGAGGCCACCAGCGCCACCGGCACCGCCGGTGAACCGTCACGGAGGGCGGGCAGCATGAAGATCACCAGCACCAGGAACGCGACGACGATGCCGATCATCGCCCGCAACCCGCGCCAGCGGGCCACCGCGACGATGACGATCGCAAACACCGCCGCCAACGCGATCAGGGGCCAGGTGCGCTCGTAGTCGTAGAAGCCGTAGCTGGTCGCGCCTTGCTGGTCGACCTGCCGGAAGATACGAATGTTGTCCCCGGCCAACAAGTTCGGCTGTCCCGGTCCCGGTGAGAACTCCAGCATGGTGGTGGCGCCGCGGTTGGGGCCGGTGTCGATCGAGACGATGTTCTGCACACAGCTTCCGCTGCCGGGTAAGCCCGCAGCCGGTGTGGTGGTGAGCACCTGACCCGCTGACGGACTTCCGCAGTCGGCCAGGCTGGTCGAGACCACCCGGCCGCCCTCCGTGGTCACCGCGCCGCCCGCGGCGTTCTGGAACGGCAGCGGGATGTCGACTTTGGCGTTGCTCGGCCACAGCAGCACCGCGCCGATGACCACCGCCAGGCCGATCACGGCCAGGGCGATCGCCACGATCCTGGCCGCCAGGGGACTCAGCGGGGCCGGACCGATGTGCGGATGCGAGTGTGAGTGCGTCACTCGCACAGGGTAGATGCGACGGGCTGGACCCTTACTGGCGGTAGCCGGCCAGGAAGTTGCCCAGCCGTTCGATGGCGTTGGACAGATCCCGCGACCAGGGCAGCGTCACGATCCGCAGATGGTCGGGCGCGGGCCAGTTGAACCCGGTGCCCTGGGTGACCAGGATCTTCTCCTGCAGCAGCAGGTCGAGCACTAGCTTCTCGTCGTCGACGATGTCGTGCACCTCGGGATCGAGGCGGGGGAAGACGTACAGCGCGCCCTCGGGCTTCACACAGGAAACGCCGGGGATCTCGTTTAGTTTGGCCCAGGCCAGGTCGCGCTGCTCGAGCAGCCTGCCGCCGGGCAGAACCAGATCCTCGATGCTCTGGTGTCCGCCGAGGGCCACCTGAATGGCATGCTGCGCAGGCACATTCGGGCACAGCCGCATGTTGGCGAGCAGGCTGATGCCCTCGATGAAACTGGTGGCGTGATCGGTGGGCCCGGTGATCACCAGCCAGCCGGACCGGTAGCCGGCGACCCGGTAGGCCTTGGACAGGCCGTTGAAAGTCAGGCACAGCTGGTCGGGTGCGACCGTCGCCAGCGGGATGTGCTGGGCGTCGTCGTAGAGGATCTTGTCGTAGATCTCATCGGCTAGCAGCAGCAACTGGTGCTTGCGGGCCAGCTCGGCCATCTGGGTCAGCACCTCACGGCTGTACACCGCGCCGGTGGGGTTGTTCGGGTTGATGACGACCAGCGCCTTGGTCCGGTCGGTGATCTTGGACTCCAGGTCCGCGAGATCAGGCTGCCAGCCGTTGGTCTCGTCGCACAGGTAGTGCACCGGGGTACCGCCGGCCAGTGAGGTCGACGCCGTCCACAGCGGGTAGTCCGGCGCCGGGATGAGCACTTGGTCGCCGTTGTCCAGCAACGCCTGCAAGGTCATCGTGATGAGTTCGGACACGCCGTTGCCCAGGAACACCGAGTCGACGTCGAACCGGGGGAACCCGTCGACTAGCTCGTAGCGGGTGACGACCGCGCGCCGGGCGCTCAGGATGCCCTTGGAGTCCGAGTAACCCTGCGCGGTGGGCAGCGCCTGGATCATGTCGCGCATGATCACGTCGGGCGCCTCGAAACCGAACGGGGCGGGATTGCCGATGTTGAGCTTCAGGATCCGGTGACCCTCGGACTCCAGGCGCGCGGCGTGGTCGTGTACCGGGCCGCGGATCTCGTAGAGGACGTCCTGCAGCTTGGTCGACTGCGCGAACGTGCGCTGCCGCGGATGCTGCGTGCCGTGCCACGGCAGCTGATGAGTGCTCACGTGAAGAATTGTCCCATCTCGGTGCAAACCGATTTGCTGTCGGCCGCGACGACGATTTTGCTGCGCCTACATAACTGTTCGTCATCGGTTGGGCGGCATCCCGGACACAACCGGGTATTGGGCTGCTACTTCCCGAATTCCCTGCGCGAAGGCTGCTAATTTGCTGAGTCGAGTAGGAGGCGCAGAAATGAAACAGCACATCACTGCTGCACTGGCGACGGCGTTCGTCACAGTGGCCACCGCGGCCGTCATCCCAGTGGCCATGAGCGCCCCGGCCAACGCCGATCCGTCACCGCTGACCGGTACCTACGCCATCGTCGGCGGTGCCGAGGGCGCACAGGTGACGGCGACGACGAACTGCGTCGTTCTCGCCGACGGCTGCACGGCCAATCTCGTCAGCACCGTCGGCTGGACCAGCGTGGCCACTCTGACCGACGGCCGCTGGAACTTCACTGTCACCAAACCGGACGGAGTCGTCTGCGACGACGGCAGTTTCGCGCCCGTCTCGATCGCGTACTCCATCGACGCCGCTACCCTCGCGGGCACGCTGACCACCGACTCCAACGGCGAGTGCCCCGGCGGGCAGATCACCCAAGCCGCCTTCCAGTTGCAGAAGGTCAGCTAGCGCCGCTAGCTCAGCGCTTCTTGCCCGGCGGTCGGGCACCCCGGGCGATGCCGAGTCCCTTGACCTCGACGGCCGGTTCAGGATCGGCAGCCGGTTCCGGTGTGGTCTGCGCCGCGGGAGCGGGTTCGGCAGCGGGCGCTGCTTCGGCCGGTGCCGGCGCGGCGGGCGCGGAAGGTGCTGGCGCAGAAGCCTTCTTGGCGCCCGGTCGACGTGCGCCGGCGGCGATGCCCAGCCCCTTGACGGGGACAGCAGGTGCCGCCGGAGCCTCAGCAGCGGGTGCCGGAGCCTCGGCAGCCGGCGCTTCGGCGGCAGGAGCCGCCTGAGCCACCGGTGCCGCTGCCGCCTTCTTGGCCCCCGGACGCTTGGCGCCGGATGCGATGCCCAGGCCCTTGACGGGCGCGGCCGCAGCAGTCGGAGCCTCAGTCGCAGGTGCTTCAGCGGCCGGAGCAGCCTCGGCTGCCGGTGCGGCAGCCTTCTTGGCGCCGGGGCGCTTGGCCCCGCCCGCGATGCCCAGACCCTTGACCGGGGCGGCCTCCTTGACCGGAGCTGCCGGAGCGGCTGCAGCCGGCTCCGCAGTTTCGGCGGGAGCGGGCGCGGGCTCCGCCTTGGGCGCCGGCGGCGCCGCAACCGGAGCCGCGGCGGCAGCAGCCTTCGCGGCGGCGCCCTTCTCCGGCAGCGTCACCGAGCTCAGGTCCAGCGTGCCCAGCAGCAGCTGAGCGACGTCGAGCACCTCGACCTCGTCGGCCTTCTCCCGGTCACCGACGCCGTCGGTGATCATGACGCGGCAGAACGGGCAGCCGGTGGCGATCTTGGCCGGGTCCAGCGCCAGCGCCTCGTCGACGCGCTCGTGGTTGACGCGCTTGCCGATGTGCTCTTCCATCCACATCCGCGCGCCGCCCGCACCGCAGCACAGGCCGCGGTCGGCGTGGCGCGGCATCTCGGTGAGCTGGGCGCCCGAGGCGCCGATGAGCTCACGCGGAGCGTCGTAGACCTTGTTATGGCGGCCCAGGTAGCAGGGGTCGTGGTAGGTGACGTTGGCCCCACCCTCGACCGGCTTGACCGGGACGAGCTTCTTGTCGCGGATCAGGCGGTTCAGCAGCTGGGTGTGGTGCACCACGGTGTAGGTGCCGCCGACCTGCGGGTACTCGCGGCCCAGGGTGTTGAAGCAGTGCGGGCAGGTGACAACGATCTTGCGGTCGACGCGCTCGACACCTTCGAACAGGCCGTTGAGGGTCTCGACGTTCTGTCCGGCGAGCTGCTGGAACAGGAACTCGTTGCCGGAGCGGCGGGCCGAGTCGCCATTGCAGGTCTCGCCGTCGCCGAGCACCAGGAACTTGACCCCGGCCGCCGACAGCAGCTCGGCGACCGCCTTGGTGGTCTTCTTCGCGCGGTCTTCGTAGGCGCCGGCGCAGCCGACCCAGAACAGGTACTCGAAGCCGGCGAAGGACTCGACGTCCTTGCCGTAGACCGGCACGTCGAAGTCGACTTCGTCGATCCAGGTGAGGCGTTCCTTGGCGTTCTGGCCCCAAGGGTTGCCCTTGCTCTCCAGGTTCTTGTAGAGCACCCCGAGCTCGCCGGGGAACTCCGACTCCATCATCACCTGGTAGCGGCGCATGTCGACGATGTGGTCGATGTGCTCGATGTCCACCGGGCACTGCTCGACGCACGCACCGCAGGTGGTGCACGACCACAGCACGTCGGGGTCGATGACGCCGAGCTGCTCGGCGGTTCCGACCAGCGGGCGGGTGGCCTGCGCCGGGCCGGAGCCCAGCACGCGCTCGAAGCCGGACTCGGGAACGTGATCGTGGGCGTCGTGCTTGGTCTCGACGAAGCCTCCCTCGGCAGAGGCGAACTGTTCGGCCTCGTTCTCACCGCTCGGCATCGGCTTGCCGCCGATGATGTAGGGCGCCTTGGCGAACAGGTGGTCGCGCAGGTTCATGATGACGAGTTTGGGAGACAACGGCTTTCCGGTGTTCCACGCCGGGCACTGCGACTGGCAGCGGCCGCACTCGGTACAGGTGGTGAAGTCGAGGTAGCCCTTCCAGGTGAAGTCCTCGATCTTGCCGCGGCCGAGCACGGCGTCCTCGGCGGGATCCTCGAAGTTGACCGGCTCGCCCTTGTACTCGACGGGCAGTAGGGGTCCCAGGCCGTTGGGCAGCCGCTTGAAGGTGACGTTGATCGGCGCGAGCCCGATGTGCAGGTGCTTGGAGTGCAGCACGATCAGCAGGAAGGCCAGCATGACGCCGATGTGGCCCATCAGCGCGATGGTCTCGATCCACACGTTGGCGGTGGTGCCCAGCGGAGCCAGCAGTGCCGCCATACCGTGGGAGAAGAATGCACCCCAGCCGTAGGGGAAGGCGTCACCGAGGGCGTTGACCGAGGCCCCGCGGAAAAACGCGTAGGTGGCGATCACCAGGAAGATCATGAACAGGATCAGCCAGGCGCCGCCGGTGTGCGAGCCGTAGAAGCGCGACGAGCGGCCGTACTCCTTGGGCTCCGACCGGAGCCGGATGATGGTGAAGACGAGGATGCCCAGCAGTACGGCGACGGCGAAGAAGTCCTGCAGGAAGCCCAGGGCGTTCCAGCGGCCGACGAGCGGAATGTGGAACTCCGGGTTGAAAAGGACGCCGTAGGCCTCGAGATACACCGTGGCAAGAATGAAGAAGCCCCACATGGTGAAGAAGTGCGCGATGCCGGGGATGGACCACTTCAGCAGCTTCTTCTGACCGAAGACTTCGGTGAACTGCGCTTTGATTCGAGCGGGGATGTCGTCCTTGCGACCGGCCTCGTCACCGACGGGCTGACCCGACCGGATCAGCTTGGTCAAGAACTGCACGCGGCGTGCGGCAAACACCAACACGATGGCGGTGGCCAGTAGGCCAACCACCAGGCGGCCCCAGTCGAGAGCGGTCACGGACTGCCTCCCTGTTATAAGTTACCTAACAGTAACTTAGTGCAAGTTACTGGTCAGTAACTTGGCTCCATTCCAGCTCATAGTTGCATCCCCGCCGTCGGCGACGCTACAAAGGCTGTCCTAACTTGCCCCCGAAAGTGTTGTGGGTCACGCCTCGGTCGCCAGGATCGCCCGCAGCATCGACAACATCTCCGAACGGGATTCGGCGCCGAGACGCCTGCGGATGCGTGCCACGTGATGCTCAACCGTCTTGGCTGAGATGAACAACTGCGCACCGATGTCGCGGTAGGGCATTCCCAGCAACAACAGCTCGGCAACCTCGCGCTCCCGGTCCGACAACGGCGACGCCCCCGACCGGGCCGCGCCCAGCGCCGGCCCGGCACCCCCGGTTGCCGTCGCCGGATCGTCGGCGGCTTCGCCCGCCGCCACCTTCAGGTCACGTGCCACCTGCAGCATCAGTCCCGACACCTTCGGATCCGCGGCCTGCAGGGCGGCCTGACCGGCCAGCCGGGTCGCATCGGAGGTGAGGCCGAACTGCGCCAAACTGTGCGCTGCGGCATTGACCTCGTCGGCCTCGACCTGGTTGGCGAGTACCCGCAGCCAGGTGCGTCCGGCTCCGGCGAGCGCCTTGGCGAACGGGTTGTCCGGGGCCGCCGCGGTGAGAGCCTGGCCGTGCGGGGCCACCGCACCCGGATCGTTGGCCAGGATCCCGGCGTGGACACCGGCCCAGTGCAGCGGAACCGACCAGGTGGACGGGTTACCGAGCGCCGCGAGGATCGCGAACGCCTGCTCGAGCGCCGGCGCGAGGCGCTCCTGCTGACGAAGTCGGGCCGAGGCCATCCACAGCTCGCCCAGCGGCAGCAGCGAGAAGAGGTCCACCGAATACTCGGCGAGCACCTCCATCGCCGCGTACCAAGCCTTCTGCAACGCCCCGGCATCGCCGCCACGCCTCGCGATCGCCGTGCGCAGCGCTGCCGCCCACAGGGCGTCGCGGCGTTGCAGCACCGAGTCGTCGACGAGAGACATGTCGGCACCGGCCCCGGACAGGTTGCCGTCCTGCATCTTGGTCCAGGCCAGCAGCAGCCGGTGCCGGTGTCCATAGAGGGGATCGGGATTGTCCTGCCCTGCCCGCACGGCCCGGGTGATCACGCTGCGCGCGCGCACCGTATCGCCGGCGTGCAGTGCGGCCAGCGCCACCAGTGCGGCCGGGCTGTCGGGCAGGACCTGGCCCGCGGCATGCTCGGCCGCCATCGCCTGGCCCAGCTTGGGCGCCGCCGCGGAGTACGGCGCCGACACTGTCGTGAGCAGGCCGTCGGCCAGCGTGCGGGCACCGCGCGATGCGGCCGTCGGCGGTCCGTCGGCGTCAGGGGCCAGCGCTGCCCGGGCCCCTTCGGCATCCCCCACCGAGGTCAGCACGATCGCCGCCGCGGCGCTCACCACCGCGTCGGGATACGGGCCCAGCCAAGTGAACAGCTCGGCCGCCTGCGCGCTGTTGCCGCGGTGTGCAGCCATGCTCGCCGCGACGCGCACCGCAGCCGCGCGCTCACGGGCGACGGCAGATCCGAGCAGCTCGTCGGTTTCGGCGACGGCGGCAGCGCTGTCACCTGAGCGCGCCAGCGCATCGGCTAGCTCGGGACGCAGTTCTGCCGCTCCGGCGTCGACGGCGGCCCGGTACAGCCGGGCCGCTTCGGCCGGATCAGTACGTCCGGCGGCGGCCTGCCTGCGAAGAACGTCTGCCAGCTGCTCGTCGCGCACACCGTGTTCGGCCAGTCGCAGTGCCAGGCCCGCCGACAGCGTCGACATCTCGATTTGTGAACGTAGAAGCGCGGTTTCGATCTCGCGGTGCCGCGCGTTGCCGACGACCTGGGACACCGCACGATGCACCGAGCGCAGGAAGTGCGGGTTGTGCGACGGTTCCACCAGGCCGGTTGCGCGGGCCCGGTCCACCAGAACCTGGGCGTGCTCGGCAGGAAGATCCAGGGCCGCCGCGAGGTCGGTGGCGCCGAGGTCATAGCTCAGTGAGCAGATCAGGAGTGCATCCAGTTCCGGCTCACCCAAACGCCGCAGTCGCTCGATGAGAGCGAAAAAGGCTTTCTGCGCAATCGAATTCACCGCGGGTGGGAGCGCTGAGTCGGTCACCGCCGCCACCAGAAACGGGATGCCCGCGGTGGCGACCAGAATGTTGGTCACCAGCTCAGTGCGCGGGGGGTGGCCGGAGGGGTCGACCAGAAGTCGTGAAATATCGGCGCCGGCAAGCGGTCCCAGTACAACGCGGGGGCGTTCGCGCTCGATAACAGTGGTCAGCTCGCGCAGAGCACCGTCGCTTTCGCGGGCCTCGGTGGCGGCCACCACCGTAGTGTCCGGCTTCGCCGCCAGCTCGGTCAGCCAGCTCAGTTCCTCGGCGGTGAGCAGGTGCGCGTCGTCGATCACGACCACCGCCGGGTGTTCATGCGGGGCAGGAAGCCGGGTGCTCACCGTCACTCCGGCCGCGCGCAGCGCCTCTCGGATCGCGGCCAGTACCGTGCTCTTGCCGGTACCCACGCCACCGGTGATCAGCGCCTTGACCGGACCGTCCGGTGCTGCTGCCAGCGTCTCCACCAACACCTTGGCGGCAGGTGGAAGGCTCTGCAGCGCAACCAGTTCGGTCACGTCGCGGCTAGCTCTGAGGTCCGCCGACGGCGGGGATCAACGCTTCGGTGGTGACCACGGCCTGGTGAGTGGGCGGCTGCACGGTGGTGGCCGCCGCGACCGCGGTCGTCGTGACCCCGGCAGGTGTCGTGACCGCGGCGGGTGTCGTCGTCGGCGGCCGAGCCGCGCTAGTAGTCGGTGGGGGCGCTGCCGTCGTCGTGGTGGGCGGCGGCTGACTGGTCGTGGTGGTGGTCGGCTGAGTCGTCGTGGTCGTCGTCGGCGGCGTTGTGGTGGTCGTCGTGGGCGTGGTCGTCGTTGTTGTGGTGGTCGTTGTTGTGGTTGTTGTGGTGGTCGTCGTGGTCGTGGTAGTCGACGGCGTGGTGGTTGTGGTGGTCGTGGTCGACGACGGCGGCAGGGTGGACGTCGACGCCGGGATCGTCGAGACCGTCGCGTTGCCGTTGTCGCCGGTGATCGTAACCGTCTGCGGCGGAACGACACTCGTGTTCGGCGCGTCGGTGGGTTGTTCGCCTGGCTTGGTGACGCGGGTCGTGGTGGTTGTCGGGGTGCTGTCGGCGCTGGTGAGCGTGATCGCCAGGCCGCCGACAGCGACTGCGGCTACCGCAGCCGCCAGACCGAACAGCAGCGGAGGTCGCCGATACCACGGCACCGGCGCATCGACCAGCATGGTTTCCTGGTCGTCGGAGTCGAACTCGATCATCGGGCGGGCGCCGGTGGGGCCCTGGGCCTGGGCGTAGTCGAAGGTGTAGTCCTCACCGGAGTAAGGGACCGGCTCCTCGCCCGCGTCGTCGTCCTGGGACCACGCCAGCGCACGGAACGTCGCCGAAGGTGAACCGTCGGTTGCCGACTCGGTCGCGGCGGCACCCGCCGTGCCGGCCGCCCAGGCTGCCGGTGCCAGCCCGGTCGGCGCATCGGCCGCGGCAACGGACATGCTCGTCGGGGCGTCCGGTGCGATACCGCGGGCGGCGATCACCGCGGCCCCGATCGCCGGGTTGAGACCTGCCAGCGGGGTGGTTATCACGGGGACGCGCAGTTCCTCCGACAGCCGCTGGGTGATGACCGGGATGGCTGCGCCTCCGCCGACCGTCGCCACTGCAGCGAGGTTCACCGCCGGAATCCTGTTGTGCTCCAGTGCATCACCGAGGGCATCGAGGAAGCCTGCCAGCGGCTCGGCGATCAGCGCCTCGAGTTCGGCGCGGGTCACCCGGATCTCGGAGCGAAAGCCCGGCATGTCGGCGGGCACGACGGTCGCCGTCTCCGACGACAGCCGTTCCTTGGCCTGCCGGCACTCGTCACGCAGCCGGGTCAGCGCTCCCACCGCGGCCGTACTGGCTGGGTCGGCGTTGGATGCGTCGCGCACTGCGGCCAGCACCTGGGTCAGCAGAGCCTGGTCGATCTGCTCGCCGGAGAAGTCCGGGAAGCGAACGGTCTCGCCGATTGGCGCGAGGTTGGCGCCGGCGTCGGCCAGCGTGATATTCGTTCCGCTGCCACCGAAATCGCACAGCGCCACCACACCTTGGGTGGGCAGACCGGGATCGGCCTGCAGAGCGGCCAGCGCCGCGGTCGCGTCGGAGATGAGCGTCGGCGGAACCCCGCCGGGTGAGAGCGCCGGCCGGGCCCGCAGGGCACCGCGCAGCGCGCCGACGGCTCCGGCGCTCCAGTACGCCGGCACGGCGATCACTATGGTCGAAGGCGGTTCACCGTCGTCGACCGTGCGGGCCATCGCCTCGAGTGCCTCGGCGGCCAGCGCCTCGCCGCGGTGCGGGGAACCATCCGCGGCGACCAGCGGAACCGGGTCACCGACCCGCTCCACGAACCCGCGCAAGACAAGTCCGGCCTCGGTCAGATTCGGGCTCGTCAGCTCCGGATTCTGCGAGGGCACACCGACCTCGGCGGGACGGTTGTCCCGCAGCGTCAGCACGGATCGGCGGGTCACCGGCTGGCGTCCCGGGCGGGCTGCCGCCAGGTTCACCGTCCCGATCGACAACCCCAGCGAGTCGCTCAATTCGCACTTCCCTTCAGCTGCGCGCAGCGGCGTTTTTCACCATAGCGGCTGACCGTCCCGAACCCCGGCATCCAACCCCTAACGCCGCCGAATCCCCTAAGGCCACATCCCCTAACGGTGACCGGCACGGGTTGGGTTCGGCACCGATCCCGGCCACCGCAATCGCCGATAGCATTCTGGACAGCAGCTGGAATTCCGCTGTGACTATCGGTGGTAGGGGAGAAGGCGTGACATGGCAAACTCGTTGCTCGACTTTGTGATGTCGTTGGTGCGTGACCCCGACGCCGCGGCACGCTACGCGGCCGATCCTGCCGGTTCGATCGCCGCCGCCCACCTCACCGACGTGACCAGTGTCGACGTCAACAACCTCATCCCCATGGTGGCCGATTCGCTGTCCACGGCGGTGCCCTCCTTCGGGGCCGACCCGACCGCAGACGGCAACGTGTGGGCGAGCGGCGCGGCGACGGCCGCCTTCGATGCGTTCGACGCGGCAGCGCCCGCGATGACACCGAATTCACATCCGGTGGACACGGGCGTGATCCAGCCGCCGGCCGACGACGGCCCCGCGGTGGTCGCCGACACCGGAGGGGACCACTCGGTGGTGGAACCGGTGAGCGTGGACCCGTCCACCCAGTTCACCGACCCGGCAGCCGACCAGCATCTCGACCCCGGACACACCCCGGACTGGCTCGCCGACGCGGGGTGGGACCACTCGCACATCGACGACTCCCACCCGGGTCCCGATCATCAGGGGTTCGACCTCTTCTGAGCTCACGCCGCGTCAACCCCACGTTATGCGACGTGGGGTTTTCCGCGTTATACAGCGAATCCCTAGGGAGCCCCTAATCCCCTAACGATTGCGTCCCCGGCGGCCCTAGTAGGGCCGCGCCGACGAGGGGTCGTCGCCCCGTTTCGGGCGCCCCGGCACGGCCATAGCGTGATTTTCAGATCGCCGGACAGTCCGGCGAGCACGACCGAAAGGCTCCGACCATGCTCACTCTGATCGACTGGATCCTCGGCCTGTTCCGCGACGAGGACGCCGCCCGCTCGTTCGTCTCCGCACCGGAACAGTCCCTGCGCGATGCCGGACTCGCCGGCGTGAGCGCCGCACAGGTGTCGGCTGTGGCCGCCACCGCGGTCCCCGGACTGGCGCTCGGCGACGGGGACCCGATCGTCGGCCTGCAGCGCGCCGTGTCCAACCAGTACGGGTTCGCTCCGGCCTACGCGCCCTCGTTTCAGCCGGTGTACGCCCCGGCGCCCACCTTCGCCCCGCAGACCGACCTGGCCAGCCACAACGACACCTCGCTGCTGAGTCCCAACCAGGGCGCCGGCGCGAACGCCCAGCAGGGAGCGTTCAACCTGGGCTTCGGTGACATCACCTTCGGCAACAAGACGACCCAGACCGCCACCGACGGCGGCGTGGTCGTCGGCGGCACCAACCACGGCGACATCGTCAGCGGTGACGGCGCGGTCCTCGGCAATAACAACGACGTCAACAACGGCCACGTGCTTGCCGGCACCGGCTCGAATGTCGCTGTGGGACATGGTCAGATCGACGACAACGGCACCACCGCCACCGGCGGCAGCACCGTCATCAAGGACAACGGCGGGCCGGTCTTCCACAATGTGGATGCCAGCGGCGGCAACGGTGGCGGCGCCTCGGGCGGCAGCAGCCTGATCGGCATCGGTGGCGGCCGCACCTCGGGCGGCGACGCCGGCGGCGGCGGCATCACGGTGATCGACGGACACACCTCGACCAACAGCGGCAACTCGGTGAACGCCCCGTCGCACACCCAGACCGAGGCCACCACCACGACCACGGTGGTCGACCACTCCGACACCTCGGTGCACCCGACGACGGTGACCGACACCTCCACGCACGACAGCTCGAACCATTCGTTGTTCGACACCAGCCACAACACCACGCTGGTCAACAGCCAGCTCGACAACAGCCACGACCTGTCGCTGGCATCGGGCAATCACCTTCTCGGCTTCTGAGGCGACGGCGGCGGGGACCGGTTGACGGTCCCCGCCGCCGGCGTGCGCATACGGTGTTGATGGCGAGCAGTGGGAGGACAAGTGACGCAACCGGTCAATCCAGCGCAAGACCCGGGCCGGGTCAATCCAGCGGAGGACCCCCGCAGGATCAGGGTGATCGTCGAGCTGATCGAGCACACCAGCGCGATCGCCAACGCCAACGATCGCGCTGACCTGGCGGCCCGCCTGGCCGCGGCCAAGGAGCGCATCTGCGACCCGCAGATCCGGGTGGTGATCGCCGGCCAGCTCAAGCAGGGCAAGAGCCAGCTGCTCAACTCGCTTCTCAACGTGCCGGTGGCCCGCGTCGGCGACGACGAGACCACCGCGCTGGTCACGGTCGTCAGCTACGCCGACGAGCCCTGCGCCCGGCTGATCGTCTCGGCCGGGGAGGGCCTGGAACCCCAGGTCGTCGACATCCCGGTGGCCGACATCCGCCACGACCTGCGGCGTGCCCCGCAGGCCGGCGGACGCGAGGTGCTGCGAGTGGAGGTCGGCGCCCCCAGCCCGCTACTCAAGGGCGGCCTGACTTTGATCGACACCCCGGGCGTCGGCGGTCACGGCCAGCCGCACCTGTCGGCGACCCTGGGCCTGCTGCCCGACGCCGACGCCATGCTGATGGTCAGCGACACCAGCCAGGAGTTCACCGAACCCGAGATGCGGTTCATCCGTCAGGCACACGAGGTCTGCCCGGTCGCGGCGATCGTGGCCACCAAGACCGACCTGTACCCGTTCTGGCGGCAGATTGTGGAGACCAACACCGCGCATCTGCAGCGAGCCGGGCTGAACCTGCCGCTGATTCCGGTGTCCTCGTTGCTGCGCAGCCACGCGATCACGCACAACGACAAGGAGCTCAATGAGGAGTCCAACTTCCCGGCGATCGTGAAGTTCCTCTCCGAGAAAGTGCTCTCCCGCGAGAACGACCGGGTGCGCGACCATGTCGTCAACGAGATCCGTTCGACTGCAGAGCATTTGCGGCTGTCGGTGGATTCGGAGCTGGCTGCCCTCAACGATCCCGACGAAGTGAGCAGGCTCACCGAGGATCTCGAGCGCCGTAAGCAGGAAGCTCAGGACGCCCTGCAGCAGACCGCGCTGTGGCAGCAGGTGCTCAACGACGGTATCGCCGACCTGACCGCCGATGTGGACCACGACCTGCGGGCCCGATTCCGGGCCATCACCCAGCACGCCGAGGGCGTCATCGACTCCTGCGACCCGACCCAGCACTGGGCCGAGATCGGCGCAGAGGTGGAGAACGACGTTGCCAACGCTGTCGGCGACAACTTCGTCTGGGCGTACCAGCGGGCCGAGGCACTGGCCCAGGAGGTGGCCCGCACGTTCGTCGAAGCCGGGCTCGACGCGATCAAGATGCCGGAGGTCAGCGCCCGCGAGATGGGTGCCGAAGTGGGCAGGCTCAAGTCACTGGCCCGACTGGAGGCCAAGCCGATTGGCAAGGGCCACAAGGTCATCACCAGCATGCGCGGCTCCTACGGCGGCGTACTGATGTTCGGCATGCTGACCTCGGTGGCCGGGCTGGGCATGTTCAACCCGCTGTCGCTGGGCGCCGGTCTGCTGCTGGGCCGCAAGGCCTACAAGGAGGACATGGAGAACCGGATGATGCGGGTGCGCAACGAGGCCAAGACCAACTTGCGCAGGTTCGTCGACGACGTGCTGTTCGTGGTCACCAAGGAATCCCGGGACCGCCTCAAGAACGTCCAGCGCCAGCTGCGTGACCACTACCGCGAGATCGCCAACCAGACCAACCGCTCGCTCAACGAGTCACTGCAGTCCACCATCGCCTCCGCGCGCCTGGAGGAGACCGAACGCAACAACCGCATCGGTGAACTGCAGCGGCAGCTCAACATCCTCGGCCAGGTGATCGACAACGCCGAAAAGCTGCTTCCGGCAAGGTAATTGCTAAGGCTGCGGGTATAGGGTCCGGGTCTCGTTGAGCCGCGGCCCCGAGCGGGTACTACCCGGCGGATGGGTGACCCGGGTGGGGAAGCTTCCCGGGAACGTCGGTGCGACGGCGCCCGGCGGCGGCGTCGGTGGCGCAGACCCATCGGTCGGTGTCGTGGTCGCGGTGCTCGAGGGAGTCTCGCCCGGCAGGCCGATATCCGTGGTCGACAGCCGCACCGTGGTGTACGTGGTGGAGGTGCCCGCGGTGGTGGTAGCCGCAAAGTGCGGAGGCTCCGGCAGATGCGTGCCGGGCGGGACGACGGGCTCGGTCTCGCCGGTGTTCCACTGGCCCGACATCTTGATGACCGTGAACACCAGTGCGGCGATGATCCCCAAACCGAGCAGGCCGCCGGCGAGGGTCGCCGCCGAGGAGCGGTACCACGGCGTCGTGTCCCGGGCCATGGCGGCTGATACTAGCTGTCCGGCACCGCAGGCGCTGAACCGTAGACTCGACGCTCGATGAGCACCAGCGATCAGGTACGCGCCATCCTGGCCGGCACCCGTCGCGCCTATGAGGGCGAACCCGCATACCGGCAGCGACCCGACGTGTTCAACGAACTCGACCGCATCGCGGCCCGGCTCAACCAGCCGATCCGGATCGCGCTGGCCGGCACCCTTAAGGCCGGAAAGTCGACCCTGGTCAACGCCTTGGTGGGGGAGAGCATCGCCCCCACCGACGCCACCGAGGCCACCCGCATCGTCACCTGGTTCCGCCACGGCCCGACACCGAAGGTCACCGCCAACCACGTCGGCGGACGGCGCAGCAACGTGCCGATCGCCCGCGGCCTCAACAACTGGGCCGGTCTGACCTTCGACTTCGGCAGCCTCGACCCGGTCGACATCGCCGACCTCGACGTGGAGTGGCCGGCGGTCGAGCTGATCAACGCCACGATCATCGACACCCCGGGTACGTCGTCGCTCTCGCGTGACGTCTCCGAGCGCACCCTTCGCCTGCTGGTCCCCGAGGATGGTGTGCCGCGGGTCGACGCCGTGGTGTTCCTGCTGCGCACACTCAACGCCGCCGACATCGCCCTGCTGCGCCAGATCGGCGAGCTGGTCGGCGGATCCTCCGGCGCCCTCGGGGTGATCGGGGTGGCCTCCCGAGCCGACGAGATCGGCGCCGGCCGTCTCGACGCCATGCTGTCGGCCAAGGACGTGGCCAACCGCTTCACCGAGGAGCTGGACCGCACCGGGATCTGCCAGGCGGTGGTCCCGGTGTCGGGGTTGCTCGCGCTGACGGCCCGCACCTTGCGGCAGAGCGAGTTCGCCGCCCTGGAGAAGCTGGCAGCCGTGGATCCTGCCGAACTGAACAAGGCCATGCTCAGCGTGGACCGGTTCGTTCGCCCCGACCTCGAGCTGCCGGTCGACGCACCGACCCGCGCGGCACTGCTCGACCGGTTCGGCATGTTCGGCATCCGCATCTCGATCGCCGTATTGCGTTCCGGAGCCGCCGGGCCGGCGACATCAGGCACCGGCATAACCGATTCGGTGGCTCTGGCCGATGAGCTGCTTGAGCGTAGCGGGCTGGTCGCGCTGCGTGACGTGATCGACCAGCAGTTCGCGCAGCGGTCGGAGTCCCTCAAGGCGCACACCGCGCTGGTATCGCTGCGCCGGTTCGTGGAGGCCTACCCCATTGCGGCGACCCCCTACGTCAGCGCCGATATCGACCCGCTGCTCGCCGACACCCATGCCTTCGAGGAACTGCGGCTGCTCAGCCAACTGCGCTCGCGGCCAACGACTTTCACCGATGACGAGATGGCGTCACTGAGGCGAATCATCGGCGGGTCGGGCACTGATGCGGCCAGCCGCCTCGGGTTGACGCCGGAGGTGCCCTATGACGGGCCTCGGGCAGCCTTTGCGGCCGCGCAGCGGTGGCGGCGGCGCGCCGAGCATCCCCTCAACGACCCGTTCACCACCAGGGCGTGCCGGGCGGCGGTGCGCAGCGCCGAGGCGCTGGTGGCGCAGTACGCGTCCCGAGGGTCCTGAGGTCTACTGACCGCCTCCGCCGGGGCGCGGGAACAATGTCGGCAGCGTCGGCAGCACCCGCTGGGTCGTGGTCACCGTCTCGGTGGTCGTGCTGGTCACCACGGTCGTGCTGGTGGTCGCCGGGGTGCTCGCGGTGGTGCTGGTGGTTGTCGTCGACGGCGTCTCGCTGGTGGTTGTTGTTGTGGTGGCCGTCGACTCGGTGGTGGTGGGAGTCTGCGCACTGGTCGTCGGGGACTCGGTCACGGTCTGTGTGGTGCCACCGGGAGCCGGGACCACCGACGCCGAAGAGGTGTCCACCGAGGACGTCGGCGTGGTGGTCGACGTGACCGCCGGACTGTTCGCGTCGCTGCTGGTGAATTTGACGATGGCGTAGACCAGAAACGCCAGCACGATGGCGGTCAGAACCCCAAGACCGATCAGCGCCAGCGGTTTTCGATACCAGGGTGTCGGCGGCTCGGGGTGCTGCCCGTAGCCGGTTGGCTCGGTATAGCCGGACTGCTGGTAATCGCTGTAGGCCTCACCGCCGGTGCCGCCGTAGTTGGCGTACTGGGTGGGGTCGCTATCGGAGTAGTTGCCCGGGTCGTCGGGGGAACCGTCGCGCGCCACGGGTTCCGATAGTAGCCGTCACCCGCCGCCGGGCTGGTTGGGGAACGCCGGGCGGTGGGTGGGACGAACGCTGATCTGGGGCGGCCGCGTCTGCGGCGTGGTGACGTTGGGCCTGCCGTTGTCGGCCTGCTGCGGGTACTGCGGCACCCACGTGTTGCGGGGCTGCGCCGACTCCGGCGAACTCGCCGGCGGAGGAGGCGGTGGTGGTGGCGGTCCGGGTGACTGCGAGCGAGTCGGTGCGGTGGTCGATGGGGCCGTCGTGTCGGGCGTGCCGGCGCCGTCTGACCCGCCGGAATCCCCGGAGTCACGGACCACCAGAAGGACCGCCGCCACCAGCATGGCCACCACGGCCGCGCCGATTGCCCACAGCGCGATCGTCGCGGACTGCTTGCGATACCAGGGCCGTTCCGGGAACCAGAAGGCGTCGGCAGCGAACGGGTCGAAACCGTCGTCGGCGGCCACCGGCGCCATCGCCGGATCGG